>CAJXIL010000172.1 GCA_913054455.1 uncultured Roseobacter sp.
TGGAGCGCGTTCAGTACTGGCTCGACCAGGGTGCTCAGGTCACCGACCGTATCGCTCGTATGCTGGAAGCCGCTGGCGTCCGTGAAAAAGCAGAGCGCAACAACCCTAAGAAGGGCACTCCTGGCAAAAAAGCCCAGGAACGCGCTGAAGAAAAAGCAGCCAAGGCCGCTGAGCCTGCCGCAGACGCGGAATAAGGCAATGGGGTCGCGGGACCTGCCCCCTTTGGGGCTTGATGGGGAGGCACCTGATGGCGCCTTTCCCAAAGCGTTCCGCTCCCAACTTGATCTGTTGATGCGGATGCGACGCGATGTGCGTCGCTTCCGCAATGATCCGGTTGATGAGGCAGTGCTCGCGCGCTGCCTCAACACCATCCAGCTGGCTCCCTCAGTGGGGTTGAGCGAACCCTGGCGCATCCTGCGCATCACCAGTGATGCCGCGCGGACTGCCGCCCTGAAGAATTTTGAAACCGCAAATGCAGAGGCTCTTGCTGGTTATTCCGGTGAGCGGGCAAGCCGCTATGCCGACCTGAAACTGTCGGGCATGCGCGAAGCCCCGATTCAACTCGCGATTTATTGTGATGACGAGACAGCCCAAGGCCATGGGCTGGGTGCCGGCACCATGCCCGAGATGCGGCGCTATTCGGTGGTTACAGCCATCACATTGTTCTGGCTTGCCCTGCGCGCCGAAGGACTGGGGCTGGGCTGGGTCTCGGTGCTGGACCCTGATCAACTTAGCCGCGATCTGCAAGTTCCAGAGAGCTGGCAACTGGTCGGCTATTTCTGTATCGGCCTGCCCGAAGAGTTGCACGATAGCCCGGAACTGGAACGCCAGGGCTGGGAAATGCGTCAACCATCATTGACGATCGAGACGCGGTGAACCAATGGGACGCCTGATCCGCCTTGTAATTTTTGTTGCGATCGCCTTTACCTCAGGCATTCTGTTTGAGCGCAGCCACCAAAAGGACCTATGCGCAAAATCTGGCGGCCAATGGATGCGCGCCGGGTTCTGCGCCGGAGAGTGAAACCATGAGTGCCCCCCAAAGTGATCTGATTTGCGTAGGTGCCCTTGCTGGATCTTACGGCGTCCGCGGCGAGGTCCGTCTCAAGAGCTTTTGCGCCCAGCCCGAAGAGATCGAGACCTATTCGCCTCTCAGCAATGAGGATGGCAGCCAGAGCTTTTTCCTAACTCTGAATCGCGCGGTAAAGGGCGGTTTCACTGGCCGCATTGCAGGTGTTGAGACCAAAGAGCAAGCCGATGCCCTGAAGGGGGTACGCCTCTTCACCACCCGCGATCAACTGCCAACGCTGCCCAGTGATGAGTATTACCACGCCGATCTGATCGGGGTAGAGGTCTTTGACACCGGCGGGGCACTGTTGGGCACAGTAAAATCCGTACAGAACCACGGCGCCAGCGATCTGCTGGAACTGACCGGGGCTGGGCTGAAAGGCACTGTGTTTCTGCCCTTTACCCTGGCAGTGGTGCCCACGGTTGACCTGGAACAGGGTCGCATAATCGCAGATCCACCAGAGGGCTTGTTTTAGACCGAGAGGTCAGCCAGCTTCATCTGCGAGCAATGCATCCAGAACCCGGACGACCGATACGGCCGTCTGTGAGTTTCGTTGCAACTCTGGCAGCTTCCGGCCCAGGCTGACCCAAAACCTAAACAGGCGCCAAGCAAACAAGAACCGGAACACCGGGTCATCCGTCAAACTGGCACCATAGCCTTCTTCAAAAGCCGCCCAATCCGCCTGAGCGACCAGGCCGAATCCAGGCGTGTTTCCATCAGAGGCAAGGTGCTCTGGGCAGTTTGCCAGCCAGATATCGGCAATATCACGCTGCGGAAAAATGGCGTTGTGATTCAGAAAATCAATAAACGAAACGCCCCTTTCCGACATGATGATATTGCGCAGATGTAAGTCACCATGTGCCAAAGCGCTGCGGAACTCATTGCCCCGCGCGACCCGGGCGGCGCGATGCAAATGCGCACATAGTCCAAGAAATCTGTTAGGTTTAGGCAACCAAAGCTTTCCTTCGCGCACCTCTAGCGCCCGGTTAGTGACCATTTTCAGAAACGGTTTTGGCCAAAACTGCCGCACTCCTGCATCCGATACCCTGTGCAGTTCACCCACAGCCTTGCCGATCCGACGCAAGACGTCGTCTCTAGCTCCAAAGCCATAGTCCGTCAGTGCCAAGGTGCGGTAAGCTGTGTCGCCTTGGACAAAAGCCATCAAAGCATAGGGATGTTGTGGATCCTTCCACAACATCTCGGGAGCAGACACACCAAGCACTGGCATAAGGCTTTGGGCGGCCTTGCTTTGCCGTTCCAGCTGTCGGTTCAACGCCCGAGGGTTCAACCTATCGAAATCAGCCCGCAACACAAAGCTCTGTCCATCGACTGTCTTGACCTCCAGCACACAGCGGCGATGCTCTAGCAACCGGTTGGACCCTAGCCTGCGAAAAACGGCCCCCTCCTCGGCAAGGCCAGCTGCCTTTGCAGCACGGGGCCAAAGCGCCTGTGTGCGTGCCTGAACCTCCTCAAGGGTCGCATCGTGATTGAGGTTCGGTGCCTTGGGCCGCAGTTCTGAATTCATCCAAACACCAATGCTTTCTATTGCGCAAAAACCTGATTGCACTAAACAGCAACTTTATGACGACTCCAAACAAATCCCATGGCCGCAAGGCTATCCGCCCCTCTTTCAAGCCGCGTGAGCTGATGACGCCAACGCCAGAGCTGGTTGGCGTGTGGAAGGCTAAGATCCTGACGCTGTTTCCCACCGCCTTTCCCGGTGTGCTAGGCGAGAGCCTGACCGGAAAGGCGCTACAGGAAGGTTTGTGGCAGCTGGAGACAGTGGATCTGCGCGAATTTGGTATCGGCAAACATCGCAACGTCGATGACACCCCAGCGGGTGGCGGCGCCGGTATGGTGTTGCGGGCGGATGTTCTGGGCAATGCCATTGATCACGCGATGCAGGACACCACCGCCCCCCAGGGTGGCAACTGGCCGCTGATCTATCTCACTCCGCGTGGCAAACCAATGGATCAGGCCCTGATGCAAAACTTGGCGCGTTGCGATGGCGTAACGCTGCTTTGTGGGCGCTTTGAAGGTGTCGATGAACGGGTGCTGGAGCACTACAATATTCAGGAGGTCTCCCTGGGGGACTTTGTCATGACCGGTGGTGAACTGGCTGCCCAGTCCCTGATTGACGCCACCGTACGCCTGATCCCCGGCGTGCTGGGCAATCAGGCCTCCACCGAGGAAGAGAGCTTCTCCTCCGGTCTGCTGGAACACCCACAATATACCCGCCCGACGGAATGGCAGGGGCGCAAGATCCCGGATGTTCTGATGTCCGGCCACCATGGCAAAGTCGCCGAATGGCGTCACGAGATGTCGGAAAAAATCACCAAGGCCCGCCGCCCGGACCTGTGGCAGGCCTATGAGGCCAGCCGACCCACGCCGAAACCCAAGCGCAAAAAGAAGTGACGTATAGTTAACCACGACAGCCCGCCCTCTTCTATGCATCATGCCGATAATCATTTGGCATTTTGACTGAGCTCACCCTTATGCACCGCATCAGGGAAATGCTCAGCCCGGGGAGAGAATTGATGGGTCGAGTAATACTGCGCCTCTTGGCGGGACTGGCATTGGTAGTTGTGGTCCTGCTGGCCATACTGCTCTTCAACACGCTGCGCTACACGCCCGAGGCCACCCCTGCTACAGGCGAACCCTATGATCTGCATGCAAATATCGAGCAGGCAACCAAAGATCTATCCGAGGCGGTGAAATTCAGAACCGTTTCCACAGATTTGAAACATCCCGATTTTGCGGCCTTTGTGACCTTCCTGGAAAAGCGCTATCCGCTGGTGCACAGCACCATGAGCCGCGAAGTTCTGGCCCGGCAGACACCGCTCTATATGTGGAAAGGCAGTGATGACAGCCTCGCCCCAATTCTGCTGGCCGGTCATTACGATGTCGTACCCATTGCACCCGGGTCCCATGACCTGTGGGAACATGAGCCGTTTTCCGGGGTGATCGATGAGGAATTTGTCTGGGGGCGTGGCACCCTGGATGACAAGGGTGCCGTCATCGCCATGCTCACAGCCGCAGAGAAGATGATCGCAGATGGCTTCACCCCCAAGCGCACAGTCTATTTCAGCTTTGGCGGAGATGAGGAAATCGGCGGGCTTGGCGCCATGGCGGTTGCGGTGCACCTCAACCAATTGGGCATTGAGCTGGACTGGATGCTGGATGAGGGTTCTTTTGTGCTGGACAAGGTCATCCCTGGCCTGGACCAGCCCGTGGCCAGTATCAACCTATCGGAAAAGGGTTACGTGACACTGGAACTCGTGGCCAAATCCGCAGGCGGGCATTCCTCGATGCCGCCGCGCGTCACTGCCGTGGGTCGTATCGCCAAAGCGGTTGCTCGGTTGCAGGACAACCCGGTGCCCGGTGGGCTGACAGGACTATCAGAGGAATTCTTTGACTCGCTGGGGCGCCATTTCTCCTTTGGTCAACGGGTGGTTTTTGCCAACCGCTGGCTGTTCAAGCCGCTACTGGAAAACATACTTGCCAGCTCTCCCACCACCGATGCAATGCTGCGCAGCACCACTGCGCCTACAATGCTGACGGGATCGAGCAAAGACAATGTGCTAGCCGCAGAGGCCTCTGCCAAGATCAATTTTCGCATTCACCCGCGCGACTCCGTTGAAGACATCGTCGCGCATGTACGCCAGACAATCGACGATCCTGAAATTGAGATCCGCTACGATGAAAATCAGGCCAACCCGGCCTCGCCGGTCTCCTCCTCTGCCGCCTCGGGGTATGCAGATATCAAAGCCTCGATCCTGGATGCCTTTGGTCCGCTGGCCACAGTCCCCGGTTTGACCATTGCCGCGACGGACGCGCGCCACTATGGCAAGGCCGCCAAGAACGCCTATCGGATCAATCCCTTCAAAATCGAAGGCTCGGATCTGGCGCGCTTTCATGGCACCAATGAGCGGCTTTCCATCGAAAACCTGGAGACCGGCATAAATTTCTTTGGCGCCCTGCTGCAAAAGCAATAATGGATCTGCAACAGTGGCAAAAGCCCGATAGGGAGACCAATGAAGGTCACAAAACTCTGGGCTTTGCTGCTGTGGTCCCTCCTAAGCACCCTGACCGCCACTGCGGCGCAGGCTGATTTCAAAAGCAGCGTCAAATGCCTCCAAGCGCAGCTGAACACCTCCGGCTTTGCCGTCGGACCTGTTGACGGGTTGTATGGGCGGCGCACACATCGAGCGCTACAAAACTTTGCACGGAAACACGGGATGCCGACAGAACCCTCTTTGATCAAGCACAACGCCAGTGTCTATTGCCGCAGATTGGGGCTGATCAATCCGGATCTGCAAAAATTCTGGCCCGCCCGAACCAAGCCCTTCGATCTCACCGCAGCACCTTCGGTTGCACCAACAGCTGTTACCCAGATCGAAGAAATCCTGCATGACCTCTTTGTACAAGTGCCTGCAAAACTGGGCTTAGAACTGGCAGGCACCGAACAAATCCTCGTTGCTGTCACCCCCGACGAAGTCATTGAGGTTGCCTCCGCAACCGGAAGACCCCGATCCGCAAACACTTCTGCTTATGCCAACGAATTTTGCCCGCCCACCATAGGGGCTGCTGGCCAGGCCATATCCGGCCACATTTGGATCTGCGTGCCCGCCGGTGTCGAAGAGTTCAGCGGAAAGTCTCTTGCACAATTGAAGTTCGTGCTGGCCCATGAGTTGACCCATAGTATACAATTCCAGGTGTCCGGCATCATGCCAAGGCCAGTTGGTAACAATAAGAGGTCGTTCCTGCTTCCTGGCGCGATCTGGTTCATTGAAGGCGTTGCTCATGTTGTGGCGCGGCTGACAACAACAGATTTTGATCTGTCGACCTACGCAAAAATTGGCCTCGCTGACTACGAAAAACAGCGCGTTCCAAACCTATCCGATCTCGAACACTATGGCCGGCTGAAAGAGAATAGACAGGACGTTTATAGTCTCGGTGAGCTCGCGGCGGCACATCTAATTGCAAAGCACGGACTTGAGGTGGTTTCAGCGTTGTTCCAAGCTTTGGGAGAGGAGCAATCCTGGTACGCTGCCTTTTTACAAGTAACCGGCCAAACGCCCCAAAGTTTTTATGAGAGCTTTTATGAAAACCACAACGCGAAACAGGTCGTGACAAACAACGGTTATCAGTTGCGAAACTTGTCAGTACGGCGGCCACAAAGAATACCCAAGCCGCTCAATGAACAAAACACAACATCGCCTCTTGCTACGAACCCAATCGAACCTCTAATTCGTCTCCCCCTGGATCATGCGAAGCTTGTCCAGACCGAACTGACCGCGCCCTGGCCACCGGAAGGGATCCCAGAGCTCCCCAAAAAGGGCTCTAACTAAATTTAGTAGGGCAATCTGTCCTGCTCGGTGCGGTTCTTCTGTTTACCCTTGACCGACCGATGCAACCCTCCTAATTAACGCCAGTCTGGAATCGATAAGCCGATTGCGGGCCGTTTGACGTTGGGACAGTGTTTCGGAAGCCTTCTTCGGTTTTGCTGCAGCACTCCAGCGCAACACTAAATGAACAGACGACCTAACCTCTGGCGGGCTGCGGATGCGGGACCCGGTGAAGACCAAGAGCTCTGAGGACGCGCAAATACTTCGTGGAAAACCACGAGCAAAATAGGAGAAGATCAGATGGACCTGATCGCACAGTTGGAGGCGGAACAAGTTGCCGCCCTGGGGAAAGACATCCCTGACTTCAAAGCCGGTGACACCATCCGTGTTGGCTATAAAGTAACTGAAGGTTCGCGTTCGCGCGTTCAGAACTACGAAGGCGTATGCATCAGCCGTAAAAATGGCTCGGGCATTGCTGGTTCCTTCACCGTTCGCAAGATTTCGTTTGGTGAAGGCGTGGAACGTGTGTTCCCACTGCATTCCACCAATATCGACAGCATCACCGTTGTGCGTCGTGGCCGCGTTCGTCGCGCCAAACTGTACTACCTGCGCGCCCTGCGCGGTAAGTCCGCACGTATCCGTGAAGATGCAA
>CAJXIL010000173.1 GCA_913054455.1 uncultured Roseobacter sp.
AACCTCTTTGTGCTGCAAAGCATGACCCGCCACGAGATCTCCTACATTGCAAAAACCGCCATTCCCATGGTTGGTCTGATGCTGGTCATGGTGGTGATCCTAGTGGCCTGGCCGGAACTGGCCACCTGGTTGCCCAACAACCTGCGCAGCGGACCCGCTGGCGGATAACAGGATGATCACGCTCCTGACCATTGTCGCCCGCCATGGGCAGGTGGCAATGATACTGGGGCTGCTGGCTGGTTTCCTGCTCAAGGATCTGGCCAGCGCCCTCAAACCCTGGCTGCCAGAAATGGTGGCCGGGCTTTTGTTTCTCACCGCCTTTCGCATCGGAGCCCCCCGTGCCTTTGGCGGTTTGAAAGACGGGCTCTCCAGCCTCAAATCAGTGCTGATTCTGCAGATGCTGCTGCCGCTTCTCGCTGTGATCCTGTTCTGGGCTCTCGGCATTGCCGCCACGCCTTTGGCCGTGGCGCTGGTGCTGATGCTATCAGCGCCTTCGGTCACCGGCAGCCCAAATATCACATTGCTCTTGGGCCATGCACCCGAGCCAGCTTTTCGTTTGCTGATCATTGGCACCGCTTTGATGCCCCTCACCGTGATCCCAGTGTTTCTGCTTTCGCCCGAACTGGGCAGCCTGTGGAACGTATTGAGCGCTTCGCTGCGTTTAACAGCGACCATTGCAGTGACCGTTGGGCTGGCCTTTGTCTGCCGCCATATTTTTGCCCCCAACCTGGCCGAACGCTCTGCCCGGGCAGTGGATGGTCTCACCATTCTAGCGCTGGCAGTGATTGTGATCGGCTTGATGGCCGCCCTTGGCCCGGCACTCTACCGCGCGCCTTTTGAGGTCGCCAAATGGCTTGGACTCGTCTGTTTGGCCAACTTCGGACTGCAGTACCTGTGTTTTCGTTGGATCATGCGGCGCGGCGCGGCCGATATCGCGGTGCCGACATCGGTGGTGGCTGGGAACCGCAACTTTGCACTGTTCCTGATTGCCTTGCCCGCCAGCACCACAGATCCCTTGCTGATCTTTCTGGGCTGTTACCAAGTCCCGATGTATCTGACTGCGCTGGTGATGCGCCGCCTCTACGCCCGGGCCTTGACGCAGCAAAGCCCAGCCTGACCCCGCTCAACTGGGGAAAATTCGGGCCATTTCGGCATCAAAATGCGCCCATGTCATGGTGGCGCGATTGCCAGCATAACCGTGATAATAGCTCTTGCCACTCGAGGTCGGCAACCCAGCCCAGATCTTGGCAAGATTGTTCATGAAATCGGTCCGGCTCATGTCCTTGGCGAGCATAGCGCTCAACCCAGCTTCCTCTAGCAGCTGATGTGCCAGACGATCCTGCAGCTTTGGCGAAAACACATCTTCCCGTTTGGCCCCGACATGACGCACGAGCCGTTTCAGGGTAGCCGGAATGAACTGGTAGCGGCCAATCGCATGCTGCTGCCCCGGGGTCCGGGCGATCCAATCGTAGATCTCTCCAACCGTCATTGATGTTGGGCGTTTGCGTGGTTTCACAGTGGCCGCGTGTTGCACAGCATCATATTGCGCGCCGCCCGCCTCCGCACTGGCGATCAGCTGCATCAGCTTTGCGATTGCCCCCTTCGCAACCCCCTGTGGCAGGGCTCGGAACATACTGGTGCCGCGACGATCCGCAAAGAGGCTGGCCAGATTGGCCTGTACTGCCTCCATCTCAGCCTCAAGCCCCTCTGGGGCGGGCTGTGGCGTCAAGACCGAAGACGGAGAATGACGGGCCAGTACCGGCTGCACCACGGAGTTCCCTTGGCCAAAGAAGCTTTCGTTCACGATCGAAAACTGCTCAGCAGCGCGACTTGGCATCGTGCCAAGCACAAGAGCGATATAGGTTAAGGGCATCAATGCCAGGCGGGTCTTGCTCATGTCAGCCTTCTGTCTGAAACCGCAGGTTCCCCGTAGGCTATCGCAGCAGAATTGAAATTTCCTTTACTGCTAACCGCCTGTACATTCTGCCGACGCCAGGCAATCGGAAGACCTGCCCATTGCCAGCAAGGACCATCAGATGACGTCCCAGCTAGAGTCTTTTGGCAAGCCCTCTATTTTGGCGGCGCGCAGGACTTCAGTTTTTTTCTGCAAGGTAGCTGTGCAACCGTGCGGCAGCACGCTCTGGCAGGCCATCGGGAAGGTCTTCTGCTCTGGCCCTTTGCGCCCCGACCTCAATCAGCATGACCATACCCATGTCAAAATGTGGAGTGCATTTGATGCCGTAAAGACCTTCAACATTCAAAGTCACGGTGATTTCCTCATTCAACCTGCCCTTGATCGCAGTGGCACCATCGGGGATCATGCCCTTGATACTAGCAGCATTGTGACCTGGCCGTGTTGCGACAAATTTGATGCTGTCTCCGGCTTGGATGTTTAAATAGGGAGGATCATAGACCATTGAACCGTTGGCGTTTCGGTTCAGCATCTGCACCTCATAGGTTTCGGACAGAGCGAGGCTTGGGATTACCAGCAAAAAGAAAGACAGTATTGATCTCATTGGTCAGTCCTCTTTATGAGCGCGGTGAAAGCGAATGACAGGCGAGCCATCAAAGGGGTCGGTCATAAAATGGCCGCAGACCCCGAATGTCTTCATCAGACGCTCTTCTGTCAGAATTTCACAGGGGGCCCCCAAGGTCTCAATCCGCCCAGAATGCATCACACAAATCCGGTCACATATCATGGCCTGGTTCAAATCGTGCAAAGCAACCACTTTTGTTATCGGTAGCTCTTTCACCAATTGCAAAATGGCTAACTGGTGTTTGATATCCAGATGATTGGTTGGCTCGTCGAGCAACAACACCTGCGGCTGTTGCGCCAGGGCCCGCGCAATCTGGACGCGTTGGCGTTCGCCGCCCGAAAGCGTGTGCCAGTTCCGGTTTTCAAACCCATGCAGATCTACAGCGGCAATCGCATGCAATACGATGGCCTCGTCCTCATGGCTCCAGGGCTGCAGTACCGAAAGGAACGGCGTACGCCCAAGCTCAACCGCCTCTCGGACGGTGATCCTCTCTTCCGTATCAGCGTGCTGCTCTACTAGGGCCAATTTCTGAGCGATATCCCGTTGGCGCAACTCCGCCATGGGGGTGCCACCCAGGTAGACCCGCCCGGTGCTGGGATAGCGAACCCCTGCCAACATGCGCAACAAGGTAGACTTGCCCGACCCATTTGGGCCGATCAAACCCAGCATTTCGCCCTCATTCATCGACAGCGACGCGTTGGAGACTATCTCTTTTCGGCGGACGCGCCAGCCCAAGTTTTCACATCGAAGGATCATACTGCTGCTCTCCGACCGATCAGGATCAACGCAAACACCGGCGCACCAACCAGGGCTGTCACAACCCCAATGGGCAAGACCTGACCAGGGATTACAATGCGTGCAATGATATCTGCCATAATGAGAAAGATCGCCCCAGCCAAAGCAGAAGCCGGAATAAGCGCGCGGTGGCGCGTCCCTACGACCAGGCGCATGGCATGCGGAATGACCAAGCCCACAAAACCAATCGAACCGGTGATAGAGACCATCGCAGCCGTCATAAGCGCGGCAACGCCGATCAGACCAAATTGCACGCGTTTTACGGCAATACCAAGAGAGGCAGCGCTGTCAGAACCGAAGGTAAAGGCATCCAAAGCGCGAATGTTGAGTATACAGACCAACAAACCAAAAAGAGCCGCAGGCACAACGGTAACGGTATCAGCCCATCGCACGCCGCTGAGGTTGCCCATTAACCAGAACATGATCCCGCGGGCCTGTTCTGCATTGGCGGATTTTGCGATCAGAAAGGCGGTCAAGGCGTTAAACAGCTGAGACCCGGCGATCCCGGCCAGTACGATCACACCAGCGGCGCGCAGCCCGGTGCCTCCCCCCGCCAAAGAGGCAAGCATCGCAACAAAAGCAAAGGCTAAGATGGCACCCGCAAAGGCACCCATGGACATGGAGATCAGCCCACCGCCAAGGCCCATAACGGCAACGGCAACGGCTCCCGTAGAGGCCCCCGCAGAGATCCCCAACAAATAGGGGTCGGCAAGGCTGTTGCGTAATAGTGCCTGGAGCACAACACCAGACAAGGCCAACCCAGCCCCGCAACAAGCGGCCACAACCGCACGGGCAAGCCGGTAGCTCCAAATGATGCCGGAATCGATGCGATCAACCGGATAGGCTGCACCAAAAATTTTGTTGGACAGCACTTTCAGGACCACATCCATTGGAATGCTAGTTTCCCCCATAGCCGTGCCAGCCACCAACGCAATGAACAGAAGGGGCGGCGCTATGGCCGCCCATTTCCACAGATTGCGAGAAGCCGACCGGTTCGGTCTCCGGTCGGTCACTGTCATTTCAAATCGTAGCCTTCTAGCGCCTCAGCAACCTGGTCCAGCGCATAGATAGCCCGCACGGTTGGGCTCATGGCATGTGCGTCGATGGTGATGATACGGCCTTCTTTGACTGCGGTCATCTCGGATGCCACGGGGTCGTTCATCAGGAACTGACGCTTCATTTCGACATCATCAGCAGGGAAGCGACGACGGTTCATCTCAGCAATCACGATGAAAGCTGGATCAGCTTTGGCAAGGGTTTCCCAGCCAACCAATGGCCATTCCTCATCAGAGGTCACCACATTGTCGACCCCTAGTTTGTCCATCATGTAAGCAGGGACCCCCTGTCGACCTGCAACATAGGGATCTGACTCCATGTCCGCCGAGGAAAACCAAAAGAGTGCCGAAGTGCCTTTGGGCAGGTTAAGCGCTTGGGCCTTGGCAATCGCGTCGGCTTCGATCGCTTTCAAACTCTCAACGAGTTCACCCCCATTGGGTTGCACATCGTAGATCACGGAGAGTTGTGAGATGGCTTTGTAGAGCTGTTCGGTTGAAAATAATTCAGAGCGCGTACCATCGCCACCAGCCAAGTTGTCTTTGCTCTCGCAATCTGTTGGCATCACATAGGTTGGAACGCCAACATCGTGGAACATATCTCGTGTGGCCACGATGCCCTCGGCACCGACATGCCATTCGTACATGACTGTCACGAGGTCTGGCTTTTTGTTCAAGACGCTCTCAAAGCTTGGATCGTTGTCTGCCAGGCGCTCAATGCCTGCGTTCAGCTCTGCAAACTGAGGCAATACCGGATTGAACCAGACCGATGTGCCCGCGACTTTTTCGCCCAAACCCAGCAGGTAGAGCAGCTCAGTCGTTGACTGACCGACGGTAACAGTGGCGTTTGGCGCCGCGTCAAAGGTCTGATCGAAGCCGCAATTGGAAATTGTCAGGGGGTATTCAGTTTGCTGCGCGGTTGCCGACGTGGACATCAATGCCAACGTCAACACCCCGGACGCAATTAGGCCGTTGTTCATATTTTTGGCTCCTTCGCCAATAGTGGACAAAGACATTTGGGACTGAACGCAACGGCACCGGTAGCACAAACCGGATAGGGCGACGCGATCCACCCCAGACATCCCCGTCCGGTTCCAGTGTCTTGTCGGCAGGTCTCCTGACTAACGACTTAAGCCTCAATTCACCTTCCCAGGCTACTCAGCCCAGTGGATCTCGAAATGCGGCGTATCGCATACAGTTGCGGGGACAGTTTCGTTTAGCTACAGGTTTGTCGCCACGAATTCCCTATTAATTTCTTAGAAAACCGACTCTCGCCCTTTAGAACGCTGCATTGCGATCGGTCAAGCGCTTTTGCGGTCAAAGACACGAGCGCATGTTCAATAGTAAAGGGATCTCTGATTAGCTGTGTTCGATGCTGTGGTGCGTGTCAGCTAGCGACCAGGAATTTTTCAGCAGCTCGAAAACCTCTGCGAGTATTGGGTTATCCCGGCGACGTTGCAAAGCGACAAAGCAAAGACAGGCTGGCACGGAGACGGCATTGCACACAGCCAGCCCGAATGATTGCTTCTGGTGAAGCGCGATGGATTCACGACACAGACTGAGGCCTATTCCGGATCTGACCATTTCAAGCATGGACGCTTCTTGATCAACCAGGGCAACGAGGTTCAAACGATTGCTCTGATCATCATAGACCTTGTTGAGCAGGCGATGGTGTACAGAGGCCTCAGGCGTGCCAATCCAGGGAAGGCTCGCCAATTGTGACCAGCCCGCATCTTGGATCTTGTTTTGCCAGCCGGTTGGTCCAATGACGCGGTAGTGAAAATCCGCCAGCCGAATTGCATGGATGGCATCTTCGCCCTCGGCCTCCATCTGTGGCAGATCATCGGGACCGCACAGATAAAACCCGGCATCAATCCGACCACGCTTGAGCCATGCCACGATATCGCCGCTGACCCCATGGACCAGCTCCGTCTCGATCCCCGGATGCTCACTGCGCAATCGGGCAAGCATCTGCCCCAGGCGAATGAATTCCGGATCGACGATGGTCCCTATCGTCAATTTGCCGCTGATCTGCCCAGAGCGCTGGCGGGCGCTGCGCTGAAAATCAGCCATGGCATCTAGGACCTGTTGGGCCTTTGACAAGACTGCAGCCCCATCGTGGCTGATCTGTAACCCGCTGGCCGTTCGCGTGAACAGCGTGATTCCTGTTTCGGTGCTCAGCCGCTTGATCTGGTGGCTGATGGCTGGTTGGGTCAGGTTCAGCACCTCTGCTGCACGTGAAACGCTGCCTTCGCGCGCCACGGTGACAAAAGCCAAGATGCTGTTTATGTTAGAGTATCGGTCCATATAGATTTTTGTAATAATACACTGTGGCATTTGTCATTAGGTTTCTTGCTCTTTGTCCGTCACAGATCGCTGATACCGCGTTCTGGGAGGCAACGTCACCTGAACTGCTTGCTTTCTTTGGCGCAGCTAACGGCGCCTCAAAGCCAGGAGTTCACCACTCCTCTTGGCATGCGATCAACGGTGAAACGGCTGAAAGGTGAGTGGTGAATATGTCTGATGGTTTCGAAGGGTTTGACTATATTGTCGTCGGCGCTGGCTCTGCCGGGTGCTTGCTGGCCAATCGGCTGAGTGCGGACCCTGCAAATCG
>CAJXIL010000174.1 GCA_913054455.1 uncultured Roseobacter sp.
CACAGGCGATGATCAGACGTTCCTGCGGCAGTTGCTGCATCATCTGATAAAAACCTTTGCCTTCTTCCTGGCCCAGAATGTTTTCCGGTGGGATTTCGACATTGTCAAAGAACAGCTCGGATGTATCCGCTGCGTGCATTCCGATCTTGTCAAGGTTGCGTCCGCGGGCAAACCCTGTCGCCCCATCGGTTTCCAGCGCCACCAAGGACACACCTTTGGACCCAAGGCTGGGATCGGTTTTGGCCGCCACCAGGATCAAGTTGGCGTGCTGCCCGTTGGTGATGAAGGTTTTTTGACCCGACAGGCGATAGGCATTGCCATCGCGGACCGCCTTAGTCTTGATCCGCTGAACATCCGATCCGGTTGAGGGTTCGGTCATCGCCAGTGCCCCAACCAGCTCGCCGCTGATCATTTTAGGCAGCCAGCGCTTTTTCTGCTCTTCGGTGCCGTATTCCAGAATGTAATGCGCCACGATGCCGGAATGAATGCCGTGGCCCCAGCTGGCCAGATTGGCGCGGCTGCCTTCGATCAGGATGGCGGCCTCGTGGCCAAAATCGCCGCCAACGCCACCGTATTCTTCGGGGATGGATGGGCAGAGCAGGCCCAGCTCACCGGCTTGGTTCCAGGTGTCACGGTCCATCATGCCCTGTTTGCGCCAGGTTTCATACTTGGGCATCCATTCATTGGTGATGAACTGTGCTGTCATGTCAGCAAGCATCTGGTGCTCGTCAGTCATCCAGGCGGAACGTGTCTCGATCGTCATGTTGCTCCCTTTGGCCGCTTTGGGCGTGTCGTGCGCCGGGCCCTTATCTTTTGCGGTCCTCCAGCGCGCTGTTGAACAGGCGCAGCCGGTGGCCGAGGTTGTCTTGGTCCGTCACGCTGTCGAAATTCTCGAACAGAAATGACAGGGCTTCGCCTTCGTCCAATCCGGCCTCAGCTGCAAAGCGTTTCAACCTGCGAAAGCCATCCTCAGTCATCGCGACGGGAAAGCGGCGGGTGAGGCGAAAACGTTTTGGCATGGGGGCTCCTTCACAACGGTTTGGTCAAAGCCCCGGACCGGGTTGGGCACCCCCTGCTATCAGGCAGGGGAGGCCCGGTATTTTCTACATAGATCAGAAGCTTGCCGCATCCAGAGCCATCACTGTATCGGCACCGGTCTCGATCCGGGCCAGATGCAGTTTGGTGGCGGGCAGTCTCCGTGCCATATAGTACCGGCCGGTGGCGATTTTTGTCTCATAGAACGCCGCGTCAGCGGCCCCAGCGTCAAGGGCTTCGATCGCGGCTTTGCCCATCTGCGCCCACATCAGGCCCAGGCAGACATGCCCAAACATATGCATGAAGTCATAAGAGCCGGACAGGGCATTATTGGGGTTTTTCATGCCATTTTGCATGAAATACATCGAAGCGGCCTGCAGGTCTTTGGATGCCGCTTTCAGCGGGGCGATGTAGCTCTTGGTGTAATCCTCATTCAGCTCGGCGTTGTCCTTGCAGAAGGATTTGACCAGCTCAAAGAAACCCATCAGATGCTTGCCGCCATCCACGGCCAGCTTGCGACCGACCAGATCCAGCGCCTGAACACCGTTGGCCCCTTCATAGATCTGGGCGATGCGGGCGTCACGGGTGTACTGGCTCATGCCATGCTCTTCGATATAGCCGTGACCACCATAGACCTGCTGGGCCTTCACGGTCATGTCGTAGCCCTCATCCGAGAGGAAGCCTTTGATTACCGGGGTGAGCAGAGAGACTAGACCATCGGCGTCTTTGTTGCCGTCGCGGTGGGCTTGGTCGATCATGGTCGAGCCCCAAAGCAGGAAGGCGCGACCACCTTCGACAAAGCTTTTCTGGTCCATCAATGAGCGGCGAATGTCTGGATGGACGATCAACGGATCAGCGGGGCCATCGGGGTTTTTCACGCCGGTCACGTCGCGGCCCTGCAGGCGGTCCTTGGCGTATTCAACCGCGTTCTGATAGGCGGCTTCGGCCTGGGACACACCCTGCATGCCGACACCCAGACGGGCTTCGTTCATCATGGTGAACATGGCGCGCATGCCTTTATGGGCATCGCCCAGCAAATAGCCGGTGGCCTCATCATAGTTCATCACACAGGTAGAGTTGCCGTGGATGCCCATCTTTTTCTCGATATTGCCGACGGAAACACCATTGCGCGCGCCGGGGGTGCCGTCGTCTTTGACGACAAATTTGGGCACGATGAAGAGCGACACGCCTTTGATGCCATCGGGGCCGCCGGGGATCTTGGCCAGCACCAGGTGGATGATGTTGTCAGCCATGTCGTGGTCGCCTGCCGAGATAAAGATCTTCTGACCGGAGACTTTGTAGCTGCCATCATCCTGTGGCTCTGCTTTGGTGCGCATGAGCCCGAGATCGGTGCCGCAATGCGGTTCGGTCAGGTTCATGGTGCCGGTCCACTCGCAAGAGACCATCTTGGGCAGATAGGTGTCTTTCTGCTGGTCGCTGCCATGGGCCAGGATCGCCGCTGCCGCGCCATGGGTCAGACCCTGGTACATCACAAAGGCCTGGTTGGCGGAGGAGAACATCTCTCCCACGGCGGTGCCCAGTACATAGGGCATGTTCTGACCACCGTATTGCTCGGGCATGTCGAGACCGGTCCAGCCGCCTTCTTTGACTTGCTCAAACGCTGCCTTGAACCCGGTTGGGGTCGAGACCAGGCCGTTTTCCAATTTGCAGCCTTCCTGATCGCCAACAGTGTTCAAGGGATGCAGCACTTCGGAGCTGATCTTGCCGGCCTCTTCCAGAATGGCGGCGGTAAAGTCGCGCTCCAAGTCCTCATAGCCGGGTGTGGCGGCCTCAGAGACTTTCAACACGTCATGCAGGATGAACTGGGTGTCTTTGGTGGGGGCTGTATAGACTGGCATCGCGGTCCTCGTTGGTAGATGTTCTTGGGGTGCTGCTGCCCTTAATGGGGCGGGCAGGTTAGGGGGCTATTCAGCGGCCTTTTGTTCGACTTTCATGGAGGAGATGACCTTCTCGCCCCATTTTAGCTGATCCTGAAGCTCTTCAATGGCCTCGTTCAACTCGTCGCGTTGGCGTACCATGTCATCCAGCCGATCACAGGCGATTTCATAGGTGCGCGACAGCTGGGTGATTTGCTGGTCACCAATATGGTAGAGATCCAACAGCTGGCGGATCTCTTCCAGGCTAAAGCCAAAGCGCTTGCCGCGCAGAATGAGCTTGAGCCGGGCACCATCGCGTTTGGTGAACAGGCGCTTTTGCCCGTCGCGTTGGGGAAACAGCAGCTCCTTTGCCTCATAAAAGCGCAGGGTGCGGGGGGTGACCCCGAAGGCGTCACACATCTCGCGGATTGATTTGGTCTCTTCTTCGGTCATCTCGGTCATCGTCGTCACTCTTTGTCGGCCATGAGGCAGCATTTGATCTGGGTGTGAGCCCTAGCTGGGATGGTCTTGGAGAGTTTACAACATTCTCTTGACGTTTACGTAAGCTGAACGCGGCGTCACTTTTTTAAGTGACGTAACTGTCACCGGGGTTTCGCCACCAGATGCAGGATCCTGCCTAGATGTTCTGTGGCCGCTGATGGAGGTATTTTTGCCCTCAAGAAGGGGGGCGAAGACTGCAGCAAGTGATCTGACAAAGAAAAACGGCCCATCCTGCATCTGCAGGATGGGCCGTTTTGCGTTTTCTCAGGTGGTCTCTTGTCTAGTTCAAAAGGCTCTGTGTCGTTGCGCGCAGGCTACCCAGCTCATCCAGCGCTTCGTCCAATTGTTCGCGCTGCTTTTGCAGCTCTCCCATCTGGCGATCGGCCATCTCAATAAAGGCCTGCATCTGGGCCTGGTTGCCCTCGTTTTCATATATCAACAGCCATTGTCGGATTTCTTCCAGCTGAAAGCCGAATCGGCGACCACGCAGAATCAGTTTCATCCGGGCCCGCTCACGGGCACCGTAGAACCGGGACCGACCTTCGCGGTCTGGTTTCAGCAGTTCAATATATTCATAGTAACGCAAGGTTCGCGGCGTAACGTCGAACGCTGCGCACATTTCCTTGAATGACAATCTTGCTTCGGTCATCCATCATCTCCCTTGCGCGCAACCTATGCACTTGGATTGGCCAGTGCAACCACCCAGTGCACCCCCAGCGTGTTGTGGGCTTGCTCTTTGTTCCGGGCAGGGCCACAAATAGGGCCAAGCCAAAACAGGAAACAGCCATATGGCAGATAAGACCAAACTCGCCCGCCAGTTCATTCAGGCCATTCCCCATGCCCAGGAACTGGGTATGGTGCTCGAAGAGATTGGCGATGGAACGGCACTTATTTCAATGCCTTACGATCAGAAGCTCGTAGGGGATCCACAGAGCGGTGTTATCGCGGGTGGCGCGGTTTCGGCCTTGATGGACACCTGTTGCGGGGCGGCTGTGATGTGCCATCCTGATGCGCCCGGTGGCACTGCTACAATTGATCTGCGGATTGATTACATGCGTGCGGCAACCCCCGGCCAGGCCATAACCACCCGCGCAACCTGCCATCATATTACTCGCAATGTGGCCTTTGTACGGGCGGTGGCGATGGATGACGATATCGACCGGCCCGTGGCGACTGCCTCTGGTGCCTTTACAGTGGAGAATGGATTTTGAGCCGTCCCCGTCCCGAACATATTCAGGTGGTAAAACAGCGTCGCGATGCCGCTTTGAAGGCGCTGTTGGACTCCGTGCCCTACATTCAGTTTCTCAACGTCAGCTTTGACCGGCGCGGTGATGAGCTGACCGCGCAATTGAATTTCAGCGAGAAACATATCGGCAACCCTTTCCTTCCAGCGATCCACGGGGGGGTGACAGCGGCCTTTCTGGAAATCACTGCGGTGATCACGCTGAACTGGTCGCATCTGTGGGAACGCATTGAAAGCGGCGCCCTGGATCCCGATGAGATGGCCAAGGGAATACTGCCACGCCAGCCCAAGACCATTGATTTTACCGTTGATTACCTGCGCTCAGGTCTGCCGCGCGATGCCTATGCCCGTGCCACCATCAGCCGCGCCGGGCGGCGCTATGCATCTGTGCATGTGGAGGCCTGGCAGGATCACAAGGATAAGCTTTTTGCCCAAGCCTCAGGCCATTTCCTGATGCCACAGGACCACGACAAGAGCTGAGCGAGGCGCATTCCTAGGCCTTTTGGACACGCCAGAGGGCCTGAGGCGAGAGAGAAAGAGACCCGCCCATGGCCGAGATGCAGGCAGAGATCACCCATGCGCGGGTGCTTAAGATCGCTGTCCCGATCGTGCTGTCCAATGCGACAGTGCCAATTCTGGGTGCGGTAGATACGGGCGTTGTGGGTCAGATGGGCACCGCTGCGCCGATTGGCGCGGTTGGCATTGGTGCAGTGATCCTGGCGACGCTCTATTTTATCTTTGGCTTTCTGCGCATGGGCACAACCGGACTGGTGGCCCAGGCGCGCGGCGCGGGCGATGTGGCCGAAACAGGGGCCTTGCTGATGCGGGGTATCCTGCTGGCTGCGGCGGCGGGTGTTGCTTTTATCCTGTTGCAGGGGCTGTTGTTCTGGGGCGCTTTTCAATTGGCCCCCACCAGCGCCGAGGTGGAGACGCTGGCGCGCAGCTATTTGCGAATCCGCATCTGGGGCGCGCCTGCCACCATTGCGCTCTATGCGGTGACGGGCTGGCTGATAGCAGTGGAAAACACCCGTGGCGTCTTTGTGCTGCAGATCTGGATGAATGGGCTCAATATCATTCTGGATCTGTGGTTTGTGCTGGGCTTAGGCTGGGGCGTTGAAGGCGTTGCCATTGCCACCCTGATCGCGGAATGGACTGGCGTGTTGCTGGGGCTTTGGCTGTGTCGTGCCGCCTTTGCAGGTCGGCAGTGGTGCGACTGGCCACGGGTGTTTGATCTGGTGCGTATTCGCCGTATGGCGCAGGTCAATGGCGACATCATGGTGCGCTCGGTGCTGCTGACGGGCTCCTTCACGACGTTTCTGTTTATCGGAGCCAAATTTGGCGATGTCACTCTGGCGGCCAATCAGGTGTTGTTGCAATTTGTTGAGATCACCGCCTTTGCGCTGGATGGATTTGCCTTCTCGGCCGAAGCGCTGGTGGGCGCAGCCATTGGTGCCAAGAACCGGGCAAACCTGCGCCGTGCCGCCTGGATCTCGTCGCAATGGGGCCTGGGCTGTGCGGTGCTGCTGGCCGCTGGGTTCGCCATAGGCGGGCCTTACCTGATTGATCTGATGGCCAAATCCCCCGAGGTCCGGCTGGAGGCGCGAGGTTATCTGATCTGGGCGGCAGCGCTGCCAATCATCTCAGTGGCCAGTTATATGTATGATGGCATCTATATTGGTGCCACCTGGACCCGCAACATGCGCATGGCGATGATACAATCTGTGGCGATCTACGTTCTGGCGCTGATTGCCCTGGTGCCGATCTTGGGAAATCACGGGCTATGGGTGGCGCTGGTCGTGCTGAATGTGGCGCGCGGCGTGACACTGGGGCTGCGTTACCCACGGTTGGAAGCCAGGGTAACGCACTAGTTTTGCTTTCAAAGTAGCGCTGCAAGCGCCTCGGTCGGGCGGCCAATCACGGCCTGGTCGCCTTTGATGGCGAGGGGGCGCTCAATCAGGATCGGGTGCTCCACCATGGCCGCCATCAGATCCGCCTCGGCGCTTTCGTTGTGCAGGCCCAGCTCTTTAAAGATCTTTTCGCCGGTGCGCATCATCTGGATCACCGGCACGCCAAGGGCAGCCTGTACGGCTTGCAGCTCATCCAAGCTGGGCGCGTCTTGCAGATAGAGCCGCAGCTCTGGCGTGACGCCCTTTTCCTCAAACAGCGCCAGCCCGGCGCGGGATTTTGAACACCGCGGATTGTGCCAATAGGTGATCATAGCCAGTCCCCACGTTTTGAGCCAACCGCAGC
>CAJXIL010000175.1 GCA_913054455.1 uncultured Roseobacter sp.
AGCCCAGGTTCAGCAGCACCTCGGCGATGCCGGACATACCGATGCCGCCAATGCCGACAAAATGGATGGGGCCAACGTCACCGGGCAGTTTGGTTGCTGGGGTCATAATTATCCTTCCTCTGCCAGTTGCTCTACCAGGGCCACCAATCTCTCGGTGGCGTCGGGAACACCGGCACTTAATGCTGCAAGCGACATCTGCATAGCCGCCTGCGGGTTACTCAAAACTGCCTCGATTTGCGCGCTGAGCGCGCTGGCGTCAAGGGCGCTTTCGGGGATCAGGATGGCGCCACCGGCATCCACTAATCCACGGGCATTGGCGGTCTGGTGATCACCAGTTGCCGCCGCATAGGGCACCAGAATGGAGGGGCGGCCAATCACCGAAATATCCGCCACCGATGAGGCCCCGGCGCGCGAAATCACCAGTTGGGCCTCGGACATGCGGGCGGGCACATCGTTGAAGAAGGGTTGCACATCCGCCGTAATGCCCTGTTCCGCATAAAAGGCGCTGACACGCGCCATGTCCTCATCGCGGGCTTGATGCGAGACGCGCAGGTATTGGCGGATCTCTTGTGGCAGCGCGGCAATGGCCGCAGGCACCACATCCGACAGGATGCGCGCGCCCTGGCTGCCGCCCATCACCAGAATCGACATCGGGTAGGCACCCGGCTCAATATAGCCCGCGCCAGCGCGTTCCATCACCGCGGCGCGCACCGGATTGCCCACATGTTCATGGGGTACGGTATCAGGCAGATCTGTAGGCCAGGTGCCACAGGCGACGCCAGCCACCCGCGTCGAGAACAGCTGGTTGACCCGTCCCAGAACCCCGTTTTGCTCGTGGATCATCCGGGGCAGTTTCAGCAGGGTCGCAGCGCCCAGGGCCGGAATAGAGGGGTAACCACCAAAACCCACCACTGCGTCAGGACGATCCCGGCGCATCTGCCAGGCCATCGACAGCACGCCGCCTGCAATCTTGGGGGCCACCATGGCCTTGGCCAGCAGCCCGCCACGGGCAAAGGTAGCCGAGGACACCTGGGTGATTTCCGTGGTATGGGGAAAACCGCCGGTGTAGCGCGCGCCACGCGCATCTGTTGACAGCTTCACACGCCAGCCCTTGCGCAGCATCGCCTCGGCCAGAGCCTGGGCCGGAAACATATGTCCACCGGTGCCACCGGCCGCCATCAAGAGCAGTTTCTGTGTCATATCAATCGCGCTTCTTTGCTTGGGCCTGGCCCCCGGGATCGCTCCAGGGCCAGTAGTTTTGGGTCTTAGGGCTCAGCCGCGCCCGCGGCCACGCAGGAAATCGGCGATCTCACCCTGCGGCCTTGCGCGGGTAAAAGACAAGAGCATCCCCAGGGCAATCCCGCCGGCAATCAGCGAAGACCCGCCGTAGCTGACAAAGGGCAGCGTCATGCCCTTGGCAGGCAAGAGCCGCACCGCGACGCCCATGTTGATCATCGCCTGCACGCCAAACATACAAACCAGACCTGTGCCCGCCAAACGAATGAATGTATCGCGCTCGCGCATCAGCCGAAACAAGGAGCGCACCACCACCATGGCATAGAGCCCAATGAGGACCAGCACGAGGATCAGCCCGTATTCCTCGGCGGCAACCGCCACGATGAAATCCGTATGGGCATCCGGCAGCGACCACTTCACCTGGCCCTCACCAACGCCAACGCCAAACAACCCGCCCTCGCGGATCGCATTGGTGGCATAGCCCATCTGGGTGGTGGGATCGATTTCTGGGTTCAAGAACCCATCAATCCGACGGGCAAAATGTTCGGAATTTGAATAGGCAACGATACCGCCCAGCACCACGACACAGGCCATCCCAACCAAAAGCAGCATCGGCGCGCCAGCCACAAAATACATCACGCCCCAGCCAAACAGGATCAGACAGGCCTGGCCAAAATCGGGCTGCAGCACCAGCATCATCACCACCGCCATGCAGATCCCAAAGGAAATCAAGGTGCCGGGGGGACCGTTGATTTGTTGACTAGATGAGATCATCCAGGCCGCCACCACAACAAAGCCGGGTTTCAGGAATTCCGAGGGCTGCAGGGAGGCAAAACCCAGCGAGTACCAGCGCACGGCCCCTTTGCCAAAGTCAGTGCCCAGAATAGGCAACAGCGCCAAGGCCAGAAAAGCACAGGCAAAGCCTACTACCGCCAGACGGCGCACCAACTGCGGTGACATCATCGAGGTCAGGATCATCGCCATCAGCGCCGTGCAGCCAAAAATCGCCTGCCGCTGTACATAATGGAAATTGTCGAACCCGTTGCGCTCGGCCAGAGGCACCGAGGCCGCCAGCCCCAAAAGCAAGCCCAACACAAAAAGCGCCAGAATGCAGGACATGGACCACTTGTCCAACGTCCGCCACCATTTGGGAAGGATCGGTTCACCTGTGGGTACAGGAACCGCTCCATAGACCATCTCAGTCATGGGATTACCGCCAGTTTTGCCTCAAAATCAGCCCCGTTTTCGGGGTCATTACAGTCAGAGTAACCGCAAACCGCCTCTCAAGCCAGCCAATTGATGGCAGGGCAGCAGGTTTTCGCAGTCCCTTTGCGCTAACCTGCGCCCCTTGCGCCATTGGCGCATCCATGGTCGATGCACCCCATGTTTATGAATACTGTGATTCTCGGCGCTGGCGCCGCTGGTATGATGTGCGCAGCCCATGTGGGCGGTGATTGCCTGGTGGTGGACCACGCCAAATCCCCAGGTGAAAAAATCCGCATCTCTGGCGGTGGGCGCAGCAACTTCACCAATCTGGACGTCACCCCGGAAAACTACCTGTCGCAGAACCCACATTTCTGCAAATCCGCCCTGGCCCGCTATACGCAGTGGGATTTTATCTCGCTGGTCGACCAATACGGCATCACCTGGCACGAAAAGACCCTTGGCCAGTTGTTCTGTGATGGCTCAGCCAAGCAGATTGTTGCCATGCTGGTCGATGAGTTGACAAAGGCGGGCGCCCAACTCTGGCTACAGACCTCAATTGAATCCGTGCAATATGAAGACGGCCAATACCAGCTAGCCCTGCTGCGCGAAGGCAAACCGCAAAAAGTCCGTTGTAAGAACCTGGTCCTCGCCACTGGCGGCAAAAGCATCCCCAAGATGGGCGCCACGGGCCTCGCCTATGATATCGCCCGCCAGTTCGGCCTGGCGCTGATTGACACCCGCCCCGGCCTGGTGCCCTTCACTTTCCCCGAAGGGCGTTTCACCGCCCTGGCTGGCACCGCCCTGCCCGCGCGCTTGTCCAACATCCGCACCAGTTTTGATGAGGCCCTGTTGTTCACCCATCGCGGCCTCTCGGGTCCCGCCGTGTTACAGCTCTCCTCCTACTGGCACGAGGGCGAGGACATCAGCGTCAACCTGATCCCGCAGACGGATCTGTTCACCCTGCTGCGCGATCAGCGCCAGACCCAGGGGCGCCGCGCCCTGACAAACGAGATCGCCCGCCATCTGCCCGGTCGTCTGGTCGAGTTTCTGGCAACGGAATTCAACATCACCGGTCGGTTGGCCGATCAGTCTGACGCCGCTTTGCAGGATCTGTGCAGCGCTTTGCAGAACTGGTCTCTCACGCCCGGCGGGTCCGAAGGCTACCGCACCGCCGAAGTCACGCTCGGCGGCATCGACACCGATGCGCTGTCGTCCAAAACCATGCAGGCCAAATCCCAGCCTGGCCTCTATGCCATTGGTGAAGCTGTGGATGTCACCGGCTGGCTGGGCGGCTATAACTTCCAATGGGCCTGGGCCTCGGGCCATGCCGCAGGCCAAGCCATTGCAACTGGCAAGGCCAGCGGACACATCACTGGAAACGCCACTGGCGCCTGATCGTCCCCCTCCGTTGCGGAATTTCCGTTTCGGAGCCACCTTCGCTTGCCCCCTGAACAGACAGGCGCAGAGCGGCAGGCTCAGGAGAAATGGCCGAGGGGCCCCGCTCTTGGCGGGGATACGGCTATTTCTCTTGAACCTGACGTGGCGCCTGTCAGCAAGGGCATAGGCGAAGGTGGTCCGGAACGGGGTTTTCCGTTTTGGTGAACCCGTGTCCCCTACCTTAATATACCCCTGAACACAGGGATAACCCCAACTGACATCAGCCCAGCTGAGCCATCACTTCAGCGATGAAGTCATCGCCGCGCTGTTCAAAATTGTCATATTGGTCAAAACTCGCTGCGGCTGGGGCCAATAGCACCACATCCCCCGGTTCGGCCTCAGCCACGGCACGGGCAACCGCCCGCTCCATTGTGGTGCAGACCTCAGCGTCAACATCCAACTGCATGGCGAAACCAGCAGCCTCGCGGCCAATCACATAGGCCTTGCGCACAGCCCCGGTTTGACCGCCCAGAGCCTCCAGCCCGCCCTCTTTCTCCAACCCGCCACAGATCCAGCGAATGTTCTTGAAAGCACTCAGGGCCTTGGCAGCGCTGTCCAGGTTGGTTGCCTTGCTGTCGTTGACATATCGCACACCAGCCACTTCAGCCACGGTCTGGCTGCGGTGCGGCAGGCCGGGATAGGTCGCCAAAGCCGCCTCAATCACCCGTGGCGCCAACCCCAAAACCCGCGCCGCTGCATAGGCGGCACAGGCATTTTGATGATTATGGGCCCCCGGCAACCCAGTCATTTGGCGCAGATCGATTGACCCCACCTGGCGCCCCTTGCGCATCTCGCTCAAAAATCCCTTGCGGGCAAAGACCTGCCAGCCCGGCCCGGTCAGCTTGCGCCCGGAGGCAACCCGGATCACACGATCATCACTGGCCGCCTGTGACATCTGCCCGGCCAGAAACAGGCCCTCATCCTCATCCACGCCAATAATGGCCCGGTCCGGCCCGCCCTCGGCAAAGAGCCGGCGTTTGGCGGCAAAATACCCTCCTAGCCCCGCATGGCGGTCCAGGTGATCTGGCGATAGATTGGTCAGGATCGCCACGTCCGGTGTCAGGGCGCGGGCCAGTTCGGTCTGATAGCTGGACAGCTCCAGCACCACCACGCCTGCCTCACCGGGCGGATCGATGTCCAACACCCCCCGGCCGATATTGCCGGCCATCTGGCTGTCACGGCCTACGCTTTCCAGAATATGATGTAACAGCGCCACCGTGGTGGATTTGCCGTTGGAGCCGGTGATGGCCACCACCTTGGGCGGCTGATCCAGCATATCCCATCCCTGGGCAGGCAATGAAGCAAAGAACAACCCAATATCGTTGTCCACCGGCACGCCAGCCTCTAATGCGGCCCTGATCACCGGATTGGGTTTCGGGTAAAGATGCGGGATCCCCGGCGAGGTAATTAGCGCCGCGATATCGGCAAAGGCGCCCTGTCTATGCAAATCCCGAGTGGCGAAACCCTCCGCTTCGGCGCGCTCGCGCGCCAGTAGGTTATCGTCCCAGCAAATCGGCACCGCCCCGCCGTCGCGCAACGCTCGCGCCGTCGACAGACCCGAACGCCCCAGCCCCAAGACTGCAACATTTGCACCTTCAAATCCTTTAACTGGGATCATGCTCTACCTCCGGTCAAACTTCGCATCACCGCTACAAGATTGAACCTTTGTTGGCCAGACCTCAGCAGATTGACAGTTCAGCATTGGTGCCTCAGATACGTCACATCCGTCATGAAAGGGAGGCCATGGCACAGAGGCTAAAGACAGTATTGAATGAGATCGCAGCCGATCTCAGCGATAGCCACGACTGGGGCAAGGTTGCCGATTATATCCCAGAGCTGGCCGCTGTCCCAAAAGAACAATTCGCCATTGCAGTGATCACCAAGGATGGCCAGTGTCACAGTGCAGGATCAGCTCAGGTACGGTTTTCAGCACAGAGTATCACCAAAGTTTTTACCCTCGCCATCGCGCTTGGGCGCTCAGGGGATCAGCTTTGGCAGCGCGTGGATCGCGAGCCTTCCGGGGATGCTTTCAATTCGATTGTGCAGCTGGAGCAAGAAAACGGGCACCCACGCAACCCCTTTGTAAATGCTGGCGCAATCGTCACTACTGATGAGGTTCTGGCAGGGCGAGCACCCAAAGATGCCCTAGCCGAGATCCTCGGCTTTATTCGTACAGCCGCCGAAGATGACGACATTCACATCAACAAATCCGTTGCCAAGTCGGAAACAGAACATGGGCATCGCAACTTTGCCCTGGCCCATTTCCTCGCCTCTTGCGGCAATTTGAAGAACCCGCCGGACATGACCCTTGGCACGTATTTTCATCACTGTGCGATCGAATTGACAGTGACTCAACTGGCCAAGGCAGGGCGGTTTTTGATTGGTCCTGGGGTTGGTCCCAAAATGGTCTCACCCGAGCGGGTCAGACGCCTGAACGCTTTGATGATGACCTGTGGGCACTATGATGGGTCCGGCGATTTTGCCTATCGCGTTGGCCTGCCCGCCAAAAGTGGCGTCGGAGGTGGCATTTTAGCTATCGTACCTGGTCAGGCCAGCATCGCAGTCTGGTCACCAGGGTTAGACCAGAATGGAAATTCAAAGCTGGGCACAGAAGCCATGCAGAGGCTGGCCCATGCAATGAACTGGTCCGTGTTCTAGCCCAGCGGCACAGTCTATGCCCCGCGCCAGTCTCCACTGTGGACACTGGCGCGATCTCCCCCGAACGTCTCAGGACTTCCCAAACAGGTTTAGCGCACTTTCAACGTGGCCAGGCCGATCATTGCCAGGATCAAGGCGATAATCCAGAACCGGATCACAATCGTGGGCTCGGCCCAGCCCTTTTTCTCATAGTGGTGATGGATTGGCGCCATCAGGAACACCCGCCGTCCGGTGCGTTTGAAGTAAAGCACCT
>CAJXIL010000176.1 GCA_913054455.1 uncultured Roseobacter sp.
TGGAGACAGATTTATCAAAAAGCGCGTCCCGTGGGGCCATGACCACCACCGGCATCTGTTTGTCGATCAGCGCGATGGGCCCGTGTTTCAGCTCGCCCGAGGCATAGGCCTCGGCGTGAATATAGCTGATTTCCTTAAGCTTGAGCGCGCCTTCCAGGGCCAGCGGGAACATCAGCCCACGGCCCAGGAACAAAATATCGCGGGCTTCGCTCAGCTTTTGCGCCGCCTGGCGGATCTTGTCGTTCTGCTCCAGCCCGGCGGCCAGCACATTGGGCAGGCCACGCAGGGCAGAGATATGCGCTTGCAGGTCTTCTGGCGTGATCTCTCCGCGGTCGGTTGCGGCCTTGAGCGCCAACATCAGCAAAACGCTGAGCTGGCAGGTAAAGGCCTTGGTGGAGGCCACGCCAATTTCAACACCTGCATGAATGGGCAGCGCCAGATCACTTTCGCGCGCGATCGAGCTTTCGGGGACATTGACCACCGATAGGATCTTATCCGCCTTGCCCTCGCAGTAGCGCAGGGCTGCCAGCGTATCTGCGGTTTCGCCGGACTGAGATACAAACAGCGCCGCCGTTTTGCCCGGAATTGGGGGGGCGCGATAGCGGAATTCCGAAGCGATATCGACCTCGACAGGGAGGCGAGCAATCTGTTCGAACCAGTATTTTGCGGTGAGGCAGGCATAAAATGCTGTGCCGCAGGCCACCATGGTCAGCCGCTCGATTTGTGAGAAATCAATCCCTTCGCCAGGCAGATGTACGGCGTCTTCTCCTACGGGCAGGTAGTGGCGGATCGCCTCTGCAATCACCGTGGGTTGCTCGGCGATCTCTTTGGCCATGTAGTGTTTGTGGCCCGCCTTATCGACCTGGGATACATCGATCTGAATGGTCTTCATTGCCCGGTTGGCCAGTGCGCCCTGGGCGTCGCGAATCTCTATGCTGTTGCGCGTCAGGTAGACGCGATCGCCCTCTTCCAGATAGGTGACGCGATCGGTGAGCGGCGCCAAAGCGATGGCATCGCTGCCAATGAACATTTCGCCGTCGCCGTGCCCCACAGCCAGGGGCGAACCCTTGCGGGCTGCAATCATCAAATCTTCTTCGCCATCAAACAGGAAGGCCAGGGCAAAGGCCCCCTCCAACCGGTCCAGCGTCTTGTTGGCGGCCTCGACGGGAGAGAGGCCCTCTTGCAGGTAGCGCTGGGTCAAAAGCGCAACGGTTTCGGTGTCGGTTTCGGTCTGAAACTCGATGCCGCAGTCTGCCAGCTCGGCCCGCAGGTCGCGGTAGTTTTCGATGATGCCATTGTGCACAACCGCAACGGCCCCTGCTTTGTGCGGGTGGGCATTGCTGACAGAAGGCACCCCGTGGGTGGCCCAGCGGGTATGGCCGATACCGGATTTTCCGGGCAGGGGCTCATGCACCAAAAGGTCGCTTAGGTTTACCAGCTTGCCCAAGGCGCGCCGCCGGGCCAATTTACCGTTGTTCACCGTGGCAATACCGGCGCTGTCATAGCCGCGATATTCCAGCCGTTTCAGCGCCTCGACCAGGATCGGGGCTGCTTCATGTTTGCCAAGGACGCCTACAATGCCACACATTATTCAGATCCTTTTGTCAGGCGGGCCTTTTTGGCGCGCAGCATATCCATGAGTTTTTCGGCGTAGCCTGTCTTGTTTTCCTGCCGGGTGCGGGAAATGGCCAGATCGCCATGGTCTACATCCTTGGTCACCACGGTTCCCGATGCGGTCATGGTTTCATGGCCCAGGGTCACCGGAGCCACCAGCAGGGTGTTGGAGCCGATAAAGGCGCGCGCGCCTATCTTGGTGCGGTGCTTCATCACCCCATCATAGTTGCAGGTGATGGTGCCGGCCCCAATATTGGTCTCTTTGCCCACCGAGGCATCGCCGATATAGCTCAGATGGTTGACCTTGGCGCCCTCGGCTATTTCGGCGTTTTTGATCTCGACAAAATTGCCGATATGGGTGTTTTCGGCCAGCTCGGCACCGGGACGCAGGCGCGCATAGGGGCCGACTTTGGCACCGCGGCTGACATGGCAGCCTTCCAGATGGGAAAAGGCGCGGATCAAAACACCGCTCTCAACCGTGACACCTGGGCCAAAAACCACATTTGGTTCAATGACAGTGTCGCGGCCAATGACAGTGTCAAAGGCGAGATAGACCGTCTCCGGTGCCATCAGGGTGACACCCAGGTCCAGCAGTTCAGCCCGGGCTTTGGCCTGGAAAACCGCATCCGCAGTGGCCAGATCGGTGCGGGAATTCACCCCAAGCGTTTCGCTTTCATCGCAGGCCACGGCGGTGACGCTATGACCGGCTGCGCGGGCAAGCTCTACCAGATCGGTGAGGTAATATTCGCCAGAGGCGTTTTCATTGCCAATCTTGGCCAAGAGGTCAAACATCAGCGCCGCATCACAAGCCATCAGGCCGGAGTTGCAGAAATCCACGGCGCGTTCTTCCTCTGACGCGTCTTTGAATTCCACAATGCGCTCCAGGCTGTCGCCCTGCATCACCAGACGGCCATAGCGAGCGGGATCAGCGGCATGAAAGCCCAGTACCACCAGATCGGCAGAGGCGCGTGCCGCGACCATGCGTTCGAGTGTTTCGGCGCTGACAAAGGGCGTGTCACCATAGAGCACCACAACGTCACCGCTGAACCCCTTCAGCGCCTGGCGGGCCTGATCCACTGCATGGGCAGTGCCCAGCTGCTCTTCCTGCAGGACAACTTCGGCACTCTCGTCAATTTCGGCAACGGCTTCGCGCACGGCTTCGGCTTCGTGACCGGCCACCACAATCACCCGCTCCGGGTCCAGCGCGCGACCTGCAATGAGGGCATGCTCGAGCATCGCCCCCTGGGCGATGGGGTGCAGAACCTTGGGGATGTCAGAGTTCATTCGGGTGCCTTTGCCTGCGGCAAGGACGACAAGGGCAGTGCTCATTATCAGTTTTCTCTTTGACTTTTACCGCCCCGTTCTATCCGCTAACAGCAAGGGTGCAAGCCAATCTGCCATCAAAACTGGTTGCGGCTTGCAATAAAGGGCAGCGAAAAGACGCCGAGTGGGGGCAATATGCGAACAGTTATCTTTGATCTGGATGGAACACTGGCGGACACATCAGGCGATCTATTGGCTGCGGCCAATGCCTGTTTTCGTCGAATGGGACTGGGCGATATCCTGACCCAGCCTGGCGATGCGGCCACGGCGCTGCGCGGTGGCAAGATGATGCTGACGGCAGGTCTGAAGCGTGCCGGGATCTATGAGGCGCAAAAGGTTGAGGACTATTACCCCGTCCTTCTTGAGGCCTATCGCGATGCGATTGACCATCACACCTTTCTCTACCCCGGCGCCATGGAGGCGGTCGAGGCGCTGAAGGAAGCCGGGTACGGCGTTGGGATCTGCACCAATAAGCCCGAAGCCCTGGCAGAGCAGCTGATGCGCTCTTTGGGGGTGCGGGATGCCTTTGCCTCATTGGTGGGGGCGGATACGCTGCCAGTGCGCAAACCCGATCCTGAACCCCTGTTTGAGGCGGCGCGCCGGGCAGGAGGTGATCCGGCCAAGACGATTTTGATTGGTGACAGTGATACCGATCGCAACACCTCCGCCAATGCCGGGGTGCCCTCGGTTCTGGTGACCTTTGGTCCCGCAGGCGGTGATATGGCCGCGCTCAAGCCCGAAGCTCTGTTGGAGCGCTATGAGGATCTGCCGGATCTGGTCACGCGTCTGATTGGCTAAAGCGCCAATGCGCCGGGGCATTTCAACAGCGTCTTCCCCCTTGACCGCTGCTGGGCGGCGGCTCACAAACAGGTCATGAGCGAGAAATTCACGGGCAGCTTCACCCAGCAAGAAGCACTTCCCGAGGCGGCCATCGAGGCTGCAATGACCGTCATGCGCAGCGGGCGCCTGCATCGCTATAACGTCGTTGAGGGCGAGCTTGGCGAGGCGGCGCTTCTGGAGCAGGAGTTTGCCGCGAAGCTTGGTGCGAAATATTGCCTAGCGGTCGCTTCAGGTGGCTATGCCATGGCCACGGCGCTGCGCGCCGTGGGGGTGAAGCATGGCGACAAGGTGCTGACCAATGCCTTTACCCTGGCGCCCGTGCCGGGGTCGATTGCTGCTGTTGGGGCCTCACCGGTCTTCGTGGATGTCACCGAAGAGCTGACCATTGATCTGGAGGATCTGGCAGCCAAGGCGGATCAGGCTTCGGTGCTGATGCTGAGCCACATGCGCGGTCATCTGTGCGACATGGATCGCTTGATGCAGATTTGCGATGCCGCCGGGATCACCGTCATCGAGGATTGCGCCCATACCATGGGGGCGGCCTGGAACGGCGTCGCCTCGGGGCGGATGGGGGCGGTGGGCTGTTATTCCTGCCAGACCTATAAACATGTGAATTCGGGCGAAGGTGGTCTGCTGATTACGGATGACGCGGAGATCGCGGCGCGGGCCATCATGCTCTCGGGATCCTATATGCTCTATGAGCGGCATTTGGCCGCGCCAGCGCCAGAAGTCTTTGAACGGGTTAAGTTTGAGACCCCTAATATTTCTGGCCGAATGGACAATCTGCGGGCGGCCATCCTGCGCCCGCAACTGCGTGATCTTGACCGGCAAGTGGCGCGTTGGAACGAACGGTATCAAAAAATTGAGGCCGGACTGCGGGGGACGCCTGGGCTGACGGTGGTGGAGCGTCCGGAGGCAGAAACCTATGTCGGATCTTCGATCCAGTTTCTATTGCTCGATTGGAGCGCTCAGAAATTGCAAGACGTCATCGCCAGATGTGGCGCGCGCGGTGTTGAGCTCAAATGGTTTGGCCCACCTGAACCCGTTGCGTTTACCTCCCGCTATGACAGCTGGCGCTACGCAGGGCCGCAAAGCCTGCCCAAAAGCGATCGCATTCTGGCGGGGATCCTGGATATGCGAGTGCCCTTGACCTTTAGCCTGGAAGACTGTGCGCAAATCACACGCATCATTCGCGCCGAGGTCAGCACGGTCTACCAAGCCGGATAGGCGTGAGAGCCCAAAACCGAGAGTAAGGTCAGGGGCTCTCCTGTTAGGAAACCTCGGTCGTTAGGCAATCGGGCGTGCGCTACCTGAAACCTGCACGGAAGCCCCTGGGGTATTGTCCAGTGTCACCTGGATCAGGGAGGGGCTGCCCATGTCTTCGCCCTGACGGATGGTGAGCGCGCCGCCATGGGGCCAGCCTGCATCGCGCAGGTAACCGGCAAAGGCCGCAGCGGCGGCACCGGTGGCGGGATCTTCCAAAACGCCCCCAGAGGCAAAGGCATTGCGCACGACAAAGCTCTGATCCGTCTCGATAAAGACCAACATGACAGTCACGAGCCCATGTTTGCGCATAACCTGGCGCCCTGCATCCAGATCATAGTCCATTGTGGCCAGTCTGGCGCGGCTTTTGAGGGGGAGAAGGATATGATCCGCCCCGCCATGAATGCGCGCAGGTGCCAGTTTTGGGTCCAGATCGCCGTTTTCCAGACCAAACAGAGACATGACATCTTTTAGCTCCTGCTCCTGGATGGCGGTGCTCTTGGTGGGAGGCGAGGATAGCCGTGCCATCATCTCGCCCTCTGAGGGAATGGCATCAACTGTAATGGCGCTGTTGTTGAGCTGTAGCGCATAGGTGCCGGGGCCTTGGTGCTGCCCAAGGGCCGCACCCAGTGCAATTGTCGCATGGCCGCAAAAGGGGACCTCGGATTCTGGTGAGAAATAGCGGACCCGCCAGGCAGAACCCGCCGTGTCCTGCGCCACTGCAAAGGCGGTTTCCGAATAGCCAACCTCGGCTGCGATACGCGCCATCTCGCTTGTGGTGATTTCTTCCTGTAACAAGACCACCCCGGCAGGGTTGCCGCCTTTTGGTCCCTGGCTGAATGCCGCAATCCGTTGCACGTCCATGATCATCTCCTGATTTGCTGATCTTTCTGATAAGGGGAATCTAGGCTGCAAGAGCGGGTTTGTCCCAAGCATGGCAAAGGCGTATGGGACAAAAAACTTTCAATACATAGCTGATTTCCCTAACCTGCCTTCATGTCAAAAACACTGGATCAAACAGACTGTGCCATTATCGAGATTCTCGACTTTGAGGGGCGCGCCAGTCTGGCGGATATAGGGAAGCAGGTGGGGCTCTCTGGCCCGGCTGTGGGCGAGCGATTGCGGCGCCTCAGGGACACCGGCTACATTCACGGCTTTGGCACCCGGCTAGATCTGCGAGAGCTGGGCTATACCATTCAGGCCCTGGTCAGGATTAAACCACGCAGCGGCCAGCTGCATATGGTGGAGCGGATGATCCAAGAGCAGCCGCAGTTTATGTCCTGTGATCGCGTGACTGGTGATGATTGCTATGTGGCCCGACTGGCACTTTCGGATGTTGCAGAGCTGGATGACATCCTGTTGCCGTTTCATGATCGTGCTGAAACCCACACTTCTATTGTTAAATCCTCGATCTTTGACAGCAGGCTGCCCCCTCTGTGTCCTAAACCCTGAGAGCCTGCCGCTTCTGAGGCCTGCTTTGAAGGTCCGTGGGGCGCGATCTGGCTGCGGTTTCTTGGCTCGTGGGCAAAGACCACTGGGCGAGGGATTGACCCGAATCGAGGTTTGCGGCTAGTAAATGAACAAGTGTTCAGATAATTCGACAAAGAACTTGGTAAAGGGAGCGGGCAATGTTCAATGCAAGCATGCAATTCGATCTTGGGGATGAGGTAAATGCACTGCG
>CAJXIL010000177.1 GCA_913054455.1 uncultured Roseobacter sp.
CCTTTGTTTCTTGGTCAGATCTTCGACCTTGAACTTGGGTCCACGGGTTTGCGATCTGCCAACCGTAACCTCTTGTCCCACGCGTTCAGAAATATCGTGGGCAAACTGGTCCATTTCAGGCAGCGTGTAGATGCGGGAATAGTAGCCTGGATCCATTCCCAGAAAAATCGTCGAGGGACGTGTGTGGTGCAGGATTGAGGGGTGCGCCTGTCGGTAATAGGCAAAGCGGTCGATGAACTGGTCCAGATCTGGCGTTGGCTCCAGCTTGTGTTCCCTCAACCCGGCTGCGGCCTTTTTGAGCGAGAGTTCCTGATGGTAGATCACACGATTGCCATAGGCAGATAGCAGGCGCGCTATGGGCTCACGAACAAAGGCGATCCGGTGGTAATCTTTGATCCGTTCGTCAGGAAAGCCGCTGCGTATCAGTGTCCTGTAGCCCGCGTTGTGAATGTGCTTTGAGACACCATTGGTCCTAAAGGGTTGGAACGGGAAACCATTTTCCAGCTCGAAGAAAGCTAATTTCAAAGAGGAGCAACCGGTTTTTGGGACTGACGCGTAGAAAATTTTATGCTTGTCGAGAATTACGGTCATTGGAAATGGCATCTCTTATAGTGAGCAATGGTGAATAGTTCGATTTGCCAAACACCTACCTGAACCCATATGTCTTCGCAACGTCATAGAGATTTTGACGCAGGGCAAATGGCCAGCCTTCTGAGGCGAGACTCTGAGTGCTTGACAGCCGCCGGGTAAGGGGAAAAAAGCCAGATGAGCGACTGGTTCTTTTGAAGGACTTACAGTATTTGGTGAGGCTATGCGCAAGACTTTGTATCTTCATATCGGGCACTTCAAAACCGGTACCACAGCCATCCAGCAGTTCTTGCATTTGAACCCTAGACTGTTGAAACGACATGATCTGGCCTACGCCGAAACAAAGCGAGAGCATTTCAAGCACTCGGACTTAGCCTTTAGCCTGTACCAGGCGGCAGGTGTGCAAGAGTTGATGCATGGCTATGCCAAGCAAGAAACCCCACAGCAGGTATGGGCATCGGTATTTGATGAGCTGCGCCGGAGTCGGCAGTCGGGCATGATTGTCAGCACAGAAGAATTGATACGTTTGGCCTGTTTTCCCCAAGCGCTGAACATCTTAAAACAGATTGTCGAAGCGGCTCCGGATATCGATATCAAAGTTATTGCTTATCTCCGAGCGCCAGAAAGCCACCTGCGGTCGTGGTACAACCAGCTGGTCAAGATGGGATGCAAAACGCCATCATACAATGCCGCAATATCGCAGAAGATAGAGCCTGTGCATTACGACTATGCTCTGGCTCTGCGCCCGTGGATTTCACTGTTTGGCGCTGAGGCTATCTCTCTTCGTCCATACAGTAAGGAGAGCCGCGAGGACTACGTACTCTTTGATGATTTTCTATCGATTTTTGGTATCAAAAGGCCCAGCCGTGGTGTCACGCTGTTTTCCGAAGATCCAAACCCGCGCATGGCAGAAGATGGGGTTGAAGTGGCTCGCGTTTTGCAAAATGTCGATGCACCGCGATGGGTCGTCAAGTCAACACAGGATCGTTTCATAGCCTTCTCTCAGGGGGAGCAGTTTCAAGACCTTTCTGTAAAGGGAGATCCCTTTGAGAAGGTCAGATGCAGAACGCTTGCAGGGCTGGAGCAGCTCGCGCTAGAGCTACCAGAATTCTCTGAAGCACTCGCCCAGCTTCGTGCAGACCTGCCGGTGCCAAACGAAAAATCCTCAGAGGATGGCTGGCATCTAGCCGGGTTTCTTTTGGCTGAGCTGAATACCCTGCGCAAATCGGTCGTCAAGCAGAACATGGCCTTTGAGAAACGCCTTGCAGCGCTTGAGACCCAATTTCCTGCCAAAGACACAAAGCCCTCATGAGGATCCTCTACTACAATTGGGTCGATTACCTCGATGAAGAAAACCGGGGCGGGGGCGTTTCCCAGTATCAGCGCAATATTTTGAGTGCGCTGGACGAGCAAGAGAACGTCGACGCAGTGTTTCTCTCTGCCGGGATCTCCTATGATTTGCGCAAACGACCACCGCGTTGGGAAAAGAGCCGACACGGACCCGCTCGCGGCCGCGATCGCCGGTTTGAAATTGTCAACTCAGCGGTTTTGTCGCCCGCGCATTTCTCATTTGGCAGCGCCACGCAGATCTCTGACCCGGCAACCGAGGCATGTTTTTACAGTTTTCTCGAAGCTACGGGTCCCTATGATATCGTGCATTTCAACAACCTTGAAGGATTGCCAGCGCGGGTACTGGAACTGAAATCGCGCTTTCCGCAGACACGGGTTGTCTTGTCGCTGCACAATTACTATCCCTTCTGCCCTCAAGTGAACCTGTGGTACCAAGAGCGCGAGACCTGTACAGATTTCAAGGGTGGGCAGCGATGCGGGCAATGCCTGCCTCATGCCCATAACCAAAAGCAATTGCGCCTGGCGCATGGGCTTGCCTATCGATTGAAGTCAGCGGGGATCTCTTCGCAAAGTCGGCTGTTCGAACTGCTCTATCAGCCCACCATCCGTTTGGGTCGGCGCCTCGCGATGACGGTGAAGGGGATACGCCAGACCATGCAAAGGCCAAAAACGGGTGTGGCAGCGGGGGCGCATAGGCCACCGGCCAGTTCTTCCCCTTTTGCCAAGCGGCGCGAAGAAATGGTCGATTTGATTAATACGCACTGCGATCAGGTGTTGGCGGTATCGGATTTCACGGGCAAAATTGCGCGCGGCCTTGGGGTGCGGCCGGATATTTTGCAGACCTCCTATATTGGCACATCCCACGCTGGCAGTTTTGCCAAGACCGCGCCACGCGCCCTGCCAATCCAGGAAACAGAAGTGCTCACGCTTGGATATCTGGGCTATATGCGGCGGGACAAGGGGTTTTTCTTTCTGCTCGAGGCTCTGAAATCCTTGCCGCAACCTACGGCAAAACGTATCCGGCTCTTGGTTGCGGCCGGGCGTGGGGATGCACAAACCATGTCAGAACTTTTTGAGCTTGGTCGGGATCTCGCCGGGTTGGCGTATTTTGACGGCTTCACCCAGGCGGATTTGCCAAACATCTTGTCTCAGATCGATCTGGGAGTGGTCCCAGTTCTATGGAATGACAACCTGCCACAGGTGGCGATCGAGATGCATGCCAACCATATCCCGCTGCTCACCAGCGATCTGGGCGGGGCGCAAGAGCTGTCAAATTGCCCGGAGATGACCTTTCGTGCAGGTGACATTGCCAGTTTTCAGACACGTTTGCAGGCTGTTTTGAATGATGAGGTGGATCTGGATGCCTATTGGGCGGGCGCGCGCCGGCCTACCTCTATGGCTGAACACCTTGTCAAACTGGCTGAAGTCTACCGACCTTCTGTCGCCGCCGCAGCCAATAGTTCAGGCTCTGAAATTGCCAAACAGGGCGGAGGCTAACATCAGCATTGCAACTGCGCCGCAACCCAAGGCAGGGGCTTGGGGTCAGAGTTCTGATGAGTTGCGGGCAGATGACAAGGCGTTACACTCTGTCACGTAGGGATGCGCATCGGTGAGAGGGCGCATCGTGGACAAAGGGTATAGCCCATGCAGAGCAATCAGAGCGCTACGGCCTTTCGCACCAGCGGATTAACAAAGGTCTACGGCAGCGGCCATTCGGCAGTTCATGCGCTGCGTGGTGTTGATTTGGAAATTCCTGCTGGTGATATCGTAGTTCTGTTGGGGCCGTCGGGGTCTGGGAAATCGACGCTGTTGAACATCATTGGCGGCCTGGATCGTGGCACCCAGGGGGGTGTCTTTTTCCACGATCTTTGTCTGAGCGACATGTCGGATGCTCAGCTCACACGCTATCGGCGCGATCACGTTGGCTTTGTTTTTCAGTTCTACAATCTGATGCCCAGCCTGACGGCGCGCGAAAACGTTGAACTGGTGACGGAAATTGCCAAAGATCCAATGGACCCAGACGAGGCTCTGGCGCTGGTGGGGCTGCGCGAACGGGTCGATCACTTCCCGGCACAGCTTTCAGGGGGGGAGCAACAACGGGTGGCCATCGCCCGCGCAATTGCCAAACGGCCCGAGGTTTTGTTCTGCGATGAGCCCACAGGGGCGCTCGACAGTCAAACCGGGCGGGCGGTTTTGCAGGTGCTGCGCGATGTGAATGCTGAGCTGGGATCCACCATCTTGATGGTCACCCATAACGCCAATACAGCTGCCATGGCTGATCGGGTGATCTATTTTGCCGATGGTGGTATTCGCAAGGTGGTGGAGAATGCCGAAAAACTCAGCCCCTCTGAGATCCACTGGTGAGCCCGCTTGATCATAAGTTGCTGCGCGATCTTTGGCGCATCAAGGGCCAGGCCCTGGCGATTGGCGCGGTGATCGGCGTTGGGGTAATGATGTTGGTGATGATGACAGGCCTTGTCTCATCCCTGGGTGAGACGCGGGCTGCCTATTATGACCGCTATCGACTGGCAGATGCCTTTGTTCCGGTGAAACGTGCACCAGAGCGTCTGGCGGCTCAACTTGCACAGATCTCTGGCGTTGCGACCGTTGAAACCCGGGTCACCGGGCGCGCGCTGATTGATCTCCCAAACCAGAGCCTACCAGTGCAGGCCCAGGCTCTGTCACTGCCAGAACGTCAGCGCCCAGCGCTGAATGACATCTACCTCACCCATGGACGGTTGCCCGCGCTGGGCCGTACTGAGGAAATTGTTCTGCTGCAAAGCTTTGCCCAGACCCATGGACTGCTGCCTGGTGATAGTTTGGCTGCTACAATGAACGGCAGCCGGCGGCTGTTTAAAATTACCGGATTGGCGCAAAGCCCAGAGTTTCTTTATGTTACTGCGCCGGGGGAACTGGTGCCGGATGATGCTCGATTTGGGGTAATCTGGATGAACCGTGCGGGGCTTGCTGCTGCTTACGATCTGGAAGGTGCATTTAATGAAGCGCTGTTTGGCTTGACAAGGGGCGCCAACGTTGAGGCGGTGCTGGACCGGGCAGATCAGTTGATGGCCCCCTATGGCGGCAGTGGCGGCTATCCTTTGGCTGATCAGTTTTCGAACCGTTTTATTTCTGAAGAAATCTCAGGCATGGCGGCAGCCTCCAAGGGGGTCCCCCCCATCTTTCTCGCGGTGGCGGCTTTCTTGCTCTACATCGTTATCAGCCGCATGGTGCAGTCCGAGCGTGAAGAGATCGGTCTGATGAAGGCCTTTGGCTACACGGATCTTGAGGTGGGTGGCCACTATTTCAAACTGATCTTGGCCATCGCATTGGGGGGTGCCTTTGCGGGGTGTTTGGCAGGAATAGCCACTGGGCGGGCGATGATAGGGCTATACGGGATATACTTCAAATTCCCCTTTTTGGTCTTTCGTGTTGATCCAGCCTCCTTTGTCATCGGGGTTACGGTAAGTGTTGTCTCTGCCTCGGCTGGAGGGCTTTGGGTGTTGCGCCAGGTTTTTGCGCTCACGCCTGCAAGCGCGATGCGTCCGCCCACGCCACCGGATTACAGCCGCACAGGGTCGCTGGGAAAGACCCTTTCAGCTGTTCTGGATCAGCCCAGCCGCATGGTGCTGCGCCGTCTGACCCGGCAGCCGGTCCGCATGATTGGCGCGATGGTTGGCATCGCCTGTGGCATGGGGCTGTCTGTGGCGATGATCACAATCTACGCAGGCTTTGACCGGACCATTGATTTGACCTTCTCCGTGGTGGACCGCAGCGATGTCAGCGTAACTTTCACGCAGCCGGTCAGTACCAAAACCCTTTTTGAACTGCGCCGTATCGAGGGTGTGATGCGTGCAGAACCGGTGCGCCATGTGCCGGTGGTGTTGCGAAATGGGGTACACAGCTATCGCAGCGCGATCACCGGATTGCCACAACAACCAGTCCTGAACCGGGCCCTGGATGAAAACATGGCCCCAATTGACATGCCCAAAACTGGGGTGGTTCTGTCCAGCGTATTGGCCAAGATTCTGCAGATAGAGCCAGGTGAAAGCCTTACCGTTGAGGTGCGCGAGGGTCGGCAACCGGTACTGCAAATCCCCGTTGCCTCTGTTGCGCAGGCCTTGTTGGGGGCGCCAGCCTATATGGACCTGACAGCGCTCAATCAGATCCTGCGGGAGCCAGGGCGGGTTTCCGGGGCCTATCTCACAATTGATGAGGCGAGGGGGGATGAAATCTACGAAACCCTCCAGGATATGCCGACGGTGGCAGGGCTTAGCCTGAAAAAACAGGCGCTTGAGGCCTTTGTGGTGTTAATGAACACTGGCGCAGGGGCGATGCGCTATGTGATGGGCGCGATCGCGTTTATCATCACCTTTGGCATCGTCTATAATGCCGCGCGTATTGCTTATGCAGAGCGGACCCGAGATCTGGCCAGCCTGCGGGTGATTGGTTTCAGCAAGGGGGAGGCGGCCTTTGTCCTGCTCGGAGAGCTGGCCGTGGTGACATTGATCTCGCTGCCGGTTGGGGCAATGCTAGGCTACTATCTGTCCTTTGGTATCGCAGCGGGGTTTTCCACCGATCTATATCAAATTCCAGCGGTGTTTGATCCGGTAAGCTACGGACAGGCGATGCTGGTGGTTATCACTGCTGCGGTGGTTTCCGGCTGGTTGGTCAAACGTGATCTGGACCAAGCAGATTTGATCGAAGCGTTAAAGACTCGGGAGTAACTCATGGCGCAGGCTAAAAAACATTCGCGTTTACTGCTGATGTTCCTGGTTGGAGGGC
>CAJXIL010000178.1 GCA_913054455.1 uncultured Roseobacter sp.
GCGCGCTGAAACGTGCAGTTGCAGGCTGGCAAGCAAAGGGGCTGAGTCCAAAGGTGGGGATTGAGCTGGAGGCCTATGCGCTCCAGGCGGATGATCGGGGCCGTTTGATGCCCTATGATGCGCCCGGTGGCGTGGTCTATGGCACAGGGCCTTTTGCCGATCCTTTGCGGTTTAACGACCGCATTTGGGCGATGGCGGATGAGATGGGATTCTCGCTCGATATGATCACGGCGGAGTTTGATTCACCACAGTTTGAGTACACGCTAACCTTTGATGATGCGGTAAAGGCAGTGGATGACATTGTGCTGTTCCGCCTGATGGCGCGTGAGATCGCGTTGGAGTACGGGATCGTACTAACCTTCATGCCCAAACCCGTGGCCGAGGCTGGTGGTTCTGGTATGCATATCAACTTTTCCTTTGTTGACGAGGCTGGGGGTAATGCTTTGTCCTCGGGGCCGCGCGGGGGACCTGAGCATATGAACGATCTGGCGCGGGGCTGCCTGGCTGGGGTGTTGCAGCATCACAAAGGGTTGGCAGGGCTGGTTGCGCCCACAGCCAACAGTTACATGCGGCTGCAGCCGGGATCGCTGTCGGGCTATTGGCAGAATTGGGGCGGGGATCATCGCAATGTGACCACCCGGATCAGCTCGGAAGGTGGGGCCAAGGCGCGGCTGGAGCATCGCATGGCGGATGCATCTGCCAATCCATATACTGCGGTTGCGGCGGTGCTGCAGGCTTCCCTGTTGGGTGTTGAGCGTGGCTATGAGTTGCCGGCGATGGAAACGGGAGACGGGTTTGACCGCACGGATGCGCGGGAGGGGACGGCGATTGACCTCAAGGGCGCGGTAGCGGATTTGGAGCGCGATACGGTTTTGTCAGAGGCCGTGGGCGCGGAGCTGGTTGCAAATCACGTCTTTATGAAACGCAAGGAGGTGCGCAAGACACGTGATCTGGAGGGGGACGGCATGCGGGATTTCTACGTTCACTTTGTTTGATCGCGTTTTAGACTTAGCAAGTTTGGGGTCTGGCGAAAATGTTAGCCTGGGCGATAGCCGCTAAGTTGACCGTATGGCGCAACCGCGCCGCGTCAGCGGCGCTACGAGAAGCAGCGGGCCCGAAGCTTATGCTTCGGGCCCGCCATGGTATCTGGTGGCAGCCGACCTTTGGCCGGCTGCGGTGGCGCCTCTGGCCGGGTCAGCTGACTGCGGCAAAACCGGCATCGAGGGCAGAGAGGATGCCCTGAACGTCCTGCGAGGTGAGGATCAGCGGGGGCGAGAGGATGATATTGGGGCCAGAGATCCGAACCATGGCGCCGTTTTGATAGGTGATCTCTTGCAAGGTTGCGGTGGTCTTTTTGTCTGCAGCTGCTTTGCTGGCGCGGTCGGAAACCAGCTCCATCGCGCACATCAACCCATGGCCGCCGCGCACATCGCCAATCAACGTGTATTTGTCCTGTAGCGCCAGCAACCCCTGATGCAGCTCTTGCCCGCGGGCGGCGGCATTGTCTGGCACGTTCAGCCGCAGAGTTTCCTCCAGGCAGGCCAGTGCGGCCGCTGCGCCAACCGGGTGGCCGGAATAGGTATAGCCGTGACCAATGGCAGCCCGACCGGTTTCATCCTGCTCGAACACCTTGGCGACGGCATCGGCAATCATCACAGCGCCAAAGGGGAAATAGCCATTGGTGATCGCTTTGGCGGTGCACATGAAATCAGGCTGAACCCCCCAGTGGCGCGACCCGGACCAAGAACCCGTGCGGCCAAAGGCGGTGATCACCTCGTCTGCGATCAACAGGATGCCGTGTTTGGTGCAGATATCGCGCACACCCGGCATAAAGCTTTCATGCGGTGGGATGACCCCGCCAGCGCCTAGAATAGGCTCCATGATAAAGGCCGCAATGGTGCCCGCGCCCTGAAAGGCGATCTCATCTTCCAGGGCCTGCAGGCAGAGCTGCGCCAGCTTAGCGGGATCGCTCTCGTTAAAGGGATTCCGGTAGGTGTAGGGGGCAGGGAGGTGATGGCAACCGGGCAAAAGCGGCTCATACTGGGTGCGGAAATTGGCATTCCCATTAACCGAAGCGCCCCCCATATGGGTGCCGTGATAGCCTTTTTTAAGGCTAAGGAACTTGGTCCGCCCGGCCTCACCGCGAATTTTGTGATATTGCCGGGCCAGCCGTAGGGCGGTTTCCACCGAATCTGAACCGCCAGATGTGAAAAAGGCACGGGTCAGCCCGTCGGGAGCGAAAAAGTCCTTCAGGACCTCGGCCAGCTGGATCACCTGATCATTACTGGTGCCGCGAAAGGTGGAATAATAGGGCAGCACATCCAGCTGGGCGGCAATGGCGTCCTTGACCGGCTGACAGGAAAACCCAAGGTTGACGTTCCACAGCCCGCCAACAGCATCAATCACCTCATGACCGTCCAGATCCTTGATCCGCACGCCTGAGGCACTGGTGATAATGGCAGGCGGATTGGCCTGGCTGTCGGCGGGATGCGCCATTGGGTGCCAAAGCGATTTGGCGTTGTGTTCTTTGAGGAAGTTGGAATCTTTCATCGAGGAAACTCCTGGCAGGGTCCGGCGGGGACCGAGGTATCTGAGAGGGAAAACTGAAAAGTCATGGGGTGCCCTCGTGCGGATAGTCTGCAGGGGGGCTTCCCCCAATGCGATGCGTCAGGGCGGCTGCGGCACGGCGCAGGGCGGAGCGGATGGTTTCTTGCTGTTGGTCGGACATCCGTGAGGCAGGCGCGGCAACCGCCAGCGCTCCGATGGCTCTACGATCTGCTCCAAAGATGGGGGCCGCGTGAGAATGCACTTCCAGCTCAAAACTGCCCAGAGTGTCAGAGAGGCCAGTCTCTCGGATTCGCTTCAGCTTGGCCTGGATCTCATCCGGGTCCACCAATGTCATGCTGGTATGGGCCTTCAGCGGCTTCGACAGAACTTGTTCGACAAACTCGGGATCAGCATAGGCCAGAATGGCAAGGCCCGAACTGGTGGCGTGATAGGTCACGGTCTGGGCATCATCCATGGTGACCTTGGTGGCATGACTAGGGGAATAGGCATGGCTCAATGTCTGAACATGGGTCTCATGCCCCAGCGAGACATGGGTTGTTTCGCCAGTTTCATCGCTCAGCTCGCGCAGCACACGCCGCGAGACCGACAGAATCGGAGTAGACGCCTCGCGCAGGGCGGCCAAATGCAAAACCTGTGGCCCAAGCCGATAGGCCCGGTCATTTTCGCCCTGTTCGACAAAGCCTGATTCTTGCAACTCGCCCATGAGGCGAAAGACCGTGGCCTTGTTCATGCCTGAAAGACGAGTGAGGTCACTCAGCCCGATTTCGGTCCGATCCGGGGCAAAATAGCTTAACAATTTAAGGGCTTTACTGACGGTTCCCATCTGCCGCTTCGATCTCCGTTTGACCAATTTTTGGATGTCCGTTTGGAAAAACAAACACCCGAGTTGATATTTTGTTGACAGATAAGCGGGTGGGCTGTCAATCTAAATTCAAACCAATGGTTCGAATAATGAACCAAGCCCGCTGAAACCTCAGCACCAACCGGGAGACTGAAATGAAACTGAATAATCTCGTGAAAGGCGCCGCTGCGGCGGTGGCTCTTGGCCTCAGCGCAGTGGCCGCGCAGGCTGAATATCCAGAAAAGCCCGTGAGCTTTATCGTGCCCTGGCCTCCCGGTGATCTGGAGGATGTTCTGACGCGGATGATCGCGGACGATTTCCAAGCCGAATACGGCGTTGCAGCAGCCGTAGTGAATAAGCCCGGCGGTGGTGGCGGCCCCTTCCCCGGCGCCATTGAGGTGGCGAATGCGCCAGCAGATGGCTACACCGTGGGCTCCTTTGTGATCGGCGTGCCTGTCATGGGTCACCAGATCGACATCCCGCCGCTGACACCTGAAAAGTTCGACCCGCTGGGGATCTTTCTTACCTATCCGTTTGTGATCGCCACCTCGGCGGATGCCCCCTATTCCACCATGGAAGAGCTGGCCGCCCATGCCAAAGACAATGACGTGGCGCTGGGTCATTTTGGCGATGTGTTGACGCCAACTCAGGTGACCAAAGCATTTGCCAAAAACGCCGGTTTTGAATGGGGTTCGGACGCAGCCTTTGATGCGCTGGATTGCAACACATTGGCCTCGGGCGATGCGGATGTGATCAACACCACCCTGCAGCTGATCTTGCCCTGCCTTGATCAGGTCAAGGTTCTGGTTTCGATCACCGATGAGCGTATTCCGCTGGTCCCGGATGCCCCTGCCATCGGTGAGTTGGACGCCAGCCTGAACATCGCGCTCTGGAACGGGTTGTTTGTCACCAAGGACACGCCGCAGGATGTGCGCGAAAAGATCATCGCTGTGGCGCAGAAAACCATGATGAGCGAGCGTGCACAGGCCGTGGCCGCTGAAACTGGTGCGCTGGTGTATTGGCAGAGCGCCGATGACAGTGCTGCCCGTGTGGCAACTGACATTGCTACCATGGCCAAAATCGGCTCGATCCTAGAGTAATACTCCGCACCTTTTGCCGGGGCCAGAATTGGCCCCGGTTTCCGTTTTAGCGCGAAAAAGATCCTCCACATGACCACCGAACGAGAACGCCGCTTTGTTGGCCCCCGGCGCGGGCAACTGGTTTTTGCCCTTGTGTTCCTGACCCTGTCGGTGCTGCTTCTGGCGCTGATCGGGGAGCAGACCACCTGGGTTAAAAAGGCCAAGCTCTTTGCCCAGCCCCGGTTCTGGCCTGCTGTTAGTCTTGGCGGCATGGTGCTGCTTGGGGGCTTGCATTTCTACCAGCTGCCCTGGCGCCGGGCCTCGCGCTATGACCTCTGGGAAGCCCGCCAATGGGGGCGTAGTGCTGAATATGCGCTCTGGTTTATGGGCTATGTGTTTTTGGTGCCCATTATTGGCTACCTACCCGTGACCCTGGTTTTTGTGCCGCTTCTGGCGCGGCGCATGGGCTATCGCGGGAAATTCATGATGGGCATCAGCCTCGGCTTTGCCTTGATGGTTGTGGTGCTGTTCAAAGGCATCCTGGCCGTCAAAATCCCTGGTGCGCTGCTCTATGAGTACCTGCCGGGCGCTTTGCGCAATTTCTTTATTCTCTACTTCTAGGCCTCGGGGTTTCTGATGGATCTTATCCTCTCTGCAATCGATATCCTGATGCGTTGGGACGTGGCGCTGGCACTCCTTGCAGGTTCGGTCGGCGGTGTTCTAATTGGCGCGATCCCCGGCGTTGGCCCGGCGGTGGCGATTGCTATTTTGCTGCCCGCGACGTTTTCCATGGACCCAATTGTGGGCCTGACGGTGCTGTTGGGGATCTATGGATCGTCGATGTATGGCGGTGCCATCCCCGCGATCCTGATTAATACGCCGGGCACCGCCGTCAATGCACTGACAACCTATGATGGCTACCCGATGACCGCACGCGGAGAGCCGCGCCGTGCCCTCAGTCTGGCCTATTCCGCCAGTTTCTTTGGCGGTGTTTTCTCGGTCATCTGCCTGATCCTCTTTGCGCCGCTGCTGGCCAAGGTGGCGCCGATGTTTGGCAGCCGAGAGATCTTTTTGGCGGCCCTGCTGGGGTTGATCCTAGTGGTGGTGGCCCATCGTGGTCAGGCCCTGATTGCCGGCGCGCTGGCCTGTTTGGGGATCTTTCTCAACACCATCGGCATGGAACCGGTGAAATACACCCAACGCTACACCTTTGATCAGGATTTTCTGGGCAGCGGTGTGAACCTGATTGTGGTGGTACTGGGGCTGTTCGCGCTGAGTCAGGCCTTTGTGCTGCTGATGGACGAGGACGAAAAGGTCCATATCACCAAGCTGCGCGGCGGCATGTTTCAGGGGCTGCGCGAGTTGGCGCGGCATCCACGGGTCACCGCCGTCTCAGCCAGCTTTGGCGTATTGATGGGGATGATCCCAGGGGTTGGTGAATTCACCGCTCAATTCATGTCCTACACCTATGCGCAAAAGTCCTCCAAACGGCCACAGGATTTTGGCAAGGGTTCCTCCGAGGGGCTGATCGCCGCCGAGACCGCCAATAACGCGGTGCCCGCTGCCGCCATGGTGCCGCTCCTGGCGCTGGGCATCCCCGGCGAGGCGCTGACGGCGATGATGTTGAGCGTATTCTACGTGCACAATGTGGTGCCGGGGCCGGGTCTGTTCCAGAATGATATGGATTTTGTCGTAGCGCTCTATCTGGCGCTCTTGATCCTCAACGTGCTGGTGCTGGGCTTTCTGCTCTTTGCCACCCGCGCATTGGTTCAGGTGGTAAAAATCCCCAATCGCTTCCTAGGGGTATGCATTCTGACGCTGAGCTTTGTCGGGGTCTACTCCCTGCGCAACTCCGCCACTGATTGCTTGATTGCTGCGGGTTTTGGTCTCTTTGGCTTTATCCTCAAACGCCTTTCCCTGCCGGCAGTGCCAATCATCCTAGGCATGGTCCTAGGGGGCATCATGGAGGTCAAGCTGCGCTCGGGCATGGCCCGGGTCAAGGAGCCTCTGGACTTCATTGATCGACCGATATCGTTCATTCTTTTCATCATCATTATCTTGGTTCTTGCGAGTCATATCCTGCGCGTCTGGCGCGATCGCAAAGAACTGAAGGAGGCCGAATGGCAGACCAAAACCGCAT
>CAJXIL010000179.1 GCA_913054455.1 uncultured Roseobacter sp.
TGGCGACGCGCATGTTTTCCACCCAGTTGAGGCTGTCAAACACCCGGAACACATCGACGCCGGTGACTGCGGCCTGACGGACGAACTCCTGCACCACATTATCGGGATAGTTGGTGTAGCCCACGCCATTGGAGGCGCGCAGCAACATCTGGGTCATCACATTGGGCATGGCTTCGCGCAGATCGCGCAACCGCTGCCAGGGGCATTCCTGCAGGAAGCGATAGGCCACATCAAAGGTGGCTCCGCCCCAGCATTCAACCGAGAACAACTGGCTGAGGTTCTGCGCATAGGCAGGGGCCACCTTGATCATGTCATGGCTGCGCATCCGGGTCGCCAGCAGGGACTGGTGGCCATCGCGCATGGTGGTGTCTGTCAGCAGCAGCTGACGCTGGGCCTTCATCCAGTCGGCCACGGCTTGGGCGCCCTTTTGCTCCAGCAAATTGCGGGTGCCATAGGGCAGGGGCGCTGGGTTTACATGGGGCGCGCGTGGCTCTTTCAGGTCGGCGGCAGGGGCGGCACGGCCTTCGGTTTCGGGGTGACCATTGACGGAGATATCCGCCAGATAGGTCAGTACCTTGGTGCCACGGTCCTGACGTTTGGCGAACTGGAACAGGTCCGGCGTGTTGTCGATAAAGGTGGTGGTGTAGCTGTTGTCGAGGAATGTCGGGTGCTTCAGCAGGTTCTCAACAAAGGCGATGTTGGTGGACACACCGCGCACCCGGAATTCGCGCAGGGCACGGTCCATACGGGCAATGGCCTTTTCTGGGGTTTGCGCCCAGGCGGTGACCTTGGTCAGCAGGCTGTCATAGTAACGGGTGATGACGCCGCCTGCATAAGCGGTGCCGCCATCCAGGCGAATGCCCATGCCGGTGGCCGAGCGATAGGCGGTGATGCGGCCATAATCGGGGATGAAGTTGTTCAGAGGATCCTCAGTGGTCACACGGGTCTGTAGCGCGTGGCCATTGAGGCGAATGTCGCTTTGGCTGGCTTTGCCGGTGGCTTCGGCGATAGATTTGCCCTCGGCGATCAGGATCTGGGCCTGAACGATGTCGATGCCAGTGACCTCTTCGGTGACGGTATGTTCCACCTGTACGCGAGGGTTCACCTCGATGAAGTAGAACTTGCTGGTTTCCATATCCATCAGGAATTCAACGGTGCCGGCACATTCATAATTCACATGGGCACAGATCTTGCGGCCCAGCTCGCAGATCTCGGCGCGTTGGTCTTCGGACAGATAGGGGGCGGGGGCACGTTCTACGACTTTCTGGTTGCGCCGCTGCACGGAACAATCACGTTCAAACAGGTGATAAATCTCGCCGTGCTTATCGCCCAGGATCTGCACCTCAACGTGACGGGCGCGGGTGATCATCTTTTCCAGATAACCCTCGCCATTGCCAAAGGCGGCTTCTGCCTCGCGGCGACCTTCCAGGACTTTTTCTTCCAGCTCATCCGGGCCGTGGATCGGCCGCATGCCGCGACCACCGCCGCCCCAAGAGGCCTTGAGCATCAGCGGGTAGCCGACCTCGCTGGCTTCCTCTGCGATGGCCTGCATGTCATCGCCCAGCACCTCGGTGGCAGGAATAACCGGTACCCCGGCCTCGATGGCAACGCGGCGGGCCGAGGCCTTGTCGCCCAGGGCGCGCATGGTTTCGGCCTTGGGGCCGATGAAGGTGATGCCGTTGCGGGCGCAGGCATCGACAAAATCGGGGTTCTCGGACAGCAGGCCATAGCCGGGGTGGATCGCATCGGCACCGCATTCTTTGGCGACCCGAATGATCTCGTCGATGCTGAGATAGGCGGCGACCGGCCCCATGCCCTCGCCGATGCGATAGGCCTCATCCGCCTTAAAGCGGTGCAGACCCAGCTTGTCTTCTTCGGCATAGACCGCAACGGTTCGCTTGCCCATTTCATTGGCGGCACGCATGACGCGGATGGCGATTTCGCCTCGGTTTGCAATCAGGATTTTCTTGAAATCGGGCATGGTCGCTCCTCGAAGTAGTCTAGGGTTGGCGAAGTGTTAGTTACATCTTGGCCACTGGTATAGCCGTAGTATTGGGTATCTGCCGCATGATTGCGCTCTCATTCAGCCAGAATGCGGCAGTTTTTTGTGCAGGTGCAGCATTGATGCCCAATTGCGAGCCTTGATCGCCTAGCGAGCTGCCTAATTTTTGGGCGATTCTGAATTTTGCGAATCTGTGCTTGCCAGGCCTGACGTCACAATTTACCGAGCGTTGGTCCCAAACGGGTCGCAGGCTTTGCTACAGGTTTCAGTCCTTTATGGATTGAGGCTGAGAGTGTAACGCTAAGTTGCGAATTTGCAAAGTCTTCGCCTCCGAGAGCGAGCGCAGTCCCAACTGCCCCATATTGGCTTCTAGGTCCTTAGTCAGGATCTCAACCAGATGCTTTGGTCCCCTGTCTCCCAATGCTGCAAGTGCAAAGTGAAAGGCGCGCCCCAGCATGATGAAATCCGCCCCCAGTGCCAGGGCGCGCAGAATGTCCAGCCCGCTCTCAATGCCGCTGTCAAAGATCAACGGCAGGGAGGTGGCGGCCCGCAGCTCCGGCAGTACCTCGATCGAGGCAGGCGCGGCATCAAACTGGCGTCCTGCGTGGTTTGACACCCAAAGGGCGTCAACGCCGATCTGTTCCAGTGGCGCGGCATCCTCAGCCCGCATCACACCCTTGATTACAAAGCTCCCCTGCCAGTTATCGCGCAGCCATTTGACATAGTCCCAATCCGGAGAGGTGCGCAGCAGGTAGCCAATATGCGCGGTCGAAGAGAGGCCCCTGCTGTTCTCAGTGATATATTTGTCCAGGGTGCGCATATGCGGCATCCCTCCGTGCCCCCGATGTTGCCGCGCCATGCCAATCGCCCAGGCTGGGCGCTGGGCCACCTGCGCCAGTAGGCGGGGGGTTAGCCGGGGGGGCTGGGTCAGGCCCGAGCGCACCTGGCGTTCGCGCCGGGAGGCAACGGGCACATCCACCGTAAGCACCAGCGTCTTGAAACCCGCCTTGCGCGCGCGCGCCAGCATATCCCGGCGGATGTCTTCGTCTTTTGGGGGGTAGAGCTGAAACCAGGCCTCGGATCCCAAATGCGGCGCCAGATCCTCGGGGGATTGGCTGGCAACGGTCGACAGGGCGTAAGGTATCCCGGAACTGGCGCCAAAGCGGGCCAGTCGCCCCTCGGCGTCGGGCCAGATCAGCCCGGACATCCCCAGAGGTGCGATGCCAAAGGGCAGTGGCAAGTCGCTTCCAAGAAACGAGGTCGTCAGATCTACCTGTTGTGGCCCATGCAGGATTGAGGGCAGAAAGCCGATCTGATCCAGCGCACTGCGGTTGCGCTGTTTTGTGGCCTCATTGCCTGTGGCGCTGTCGAGATACTCCCAGACGAATTTGGGAAGGCGGCGCTGGGCACGGGCCCGCAAATCGGTGAGGCCGGGGTAGTGTTGATGTAGATCCATGCTGCATTGATAGGATCTGCGGTCCAATTGGCAAGAGCAGGCTGCCCCGGCCGCGCGGGTTCGCGGGCAAGCCCAGGGCGACACAAGGCGTTTGGATCGCGATCAATCTTGCGAACAGAATGCGAACGTCCTCTTTTCTCGCAGGGTGAATCACGCTAGTGTTACGGGTATGAGCAGTTTTGATGAAATGGACGCCTTTGAGGGCGCCTCCCTGTCGTCGCGGGCCATGGCAGCCCGCCCTACGCCTTATCTTGATGGGTTGAATCCGGCCCAGCGAGAGGCCGTGGAATGTTTGGATGGGCCGGTTCTGATGCTGGCCGGCGCGGGGACCGGCAAGACCAAGGCGCTGACGGCGCGGATTGTGCATCTGCTCAATACCGGCTCTGCCCGCACCAATGAGATTTTGGCGGTGACCTTCACCAACAAGGCTGCCCGCGAGATGAAGGAACGCGTTGGGGGCATGCTGGGGCAACCGGCCGAGGGTATGCCCTGGCTCGGCACCTTTCATTCGGTCTGCGTCAAGCTGCTGCGCCGTCACGCCGAGCTCATCAGCGGTGAGCCTGGGATCGCCTCAGATCAGGTGATTGATGACATCGGAGAGTCGGAGGACCCGAATCCCTATGGAGATTCGGCGGTACCAAGACGGCGCAGTGCCGTGCATTTGAAGTCAAACTTCACCATTCTGGATACGGATGACCAAATCCGCCTGCTCAAGCAGTTGATCCGGGCCGCAGGGATTGATGAAAAGCGCTGGCCGCCGCGTATGCTGGCCGGGATCATTGATGACTGGAAGAACCGGGCGCTCACACCGGAAAAATTGCCTGCCTCAGAGGCTGGCGCATACAATCATCGCGGGCCAGAGCTTTATGCTCAGTATCAGCGCCGCCTGCTGGAGCTAAACGCTGTGGATTTTGGCGATTTGTTGCTGCATGTGGTGACGATCTTTCAGACCCATAGCGATATTCTGGCGCAGTACCAGCGCTGGTTCCGCTACATCATGGTGGATGAGTATCAAGATACCAATATCGCGCAATACCTGTGGCTGCGGCTCTTGGCTGGCGGTCATAAAAACATTTGCTGCGTTGGCGATGATGACCAGTCGATCTATGGTTGGCGTGGTGCCGAAGTGGGGAATATCCTGCGGTTTGAAAAGGATTTTCCCGGCGCCAAAGTGGTGCGGCTGGAACAGAATTACCGCTCAACTGAGCATATCCTGGCAGCCGCCTCTGGCGTGATCTGCGGCAATTCGGGCCGGTTGGGTAAGGAGTTGTGGACGGCTGAGAAGGGGGGCGAAAAGGTTCGCCTGATCGGTCACTGGGACGGTGAAGAAGAGGCGCGCTGGATTGGTGAGGAAATCGAGGCCACCCAGCGCGGCACTCGGGGGCAGCGCCCTATCGGGTTGAATGACATGGCGATTCTGGTGCGGGCCTCGCATCAGATGCGCGCCTTTGAAGATCGGTTTCTGACCATTGGTCTTCCCTACCGGGTCATTGGAGGTCCGCGCTTTTATGAGCGGCTCGAGATTCGTGATGCCATGGGCTATTTCCGAATGGTGACCTCGGCGGATGATGATCTGGCCTTTGAGCGGATCGTGAACACCCCCAAGCGCGGCCTTGGCGACAAGGCGCAACAGACCATTCAGGGCTATGCGCGTGAAAATGGCGTCTCCTTGATAGAAGGCGCGCGTCTTGCGGTTGAGGCCGGTGCAATCAAGGGCAAGGGCGGCGCTGCCCTGCGCCGTCTGGTCGACGATCTGGCCCGTTGGGGCCGGATGGCGGGCGACGCAGATATCTCTCATATGGAACTGGCCGAGATCGTGCTGGATGAAAGCGGCTATACCGGCATGTGGCAGGTGGATAAGAATCCCGATAGCCCGGGGCGTCTTGAAAACCTCAAGGAGCTGGTCAAGGCGCTGGAGAACTTTGAAAATCTTCAGGGTTTTCTGGAGCATGTCAGTCTGGTCATGGATAATGACAAGCAGGATTCCGATCAAAAGGTCTCGATCATGACCCTGCATGCGGCCAAGGGGTTGGAGTTCCCGGCGGTGTTTCTGCCAGGCTGGGAGGATGGCTTGTTCCCCTCACAGCGCTCAATGGATGAAACGGGTCTCAAAGGATTGGAAGAAGAGCGTCGGCTCGCCTATGTGGGGATTACCCGGGCTGAAGAGGTTTGTACCATTTCCTTTGCCGGCAATCGGCGTGTCTTTGGGCAATGGCAAACACAGCTGCCCTCGCGCTTTGTTGATGAGCTGCCCGAAGAGCACGTGGAGGTCCTGACGCCACCGGGGCTTTATGGTGGCGGCTATGGTGCTGCGGCCAGCAGCGCAGAGCCGATACGTTCTACCATTGATGCTAAGGTGGCGCAGGCTGACGGGTATAATTCGCCAGGATGGAAGCGCATGCAGGCGCGCGCTGGGCAGCGTGGCGCGTCGCAAACAGCACATAGCGGAGGTCCGATCATTGACCTGGAGGCCACCGCCAGTTTCACCCTTGGCGAGCGGGTCTTCCATCAGAAATTTGGCTATGGCGCGATTGCGGCTATCGACGCTGACAAATTGGAAGTGAACTTTGAAAAGGCTGGGACCAAAAAGGTCCTAGCGCGGTTCATTTCTGTAGCTGGGGCGAGTCAGGATGCCGCACAGGATGATGTTCCGTTTTGAAAGACCTATTGATCTGAAAGATCAGGGATCGAATCGCGAAGCGATCCGACCCGGGCGGGGGCACCGAGACAGTGAAACTGTCTCGGTGCCCCCGCCACCCCTTTGCTAACGTCTTTATCCTACAGTCGCTGGAGCTTTTGCAGTTGATGTCCATTGGCCGCTAGAGAGGCATCTGGAGTTCGGTGGTTCCTTGCGACTTTAATGGGCATACTGCCTAGGAGCGTGATGTCGCCCTAAGGTCCTCAGGGGGGGCGATAGCAATGCAGTACTCCCGATTGCAATACTCCCGACTGGGTGCACAACTTTAATCCAACTCGAAACAGAGCCTGCGAGGACAGCGGGCAAGCGTCTTCTGGGGGCTCAGAAGCCTTTGCTGTCAGGGATTCGTTTAGGGGGGTAAAAACAAGAAACGGCGGCGCCCAGGGAGGAGGAGAGGGCACCGCCGTTCATGACAACATCGGGACCAAGGGAGGAGGAGATCCAGATG
>CAJXIL010000180.1 GCA_913054455.1 uncultured Roseobacter sp.
GGCTCATCAACACGGCATTGGCATCATGACCAGTTTCAAGCCCAAATTTGGTACCGCGATCATAGACCAGATTATATTCTGCATAGAGCCCGCGATGCACCAGCTGGGCGTCTTTGTCGGTGTCTGAGAAATCCTGCGCCCGGCGTTTGTCCACCAGTGGCAGATAGGCCGGCAGGAAGGCGCGGCCGATGTCCTGGGTCAGGGCAAAATCTGTGGCCCAATCGCCTGTATTGTGGTCATCCATAAAGATGCCACCGACGCCGCGCGCCCGGTTGCGGTGAGGGATGTAAAAATACTCATCCGCCCAGTCTTTGAGCCGGGGATACAGATCGGCGCCATGTGGGTCGAGATGGGCCTTTTGGGTGGCGTGAAAATGCGCCGTGTCCTCATCATACTCAAGACAGGGGTTCAGATCCGAGCCACCGCCAAACCACCAGGCATGCGGGGTCCAGAACATCCGGGTGTTCATATGCACCGCCGGCGCATGCGGGTTGCGCATATGCGCCACCAGCGAAATCCCGGAGGCCCAGAACCGGGGGTCTTCCTTCATGCCCGGCAGACCCTTGCGGGCCGCCATGGCGTTCTGCGCCCGCTCTCCCAGGGTGCCGTAAACCTCTGAGATATTGACGCCGACCTTTTCAAACACCCGGCCTCCGCGCATCACGCTCATCAACCCGCCACCCGCATCGGATCCATCCGCCGAGGCACGCGTGGTCTCGCTCACCTCGAACCGACCTGGCTCCATATCCGCAAAGGGACCGCTGTCATGGCGGTCTTCTAGCGCCTCAAAGGCCGTCACAATCTCATCGCGCAGGCTGCGGAACCAGGCTGCTGCCTGGGCTTTTTCTTCGATCATATCGGCGGTCATAATGGGGGCCTTCTGCTTTGATCTATAGGGGGGGGCGCTAGTGAACCGGTGCGGCGACCGGATCGAGCAGGGTGCGCCCGCCATCCAGGGTCATGATCTGCCCGGTCATAAAGGCCGAGGCATCCGAGGCCAGATACTGCGCCGCTTCTGTCAGCTCAGTTGGGGAAGCAATCCTACCCAGCGGCGTGTGCTCTTCGATATCCGACCGGTAGCTGCGGTTATCCTTGAGGGTTGAGCGCATCGAGGCGCTCATCACCGAGCCAAAGGCAATGGAATTCACTCGGATACGGTGGGGGGCAAGTGAGACGGACAACGACCGGGTCAGCTGATCCAGCGCTGCAGAGGCCACTGAATAGGCCATCAGCTCAGGGTGGGTGCGTCGTGCGGCAATCGAAGACAGATTGACGATAGCCCCCAGGGGCGCATCTTCGTCCCGTCCCTCGCCCTGCTTGATCATCCGGCGCGCCACTTGCTGCGACAAACGTAAGGTAGGCAGCAGGTTCTCCATCAGCAACAGTTCCAGCGAGTCATCATTTGGGTCCAGCGGGTCGCTTTGCACCACCTGCCGGGCCCCATTGACCAAAATGTCGATCTGATCAAAGGCATCAATCGTCGCCGACAGCAAATTGGCAATGGTCAGCCGCTCACGCAGATCTCCGGCAAAATAGCGGATGTTGCTTTCCTCCGCCTGCTCGCCCAGCTCGTGCAGCAGAGCCGCCTCATTGGTATCTGCAAACATCACATTGGCGCCGGCGGCCACAAACTGACGGCCTATCGCAAGGCCGATACCCGAGGAGGCACCGGTCACAATGGCAGTCTTGCCTGAGATGGAAAAGGACATGCGATGCATACTCCTGAGGTTTGGTTCTGGGCGCGAGCCTACTCCCCAGCTCCGGTTTTGGAAACGACGAATGTAGCGGCATAGCGCAGGAAGATTTTAGCCTTTGGCGCGCCGTGGACGCTGGGCATGCAAGACCTTGAACCGGTTGTCACCTGCCACTTCGCTCACCGCGGCAAACCGCTCCCCCAGAAGGGTCTCGTAGGGGAGGTGCCGGTTGGCCACCATCCACAGATGCCCAGACGCCACCAGCATGTTTGCTGCCGCCGAAATAAAGGCCTGCCCCAGTTCTGGCTCAGCGCTGCGCCCAGCGTGAAACGGCGGGTTCATCACGACAGTGTTGATCTGTTCCGGCGCCTGCCACTTGCGCGCATCGACCCAGTGGAACTCAGCCCGTGCATCCGCAATATTTTGCCGGGCACAGCCCAGCGCCACGTGATCGGCCTCAACCAGATGCACATGCTCCACGCCTGTACGTTTCAGGATCTGTGCAGCCAGGTAGCCCCAGCCAGCACCAAGATCCGCAACCCGGCGGCCCAGTTTCTCCGGCAGGCAGCCCACCAAAAGCTTTGAGGCCGGGTCAATGCCGTCGGCAGAGAACACGCCAGGTGCGGTGACAAAGCCATCCACACTGGCACCTGATTCTGGGATCCAATCGCCAAGGGTATTGTTTCCGCCCTGGAACCAGAAGATCTTACCATGGGCCTTTGACAGCGGCGCCGAGGTTTCGGTGAGTTTGCGCACTGCCTTGAGTACCGAATCGATCCCGTCGGTCTTGGCACCATCGACCAGCACCGGGCCGCTTGTCACAGCCTCGGCCTGGGCGACCAACAGCCGGGCCTCTGCCTTGGCGCGGGGCAGGAATACCAAGGCCGCAGCAAAGCGCTCCGCCTCGGGGAGATCCGCCAATCCGGGCAGACAGGTAAAGCCCGCGGCCTCAAAAGCTTCAAAATCCGGCCGCAGTGGCTGCAGGATCGACACGCGGTCTTTTGGCAGGGCAGAAAGATCCAGACCAGCGCGTGGCGCAAAGACGGCAATGCGGCCCTCTTCGGGCAGAGCACAGCCACCCGCGGCAAGGGCCAGGGACAGGCGCAGGGACATGACACATCCTTTAGATGTTGATATTACTCTTCTTTTTCCATCGTGCATTGCAGCGGGTGCTGATGCCGATTGGCAAAATCCATCACCTGAGCAACCTTGGTCTCGGCGATTTCATGGGTAAAGACCCCAACAACTGCGACGCCTTTTTTATGCACGGTCAACATGATCTCAAAGGACTGCGCATGGGTCATCCCAAAGAACCGCTCAAGTACCATCACGACAAATTCCATTGGCGTGTAGTCGTCATTGAGCAACAGCACCTTATAACGCGGCGGGCGCTGCGTCTTTGGGCGCGTCTTGGTCAATAGACCCAGATCAGTATCGTCATCGTCCGAAAATTTGGACATCATCACAGGCAGCAACGGCATCAGCTTGGTATTCCAGTCATGCATGGAAATCTATATCTCGCTTATATAGCGTAAAGGCTGCGCAGGAAAAGGGATTGAAACAGCACCGTGACAGGCAATTTGACAACAATCGGTTTTGATGCCGACGACACGCTTTGGCATAATGAGCGGTTCTTTCGCGTGACCCAGGAAAGGTTTGCAGAACTTTTACAGGATCATACCCCTGAATATCTAGACCGACCCGCGCTAGAACAACGTTTGTTGGCGGCAGAAAAACGCAACCTTGGGCGCTACGGCTATGGGGTCAAAGGCTTTACCCTGTCGATGATCGAAACCGCTATTGAGGTTACCGACCAGCGGGTTCCAGCCAGCGTTATTCAAGAGTTGATCGTGGCCGGACAGATGATGCTGTCTTACCCGATAGAACTGCTGCCCCATGCCCAAGAGGCCGTCAGCCACCTGGCGGCAAGCCACCAGGTGGTGTTGATCACCAAGGGGGACTTGCTGGACCAGGAGCGCAAACTGGCGCAATCCGGCCTGGGCGATTTGTTTGACGCGGTGGAAATTGTCTCGGAAAAAACTCCCGAAATCTACAAAGAGATCTTTGAGCGGCACGGAGATGGGGTCGAGCACGCCATGATGGTCGGCAACTCCATGCGCTCTGATGTGGTCCCTGTGGTCACGGCTGGCGGCTGGGGCACCTATGTCCCACATGGTAAAATCTGGGAGTTGGAACATGCAGAGCCCCCGAAAGACAGCCCTCGTTACAATGCCATCACGGATCTAAGCCAGTTGCCACAGCTCGTCGCGCGGATTGAGGAAGAGCCCGTGGCGCAGTAAATCGCCGCCATCCCCAGAACCACAATACCAAAGCCTCAGACAGACAGGACCGGACAAACAATGCCCCATGCCGAGATAAAATACTCAAGTGACCTAGACCTCGACAGCGCCGAAATTCTTGCAGAGATCGAGACCATCATCTTACGTCACGACTCTGGCGCTGGCGCCTGCAAAGGGCGTGCCTATCCCACCGATGAATACCATCACAGCCATGTCACTGTCAGCGTCTCTCTCTTAGTCAAGCCACACCGGGACGGCGAATTCTCCGCCACTCTGCTCAGCGCTCTGGAGCAGGCTGTGAGTGCAAAACTGCCGCGTCCCTGCGAATTCTCATTTGGGCTGCACTATTCTACGCCCCACTACGTAACCCGCAGGCTTGAGCGCTAGCCGCAGGCATAGGGGCGCGAGCTTGGCTCAGCCCCAGAATCTCACTGTTGGGGGGAATCGGCGTGGCTGGGGTAAACAAATCTCCACCTGTTGCCCGGAGACCTCACCAACCCTTACTTATCCCCTCGGCAGACGAGGGCCTAGCCCCGCAAAGACGCCATTTTTTGTTTACCCTTCCTTAAGACAACCCCGATCTAGGCGAGACTCTGCACAGCACTACTAAATCTGGGAAAAGTCCTTTCTTGCGACCACCAGGGCGGAGATCCAGAAGGTTTCTTCCAACCACCTTCTGTGCTACGGTTTTTGCGAAGCAGGCAAAATCGTCAGCCGGAAAACCGGCGGCAAGAGGCAAAAAATGGCAGATATCGTGCAGATCAGGTGTAATCGCCTGATCCGCGGGCAGCGGGCAAGCGCCCGGTCTGTGCTGTGGATCATGGGTGTTGTTCTCTTTCTTGGGATGGCGCTGATTCCCCCGACCCAGGCCCAAGCGGCGCCCTACGCGGCCGTCGTGGTGGATGCGCGTACGGGTGAGGTGCTGCACTCGCGCAATGCAGATGCCCGATTGCATCCCGCTTCATTGACCAAGATGATGACCCTCTACATCGCCTTCGAAGCCGTGCGCAACGGCGAGATCTCTCTCGACCAGAAGGTCCGTATCAGCAAGAATGCCGCAGCAGAGCCCCCCTCAAAGCTGGGGCTCAAAACGGGCCAGCGGATTGCCTTTCGCTATCTGATCCGCGCCGCAGCCGTAAAATCAGCCAATGACGCCGCCACTGCAATTGGCGAGGCCATTTCGGGATCCGAGGCCGCCTTTGCACGGCGCATGACCCGCACGGCCAAGGCGCTCGGCATGTCGCGGACCACTTTCAAAAATGCCCATGGTCTCACCGAGGCGGGGCATCTGTCTACGGCCCGTGACATGACCACCATGGGGCGTCACATTCTGTATGACTACCCAGAGTACTATCACCTCTTCAAGCGCACCTCGATCGATGCGGGGGTCAAAACCGTCCCCAATACAAACCGCCGCCTGCTGGCCTCTTACAGAGGGGCTGACGGCATTAAGACCGGCTATACCCGCGCTGCGGGGTCCAACCTTGTGGCCTCGGCCAAACGCGGCGACGAGCGTATCATCGCCACCGTCTTTGGCGGAAAGTCCTCCACCTCGCGCAATGCCCGCATTGTTGAACTGCTCGACCTTGGCTTTCGTCGCGCCCCGTCACGCGCCAGAGTGCGCGCGCCAGGACGTCCGGCATATGTTGGCAATCAAGGCATTGCTGGATCGACGCAGGTGGCCGCTGCGACCAATGGCGGCGCAGGCAAGACCGTCCGCGTCAATGGGTTGGTCAAAACCAGCCTCCGTCCCCTTGCGCGCCCCACCCCAATTGTAGACCCGGCTGTTATTGCCGAAGCGGTGCAAATCGCCACCGCAACCCCGGTCCCTGCGCTTCAGGCCCCAGAGGTCCAAACTCAGGCAATCCAAACACAGGATTCGGTAGAAAGAGGCAGCACGCCAGCCGCGCAAAGCAGCACAGATATCGATCCAGATGTTCTACAGGCCAGCATCACGGCAGCCATTGCAGAGGCAAAGGTGCTACCGGCCGCAACCGGACAGAGTCCCAGCGCCAGCCAATCCACAGGAAGCGAAACTCTGACCCTCGCCGCAGCACACTCCGCGCCGACCGCCGCTTTGCAAACAGTGCCCTTTACCGGGTTGCGCCCCATGGCGCGCCCGACCAAACTGGCCAACGCCGTTGTGCCTGCCGATCAGCCACCGGTGGTGGTCACCCGGCTATCCACCTCAGGTGGACGTTATTGGGGCATCAATGTCGGACGCTACACCAGCGCGTATCAGGCGGAGAAGGTCCTGCTGCGCACAGCCCTGTCAGAAATGGAAACCCTCAACGGCACCCTGCGCAAAGTGGCTAAATCCCGTCTGGGCTATGATGCCAATTTCCTAGGGATGACCAAGGAACAGGCAGAGCTTGCCTGCCGCCGGTTGAGCGCCCGTAACATCGCCTGCGACACGCTTGGCCCCTAGGCCTTGTGACATCGAATTAACCCGTGGCCGCACTTACCTCGTGACAGGCCGCAGCAAAAGGCCCCTTCCCGAAGGGGCCTTTTTAGGATCGGGATTCAGAGCCAGAAAATGACGAGTGCGGCGAGGCTTTGTTGCATAAATCCGATGATTGCCAAGCTTCCCCTTTCCCCGGACGGATT
>CAJXIL010000181.1 GCA_913054455.1 uncultured Roseobacter sp.
CATGTCTGATTTTCCAACCAAGGCCCGTGTGGTCATCATCGGCGGCGGCGTGATTGGCGCCTCTAGTCTCTACCATCTGGCCAAGAAGGGCTGGAGTGATTGTGTGCTTTTGGAAAAGAATGAGCTGACCGCCGGGTCCACTTGGCACGCCGCAGGCAATGTGCCGACCTTTTCCACCTCCTGGTCGATCATGAATATGCAGCGTTACTCGACCGAGCTCTATGCGCGTCTGGGCGAAGAAGTCGATTATCCGATGAACTATCACCAGACGGGGTCGATCCGTCTGGCGCATACCAAGGAGCGGATGCAGGAGTTTGAACGAGCCTGCTCCATGGGCCGCTATCAGGGGATCGAGATGGAAATCTGGACGCCGGAGCAGGCCAAGGCGCATTACCCGTTCCTGGAGGTCCATGATCTGGAAGGTGTCCTTTGGGATCCGAGTGATGGAGATATCGACCCCGCGCAGGTGACCCAGGCCCTGGCCAAGGGCGCCCGTGACATGGGGGCCAAGATCATTCGCTTCTGCCCTGCAACAGGTGTGACCCAGAAAGAAGACAAAACCTGGATCGTCCATACCGAAAAGGGCGACATTGAATGTGACTATGTGGTCAACGCTGCCGGCTATTATGCCCAACGTGTGGGCGAGATGTTCAAACCCTTTGGCGGGCGCACCGTGCCGATGATGGTGATGTCGCACCAATATCTGCTGACCGAGCAGATCGCTGAGGTGGAAGCCCATGTCAAAGAGACCGGTAAAAAGCTGCCGCTGATCCGTGATGTTGATGTGTCCTACTACCTGCGTCAGGAAAAGAACGGCTACAACCTTGGCCCCTATGAGCCCAATTGCCGGGGCCACTGGATGACCGAGGACGACCAGATGCCGGAGGATTTCTCCTTCCAGCTGTGGCAGGACGATCTGGACCGGATCGAGGACATTGTCACCGATGCGATGGAGCGGGTGCCGCTGATGGCGACATCTGGTGTCTCCAGTGTGATCAACGGGCCGATCCCTTATGCGCCAGATGGTTTGCCATTGCTGGGCCCTATGCCCGGTGTCGACAATGCCTTTGAGGCCTGCGTCTTTACCTTTGGTATCGCTCAGGGTGGGGGCGCTGGTAAAGTTCTGGCGGAATGGATTGTGGATGGTCAGACCGAATGGGACATGTGGTCCGTCGATCCCCGCCGCTACACCGACTATACCGATCAGGACTATTGCGACCAGAAGGGTATGGAAGTCTATGGCAATGAATACGCCATGCATTTCCCGCACCACGAATGGCCGGCCGCCCGTGACAAAAAGGTCAGCCAGGTTCATGCTCAGATAAAGGAACTGGGTGGCCAGATGGGTGCCTACAACGGTTGGGAGCGGGCCAATTGGTTTGCCAAGGAGGGGGATGATATCTCCGAGGAGGCAACCCAGACCTGGGGGCGTTCCGGCCCCTGGCAACAGCGTATTAAGGAAGAATGCGAAGCGGTGCGCGACAGTGTTGGTGTGCTCGACCTGCCGGGTTTCTCGCGTTTCAACCTCAGTGGCGAGGGTGCGGCTGAGTTCCTGCGTGGCATGGTCACCGGTGGTCTGCCCAAGGTGGGCCGGATGAACTTGGTCTATTTCTCGGACACGCGTGGCCGCGTCCTGACCGAGATGTCCTGTGTGCGCCACGGCGAGGATCACTTCACCATGATCACCGCAGGCTCGGCCCAGTGGCATGATTTTGAGGTGTTGAAAAAGACGTTGCCGGAGGGTCTGTCACTAGTTGACCACACTCGTGATTTTGCCACTATGATTGTCACCGGCCCAAAATCGCGTGACCTGTTTGCCGGGATTTCTGACGCAGATCTTTCCCTTGGCTGGCTCACCCATCAGAACGCCACGGTGGCAGGCAAACCTGCCTTTCTGGCGCGGGTGTCCTACGCGGGCGAGCTGGGTTGGGAGGTGCACTGTGCCAACGAACACCAGCCTGAAATCTACGCGGCGTTAATCGCTGGTGGAGCAAAACCCTTTGGCATGTATGCGCTGAACTCCCTGCGGATCGAGAAGGGCTACCGCACCTGGAAAGGGGATCTTTCCACTGATTTCACCATGCTCGAAGCTGGGCTTGGCAGGTTCATCAAACTCGACAAGCCACAGGATTTCCCTGGCAAGGCGGCGATCCTTGGCGAAAAACAGCAGGGACCGAAAAAGACCTTTGTCACCATGGTTGTCGATGCCGGTGACGCGGATGCGCCTTATATGTCCTGCATCTGGAAGGATGGAGCGATTGTGGGTGAGACCACCTCTGGTGACTATGGGTACCGGGTTGGTGCCTCCATCGCGCTGGGCACCCTGCGCAGCGACCTGGCGGTGCCGGGGACAGAAGTAGAGGTCGAAATCTACGGCGAGAAATGTCGCGCTGTGGTGCAAGAAGACCAACCCCTGTGGGATCCCACCAACGCCCGCCTGCGCGCCTAAGCGTAAGAAGGCCGCGCCCGTGATCTGTGAGGAGAACGCCATGACTGATCGAATGCAGGGGGTCTACCTCATGGGGCACGGCGGGCCAGATATGCTTGCGTTTCGAGACGATATTCCGGTTCCGGTGCCTGGGCCAGGACAGGTGCTGATCCGGGTCACCGCGGCCGGGGTCAACAATACCGATATCAACACCCGCATTGGTTGGTACGCCCCCGAGGTCACGGGCGCCACCGATGATGTGACGCAAGAGGTCGAGGCCGGTGGTCATGCTGGCGCGCTGAGCTTTCCCCGCATTCAGGGCGGTGATCTCTGTGGCGTGGTTCAGGCGCTGGGGGAAGGCATTTGCCAGTTTCAGGTCGGCAACCGTGTCACCTGTCCGGTGAACCTGCCACGTGCGCGCCCCAGCGCGCCCATGGGTTATATCGCCATTGGGTCAGAGATCGACGGGGCCTTTGCGCAGTTCTGCCTGATGGATGAAGGTGACCTCTATGATGTCAGCGCCTCACCGCTGAGCGATGTAGAGATTGCGGCCATTCCCTGTGCCTTTGGCACCGCCGAAGGCCTGTTAGCGCGCGCGGGCGTCACGGCTGGTCAAGAGGTGCTGATCACTGGCGCTTCTGGCGGCGTTGGCCTGGCGGCGGTGCAACTGGCCAGTCTGCGTGGTGCCACCGTCACAGCGTTGACAAGCGCGACTAAGGCTGCGGCAGTTCGAAGCCAGGGAGCCCTCGTTACAATGGAGCGTGATGCAGCGCTCCCCAGGGATCACTTTGATGTGGTGATTGACATCGTTGGCGGCTCTGGTTGGGGTGACCTCATTTTGGCGCTGAGGCCCGGCGGACACTACGCAGTCGCGGGTGCAATTGCAGGGCCTATGGTGGCAGCGGATCTGCGTGATATCTACCTGCGAGACATAACGATTCATGGCTGTACCTATCAATCACCAGAGAATTTTGGCCGCCTTGTTGCTCTGATCAATGCCGGGAGGATCAAACCCTTGGTGTCCAAAACCTACCCCCTCCACGACATTGCCATAGCCCAGGAGGCATTTCAGTCAAAAGTGCTGCCGGGCAAGCTGGTCCTGATACCATAAAGAGAAGAAGCGCATGCAGATAACCCTGTTGGATGGCTCGATTGGCCAGGAAATTGTCAAACGATCAGGTGATCGGCCGACGCCTTTGTGGTCGACCTCGGTGATGATCGAGCAACCCGAATTGGTCGGAGCGGTGCACAGCGACTATTTTACTGTTGGGGCCACCGTTGCCACGACCAATACCTATGCGGTGCATCGTGACCGTTTGGTGCGGGCTGGGATGGAAGACCGCTTTGAAGAATTGCTTAGCATTGCCCTAGCGCAGGCAGAAGCGGCACGGGCTTCTCATGGCAGTGGGCGGATTGCAGCCGCGCTGGGGCCTATTGGCGCCTCATATCGCCCGGACCTGCATATTCCGCTGGAAGAGGCCAAGCAGCTGTTTTCAGAGCTGGTGGGTTTGATGGAAGACAAGGCCGATCTATTCTTGCTTGAAACGGTTTCAGCCCTAGACCACGCGCGCGGCGCTTTGATGGGCTGTGCGGAGACCGAAAAACCTGTCTGGTTGGCGGTCTCTGTGAACGATGACGACGGCAGGCTGTTGCGTTCTGGTGAACCCGTGCAGGACCTGGCGCCAGTGATCGAAGAGTTCCAGCCTGCTGCCGTGCTGATCAACTGTTCCCGCCCAGAGGCGATTGGCGCCGGGTTGCAAATCATCAAAGGCTTTGGCCGCCCATTTGGGGCCTTTGCCAATGGATTTACTGGCATCACCGAGGGCTTTCTGGAAGAGGCACCAACCGTGGATGCCTTGGAGCAGCGGCGCGACTTGGGACCGGTTGAATACGCAGAGTTTGTTATGGGTTGGGTCGCCATGGGCGCTACCATTGTTGGCGGCTGTTGCGAAGTTGGTCCTGCGCATATCGCTGAGGTGGCGCGCCAACTGCGCGAAGCGGGGCACGAAATCATCTGACCAGTGATCTGGCATAAGGGGCGGCGTGACATGGCGAAGAAAACTACGATAAGCCTCTTGGCTTCACCGTCCCCCAGTTGGACGGTGGATATTCTGGTGTGCGAAGGTTTTGTGCTGACGGAAATGTCCGCCGTTGCAGAGCCCCTGCGCATTGCCAACCGGGTGCTCGCCCAACCGCCGTTTCGGATATGCATTCGCTCCGCGCAGGGCGGGCAACTGTCCTGTCGGGCCGGGCTCTTGGTGGAGACTATTCCCTATGTGGATCGTCCGGATGCGAATTTTGCCTTTGTGCTGGGCAATACGGATCCAGATCATCCGGGCCTCTCGCTGGGGCGGGTGATCAAAAGCTACACCAACCGGGGAGCGCGGGTTTATTTGCTGGCCGAAGCCGCTGCGCGTTACCTCAAAGACCAGGGCCGCGCCGGGGCCACCCACTGGGAAAACGCGGCTCTGCTGCGGGAACGCCAAGGGTTGTTTGAGGCCAGCCATGCCTTGGCAAGTGAAGATGGCCCGGTCATTACCTGTGCCGGAATGGGGGCCACCACCGACATTGTGCTGGCACTGATTGGGCGGCTCACCTCGGCGGCGGCGCAGTTGAGTGTGGCCAATATCATGTTGCATGAACAGGTTCGTGATTATTCCTCCCTGCAACCCTTTGCTGGTGCCAAGCCCACGATTACCGGCGATCGAGATCTGGATCATGCGATCCGCTTGATGCAGGCCAATATCGAAGAGCCGATGCCCATTGGTGAGATCGTGGCAGACTTGGGCATTTCAACCCGCTCGCTGGAGCGAAAATTCAAAACCTACCTCGCTACCACGCCCAATGGTTTCTACCGTGAAATGCGGCTTAACAAGGCCAATAACCTGCTGTTGAACACCACTATGAGCGTGCGTGAAATTGGCCTCGCTTGTGGATTTCAGAACGGGTTCTCCACGCTTTACAAATCTATCTTTGGAATCACGCCTTTTGCTCTGCGCAAACGCCGTCGCCTGGGCGGAGACCCGTCGATTGATTTCTTGAACGCCGGAGAATAGCCGGGGATATTTGACGCTTTTGGCCCCTTTTTTGACGCCTGACCATGATAATCAGAGGGAAATTCAGGTTCTTTCGGAGTGCTGACATGAGCGAACTTCCAACTCAGGCCCGTGTGGTCATTATCGGTGGCGGCGTTATTGGCTGCTCGGTTGCCTATCATCTGACCAAGCTGGGCTGGAAAGATGTGGTGCTTTTGGAGCGTAAGCAACTCACCTCGGGCACCACCTGGCATGCAGCCGGTCTGATAGCCCAGCTGCGCGCCACCGCCAATATGACCAAATTGGCCAAGTATTCCCAAGAGCTCTATGGCGCGCTGGAAGCGGAAACCGGTGTAGCCACCGGGTTCAAACGCTGTGGCTCGATTACTGTGGCCCTCACTGAGGAGCGCAAAGAGGAGATCTTCCGCCAGGCCGGTATGGCGCGGGCCTTTGGTGTCGAAGTGGAAGAGATCTCCCCGCAAGAGGTGAAGGCAAAATACGAACACCTGAACATTGGCGATGTGAAGGCCGGGGTCTGGCTGCCCAAGGATGGTCAGGGGGATCCTGCCAATATCGCCTTGGCCCTGGCCAAGGGCGCGCGTCAGCGTGGGGCGCTGGTCAAGGAACGGATCAAGGTCATAGGCCTGTCCAAGGACGGTCGCCGAGTGACGGGAGTTGATTGGGTCAGTGACGATGGTGCGGCTCAGGGCCATATGGCGGCTGACATGGTGGTGAACTGCGCCGGCATGTGGGGTCACAAAGTTGGCCGCATGGCGGGGGTCAACGTGCCGCTGCATGCCTGTGAGCATTTCTATATCGTGACCGAGGCCATTAAGGGCCTGACCCAAATGCCCGTGTTGCGGGTGCCCGATGAATGCGCCTACTACAAGGAAGACGCTGGCAAGATGTTGCTGGGCGCCTTTGAACCCAATGCCAAACCCTGGGCAATGAAGGGTATTCCTGACAGCTTTGAATTCGACCAGCTGCCTGAGGACTTCGACCATTTCGAGCCGATCCTGGAAGACGCCTGCAATCGAATGCCGATGCTGGCCGAGGCCGGGATCCATACC
>CAJXIL010000182.1 GCA_913054455.1 uncultured Roseobacter sp.
GCCGGGCAGAATCAGAATCGATGGATTGGACATATGTGCCTCCTAAAAACAGTTGAAAATGGCCTACCCTTATGGGGGCGCAGGGTCAACAACAGGCCCTAATTTCAAGGGAGATCAGGGTGATTTACCAGCCGTTTTTAAAGCTTTTGCCAAGAGAGACCAAACCCGCCGGATACGCGGCGTTTCCCGCATAGCGCTATGCGCGGTCAGCCAGACCGGTAGTGCGGGGATGTTGACGCCCAGATCAAGCTCTGCAACGCAGTCATCCGCGCGGGCGACGGTGCTCTGGCAAAAGCCGATTCCACAGCCGGCCCGCACCAGTTCCCAATAGGTAGTTTGGTTGTCGCACCGCATAGCAAAGGCGCTGCGGTCCGCCTGCCAGCCCATCTGGCGCATAGTGTTCAGGATTAAATCGTTACTGTCATATCCCACCAGATCATGGTGCCAAAACTCGTCTATCGTTTTGGGCGTGCCACGACGTGCCAGGTAGGATTTGGCGGCAAAGATCCCAAGGGACAGATCTGCGATATGCTGGGTGATCACATCCAACTGCGTTGGGCGATACATGCGCAGGGCAATATCGGCGGCGCGAAAGAGCAGGTTCTCGCTCTCATCCGACGGCACCAATTCCAGCTCAATTCCCGGTTCTTCTTGGCGAATATCTGCTAGGATAGGTGGCAGCAGGTGATGCGCCGCAAAGACGCTTGCAGTGATGCGAACGGTACCTGCTAGTTCCTCGGACTGGCCTGCAGCATGCAGCGATAGCCGGTACATCTGCGACTGCATTTCCCGCGCCATTGGCAAAAGGGCCGTCCCGGCTTGCGACAGTTGCAAGCCTCGTGGGTGGCGCTCAAACAGGCGCTGATTGAGATCCGCCTCAAGGCTTTGAATATGGCGGCCAAGGGTGGGCTGGCTGCGAGACAGCTGCCGCGCTGCCGCGGATAGAGAGCCGCAGTCGGCCACAGCAAGAAAGCTTTGAATCAGAGACCAGTCGGTGAGTGTTGTCTTTTCCATTCAATAATGAATGGCAGATCAGAGAATTTTGGCAATGCCATATTTTTTTCGAATAGGGGAACATGGGTCAGATCTTATGAACAGGAGAAGACGTGATGACACAGACAGCTCTCATATTAGGTGCCTCTGGCCGGTTTGGCAGAGCTGCAGCCTTGGCCTTCGAGCAGGCAGGCTGGCAGGTGGATCGGTTCCGGCGAGGGCGGGATAACCTTATGCAGGCCTGCGCCGGGGTTGATGTGATCGTAAACAGCTGGAATCCAGCCTACCCGGATTGGGCCACGCAGGTGCCGAGCCTGCATCGTCAGGTTATACAAGCAGCAGAGGCGACGGGTGCAACCGTCATTTTGCCGGGCAATGTCTACGTTTTTGGCCCGACAACAGCCGCTCCCTGGTCGCAGCACAGCGCGCACGCGGCGGAGAATCCGCTGGGGAGGATCCGCATCGAGATGGAAGCGGCCTATCGCGCCTCTACTGCGCGGGTGATCTTGTTACGGGCAGGGGATTTTCTCGACACCGAGGCCTCGGGAAACTGGTTTGACGCCATGATCACTGCCAAGCTGTGTAAGGGGAAGTTCATCTACCCGGGACGGGCGGATATTCCCCATGCTTGGGCCTATCTGCCGGATGTTGCCCGCGCCGCAGCGGAGCTGGCCGAGATGCGCGCCGATCTGCCGCGGTTTTTGGATGTGCCCTATACAGGCTACACTCTTTCCGGGCAGGAGGTGCTGGCGGCACTGAACCCACATCTGTCTCGCCCTGCCCAGCTGCGCAAGATGTCCTGGCTTCCCCTGCAGCTTGCCTGTCCGGTTTGGCCGCTTGGGCGTTGCCTGCTGGAGATGCGCTATCTGTGGGACACGCCGCATAGCCTGAACGGTGATTTGTTTCAGGAGTTGTTGCCGAGGTTTCAGGCGACGCCGCTTGAGCAAGCACTGCCGCATTGCCTACCCCAAGAGGTGTTGGTCAGTCAGCCGGGTGCGGTACGCCAGGATGCCATGGCTTAGTCCAAAACGAGATCGACCCAGACCAGCCTGTGACGGCTGGCATGGGCCGCCGGAGAGCTGTCGCTGTCAGGCCAGACCACCCCCGCAGCGGCCACTTGCCAATCCTTTGAGGGCAACAGGTAGTCCACCCGCATGCGGCGCCCCTCTCCCCAATCTACGGTCTGAGTGTTGGCCGGTGTTGAGAGGGGGCGGGGGTCCTGCAGCCTGGGGTCTCGTAGCAGCTGGGTGATGCTCTGGCGCCTACCTTCGCCGCTACTGGGGTCCAGATTGGCACCGCCGACGATAACAAATTGTTGGGTCGGTGGCGCAGCAAGTTCTGCGGGCAGCAAACCGTCTAGATAGACCTGCCAAAGTCGGATTTCATCGGCATTGCGCAACCCATTGCGGTCCTCAGCCCCGTCAAATAGCGGCGGGGCGGCCTGAAAACACAAAAGGGTTAGCCGCTGGCCGTTGGCGAGGGCGACGGGCAAGACCCAATGGGCGGTCGAGGAGAGGCGCTGTATTGCCTGGGCCTGGGGTGAGGGGAAGGGGCTGCCATCTGGGTGTTGGGGGAGGGTAGCTCCGGGGATGTCACGCCACAGGAGCGGTGTTAAATCCTGCATTTTATCCACGACTAGTGGATAGCGCGAGAGCACCGCCAGGCCAGCGCGACCGGTGTAGTCACCATAGCCCTGCGAATCTCCGGGGCCGCCCAATCGACCGTCACCATCCAGATCCAAATCTGTAGCGAGGCCCGCATTAGGTTGGCTGGCAAAGAGATGAGGGTAGAGCGATCCGGCCTGCGCCAGGCGTCGTGCCAGCGCCTTTAGGGCAAGATTATTGTAGTCCCAGTCGATGCTTTGCAGCAGAAGAATATCAGGTTTGGCCTCGGCAATGACGGCAACCACTGCGGCAATCTGGACATCCTCACCGCGTTCAATATCACGTAGCAACAGGCCCGGTCCCTTGCGGGACAGTTCGGTATTGAAGGTGGCAATGCGCAGGGTCTCAGCCTGGGGGATGCGCGGTAGCGCGAAAAGGGGGATCAGTAGAGAAAGACATGACAAGATGGAGAGGTATCTCCACCTCGTCCAGAGCATCAAACGGCCTGTAGGGCTTCTGCATGGGCGTAAACCGCCCGTCGTTTTTGTGCGATCAGATCCGCCACCCGCAGCATGGCTAGGCCCCGCATGATCATGGAGGCTGGTACAAGCGCCCAGGCGGCAATCACCCAGACCAGCATGTGCGCAGATGTGAGGTGACTGATGTCGATAAGGCCGGACATGAGCTGGATCGTGGCAGGAATGGCAAAGGGTAGCAATACGCCGACTATGATGTTGATACGGCCATCGCGTTGCAATCTGGTGACCACATCGCCCCCAGTGGTTGGGTCAAACAGGGGCAGGTTCACCCAGACATTAAAGGCACCATTGGCAACAGGCCAGTTGCCAACCCGAATGGCGAGGATAAAGCCCAAGACTGCAAGGGCTGAAGCCACATAGGCGATGCCAGCGGCACTGCGGGTCAGGTAGAGGCTCTCGCTTGGGGTGTCGAGCGGCAGCATCAAAACCGTCAATTGTACGGGGGAATAGGCAAAGTCCAAGGCGTCACCCAGCTGCATTCCCAATCCCTGTACCAGCGCAGTAAGCCCGGTTGGATCCAGCGAATGACGGGTGAGAAGACTGAGCAGGCCAATTGTCACAAGGGCCGCTAAAAACCGCATTCGGTTCAGCGGCGGTGCCTCGCGAAATTCGACAAAGCTTGGGTAGTTGGAGAAATACTCTGCAAAGGTCAAAGCTCCGCCAAGTATCGCCATAAGGGCGATAATCTCTGGAGATTCTGTGGCAGAAACCGGTAGTACCATCGACGGCATTGCAATGAGCAACGCAACCAATAAACCACGAGTTGCCGCGCCTGATATGCGAGCAAACACTGCTATTTTTCCCTTCAAACTGGACTGGACGGTACTTTGCCGTGCCCTTGTTCCAACTTGATGCATCCTAGACTGCCCAGAATGCGCGCCTCAATTTTGCCCCATTTGTGCATGGATTGGGTCTTGGGCTCAAGTTTGCAATTGCGGAAATTTGATTTTCTTTAAGGAAGCGGCGCGGCCTGATGCGAGAATGCATCAATTTTGACCAAGCCAATCAGCAACTTGCCTCCTTCCTACCAGATATAGCGGTTGCGGGCTTTATGTCCCCAATCGGGCTCTCAAAGGGGATGCAGGCGTGGTGAATGTGTCTGAATGGGGCAAATTTGTGGCGCATTTGTCTTAATTTGCGCGCAAGCTAGGGGTGGGGGCAGCAGGTAACTGTTTGGCCCCTCCTCGGGCTGAAGTAACAAAGCCGCCCCAGCATGGCTGGAGCGGCTTTGTCTGTATCAAACTACTGCGGCGCAGTTATGCACCAAAGCAAGAAAGAGGCGCTGTTAGACCCAGGGACGTTCCTGCGCCATCTTGCCTTCATAGGTCTGGACGGCCGCTTGCTTTTGCAGCGTCTGACCAATGTCATCCAGACCTTCCAGCAGGCATTGCTTTTTGAAGGCATCGACCTCGAACTTGACCACCTCACCGTCGGAGGTGGTGATTTCCTGGGCTTCCAGATCAACGCTCATACGGGCATTCTCGCCCTTTTCCGCGTCCTTCATCAGCATGTCGACCTGCTCTTGTGGCAGCACGATTGGCAGGATGCCGTTCTTGAAGCAGTTGTTGAAGAAGATGTCTGCAAAGGAGGTCGAAACCACACATTTGATGCCAAAATCTGCAATTGCCCAGGGCGCATGCTCGCGCGAGGAGCCGCAGCCAAAGTTGTCGCCAGCCACCAGGATTTCGGAGTTGCGATACTGCGGCTTGTTCAGCACAAAATCTTCGATTTCAGTGCCGTCGCGATTGTAGCGCATCTCGTCAAACAGGTTCTTGCCAAAGCCAGTCCGTGCGATCGACTTCAGGAACACCTTGGGGATGATCATGTCAGTGTCGATATTGACCAAAGGCATAGGCGCGGCGATGCCGGTGAGTTTTTCAAACTTTTCCATTTGTCTCGCTCCTTCAGATCAAATCACGGATGTCGGTCAGCTTGCCGGTGAGGGCCGCCGCAGCGGCCATGGCAGGCGACACCAAGTGGGTGCGGCCCTTATAGCCCTGACGCCCCTCAAAGTTGCGGTTCGAGGTGGCGGCACAACGCTCACCTTCGGACAGCTGATCCGGGTTCATTGCCAGACACATCGAACAACCCGCCAGACGCCATTCAAAGCCGGCCTCGCGGAAGATGTCCGCCAGACCTTCTTCTTCGGCCTGGGCGCGAACCAGGCCAGAGCCAGGAACGATCATGGCCCGCATACCGTCCTTGATCTTCTTGCCTTTGACCACCTCGGCCACGGCACGGAAATCTTCGATACGTCCATTGGTGCAGGAGCCAATGAAGACGGTGTCGATTTCGATATCGGTCAGTTTCTGACCCGGTGTCAGGCCCATGTACTCGATCGAGCGACGTGCGGCTTCGACCTTACCACCGGTGAAATCTTCGGGGTTTGGAACCACGCCAGAGATCGGCAGAACATCCTCGGGCGAAGTGCCCCAGGTGACAACCGGCTGGATGTCTTCGCCCTTCAGGGTGACAACCTTGTCGAAATGCGCGCCCTCATCGGTGTAGAGCGTTTTCCACCAGTTCAGCGCGGCTTCCCACTGCGCGCCCTTGGGGGCGTGGGGCCGACCGTTGACGTAGGAATAGGTGGTCTCATCTGGTGCGATCAGACCCGCGCGGGCACCGCCCTCGATGGCCATGTTGCAGACAGTCATACGGCCTTCCATCGACAGATCGCGTATTGCTTCGCCGCAATACTCGATGACATAGCCGGTGCCGCCGCCGGTGCCGGTCTCGCCGATAACCGCCAGGGTGATGTCCTTGGCGGTCACACCGGGCTTCAGCTTGCCGGTGATCTCGACCTTCATGTTCAGGGATTTTTTCTGAATCAAGGTCTGTGTTGCCAGAACATGTTCAACCTCGGAGGTGCCGATGCCATGGGCCAGGGCCCCAAAGGCACCATGGGTGGCGGTGTGGCTGTCGCCGCAAACCACGGTCATACCGGGCAGGGTCCAGCCCTGTTCAGGGCCAACGATGTGCACGATGCCCTGACGGACGTCAGAGACAGGATAGTAGTGCACGCCAAACTCTTTCGCGTTCTTGTCCAGAGCTTCGACCTGAATGCGGCTTTCAGCCGTCATCTGCGCGGGATCTTCGCGGCCCG
>CAJXIL010000183.1 GCA_913054455.1 uncultured Roseobacter sp.
GGAGACCGTCGCTCTACCAACTGAGCTATACCCCTGCAGTGCCGGTGTTCCTAAGGTACCTCCGTCTGACTCGCAAGAGGGAAATCACCAGAGATGCCTAGCTTTTTTCGCAACAGAGCAAGCGGGCTAGCCCTCGCGAGTTTAGTATTCTATGACAGGCAAAAAAGGGAACCTCTATTGAGCTTACGCAAAAAAATAGCTGACAGTCCCCGCTTCAATCGGATGATTGAGGCCTTCTTTGCTGGGTACGTTGCCTTCGCATACCGAACATCGCGCTGGCAAAGGTCCGGCTGTGACGAAATGGATGCTGCCGTTGCCAGCGGGGAGCCGGTTATCTTTGTGCTTTGGCATCAACGTCTTATTATGGCTCCCTACCTGTTCGACACTTCTTTGGGGCCAATCTGCGCGCTAACATCGGCAGCCCGCGCAGGTCGCTTAGCGGGGCAGATCTTGGTGCGCCTTGGCTTTGAGACCATTCCGATGTCTAGCCATAAACGTCATGTCGCCCTGTCCCGAGAGGTGCTGCGACGCACCAAATCAGGCTGCTCAATCGGCATTGCAGCGGATGGTCCCCGTGGACCCGCGCGGGTTTTATCCGGGGTTCCGATCACTTGGGCGCGGATGACTGGCTGTCGAGTTTTTACTGTGGCCTTTGCTGAGCGGCGGGTGTTGAAACTGCCGACCTGGGACAAGCAGATGCTGCCCTTGCCTTTTTCGCGTGGCGTGCTGATTTGTCAGGAATGGACGGATCCGGTGCCTAAGAAACCAAGCGAACAAGAAGCTGAAACCCTGCGGTTGAGCTTGCAAGCCTCATTGGATGAGATCACAGATCGGGCAGATCGGGCGGTAGGGCGCAGCCCTTGTGAGGCCGGGGCCTAGGGCGCAGAGCGGCGCCATCTGGGTCTCAGGCTCAGGTTGGTCTGCCCTAGCCAGAGGCTGAACAGGGCAAGGCTAGCGCCTGCAATCTGCATCAGCGTCAGGTCTTGCGCCAGCAAGACCCACCCCAGAATAACTGCAGTGAGCGGGCTGAGTACGCCCAGGAGCGAGACCTTGGCAGGCTCGATCCGCGCGAGGCCGCGGAACCACAGGATATAGGTCAGGGCACCGCCAATCAGGCTCATATAGGCCAGGCCAAGAAGGTTGGCTCCGGTGAGCGAGAGGATATCCCCGAGGGTTGGAGCCGCAAAAGGGATCAGGAGCAACCCTCCTGCCGTCAGTTGCCAGGCGGTAAAGGTGAGAGGTGGTACTGGTGGCTGCCATTTGCGGGTCAATACAACGCCCGCAGCCATGGACGCAGCGCCGCCAAGACCGGCCAAGGCGCCCCACATGTCAAGCTTTGCCTCTGGAGTGAGAACCAATAGGGCGACGCCCATGATACCGAGGCTGGCAGCCAAAAGGGCTGTAGGCCTGATCGGCGTTTTAAGCGCATAGGCCGAGAGAAACACGACCAGTAAAGGTTGCGTTGCCCCCAGAGTTGCCGCGACGCCTCCGGGCAACCGATAGGCGGAGACAAAGAGCAGGGTCCAGAACAGAGAAAAGTTGAGTGTGGCCAGAATGAGGAGCCTTGGTATCCAGTTCAGTGGCGGCAATTGGCGCACCAATAGCAGCAGGATCAACCCAGCAGGCAGGGCGCGCAACAGCGCGACCAAGAGGGGAGATTGGCCTGGCAGCAGGCTGGTGGTCACGATGTAACTACTGCCCCAGATTGCCGGGGCGAGCGCGGTATAAAACAAATCCAAACGAGCCATATCAAGCACCTCTCAAAGAATCTTGACATCAAGATATACCATGTTGTCTTGACATCAAGATATATTGCGAACAGGCTATGTGCATGGATCACGTAGACTTCATCACCGAACAATGGGCCCGCGAACGGCCTGACCTTGACGTCAGCGCCATGGGGGTCATTGGGCGGGTGGCCCGCTTGTACATTGCCTATCAAGAAGGCATGCAACAAACCTTTGCCCAGTTTGGGTTGAACGCTGCCAAATTTGACGTGCTTGCGACCCTGCGTCGGGCGGGGGCACCGTATCGGTTGTCGCCGGGGGGACTGCTGAAGGCAACGATGGTGGCCTCTGGCACTATGACCAACCGCATTGCGCGCCTCGAGGCGGATGGTCTGGTGTTGCGCCAGCTCAACCCAGAAGACAGCCGCAGTTTTCTGATTGAGCTCAGCGCAGAGGGTCTGGATCTGATTAACCAGGTGGTGGAAGAACATGTTGCCACGCAGGAGCGCATGCTTGCCGCCATGCCCGAGGAAGAGCGTAGGGCTTTAAAAACCTTGTTGTCGCGAGCACAGGTCGCGGTGGATCTGGCGGGTAGCTAGAAGGCAAAGGGACTGGGTATCGACGCGGGCGCACGAGTAAGGCTTTGCCTGCCAGCGCTGGAGCCAATGTGAGCCCTCTCGCCGTAGGCGAGAGGGGCGTCGCGCGGGAGTAGCCGCCTTGGTTGGGTGCGAGGCTGTGCTTACAGCAGGCCTGCCTCACGCAGCAGGTCCTGTAGATTGGTCTCGGGACGTGGGCCGATGTGGCTGATGACCTCAGCAGCGCAGATATTGCCAATCTTCGCACAGGTCTCCAGATCGCGCCCCTTGGCCAGACCAAACAGGAAGCCGGCCGCAAACTGATCGCCAGCCCCGGTAGCATCCACGGGCACAACCTTGGTGACCGGCACGTCGATCCGAGTCCCGTTACCGATCACTGTGACGCCGTCACCGGACCGAGTGCAGACTACCAGCGGGCAGATGGCACTGGTCTTGGCGAGGCCCACTTCGAGATCATCGGTCTCAAACAGTGATTTGATTTCGTCTTCATTGCCGATGACAAAATCCAGGTCATGTTCGATCAGCGACAAGAAATCCGCCCGGTGCCTCTCGACACAGAAGGGATCCGAGATGGCGATGCCGGATTTTCCACCACCTTTGCGGCAATCACGCGCCGCTTCCATAAAGGCGGATTTGCCCTTGTCCTTGTCAAACAGATAGCCTTCCAGGAACATGATCTGGGCACTGCCGGCCACTTCATTTGGCACATCAGCGCTGCTCAGCTCGGAGGAAATTCCAAGATAGGTGTTCATCGAGCGCTCACCATCGGGCGAGACAAAGATCATTGATCGCGAGGTCGGCAGTTCACCGCCAGCGACGGGTGGATTGACAAAATCAACACCGTCTTCGTTCATGGCATCGGCATAAAAATGGCCAAGCGCATCATCATGCACCCGCCCGATAAAGGCGGCATCCAGACCCAACGCTCCGGCGCCGGCAATGGTATTGGCGACAGATCCTCCAGGGGTCTGCACCCGGTTTTCCATCGCCCCATATAGCACTTCGCCACGATCCCGCTCGATCAACTGCATGATGCCTTTCTCGATGCCCATATGGGCAAGAAAGCTGTCATCGCTTTGCGAAATCACGTCAACAACCGCATTGCCGATGCCAACGATTTGATAGGTTTTCATAGATTTTTGTCCTCATATTGACAGAGATCGCGGATCAGGCAGGTGCCACACAGGGGCTTGCGCGCCTTGCAGTGATAGCGGCCATGCAGGATCAGCCAATGATGTGCATGTTGTTGAAAATCAGCGGGGATATTGTCTTCTACAGCGCGTTCCACCGCATCAACGTCTTTGCCTGGCGCGATGCCCGAGCGATTGCCAACCCGAAAGATATGGGTGTCCACGGCCTGTGCGGGCTGATGCCACCACATGTTCAACACTACATTTGCGGTCTTGCGCCCGACACCAGGCAGAGATTGCAGGGCCGCGCGGGAGTTGGGTACTTCGCCGCCATAGTCATCCACCAGAATTTGGCTGAGCTTGATGACATTTTTGGCTTTTTGGCGGAACAGGCCGATGGTCTTGATATGGTCAGTGACACCTTCAAGGCCCAGATCGAGCATCTTTTGTGGCGTGTCGGCGATTTCGAATAGCGCCCGCGTGGCTTTGTTTACACCCGCATCAGTTGCCTGCGCCGACAGGGCGACAGCCACCACGAGGGTGTAGACATTGACATGCTCCAATTCGCCCTTGGGCTCTGGTTCTGCTGCCTGAAACCGCGAAAAGATCTCACGGATGGTATGATAATCGAGTTGCTTTGCCATTGCCGATCTTATTGCCGTTTTGTCCCATGCCCTGCAACGACAAAGCGCCAGAGCGGTTTACAAGGGCTTTCCAGCTTGTTCTTTGGCCACAGCCCTGGCCGCTTCGACAGCAGCATACTCAGCAGGGGTCTCGTCGCCGCCCTGAACAAAGGCCGCAACGATTGGTTGGCCGGGAAGTTCTGGGAATGCAGCCACCAGGTTGGCGCTGAAGGGGCCGCAGCCGCTGTGGCCGATGATCCGCCCGACATTTGGTGTGGTGCCAATCATGATGCCCAGCCCATAGCCGGTCTCGCTCCAGACCCGACCGGGAATCGGTCCGCCCCGCATGTCTTGCAGCAGCATCGCCTTGCGGGCCTCCGCGGGTAGAAGGTCGCCGTAGAGCAGGGCCTGCAAAAGGCGTGTGGCATCTCGCGCGGTACCCATCAGGCAGCCATGATAAACCCAGCCGGGGTGGTAGCCCGCTGCGGGCCAATGCAGCCGCGCAAAATCCTCGCTCTCCATCGCCAGTCGCGCTGATAACCCCAGCGGGGCGAGAACTTCAGTCTGCATGATCTGGGCCAGACCTTCGCCATGGAGGCGCTCCAGCTGTTGTCGCAGGATAAGATAGCCGCTGTTGGAGTAGTTCCAGCCCGCGCCCGGAGCAAAATCCAGCTGATCTGACCCTACTTCCTGCAAGAGGCGCTCTTGTGACCAAGGATTTTCTGCAGCACTGACAGCGGATTTGTAACTGGCAAGCCCGCCGTACTCGGGGACGCCAGCCCGATGCTGTAGCAAATGCCGCAGCGAGTAGGGCCGCCCATGAAGCGGCGCGTCTAGATCCCAGACACCGCGCGCGGCTGCCCGTAGAACCAGCGCTGCCAACACCGGCTTGGTAAAGCTCCACCAAGGGAACAGGGCTGTGGGCAGATCATCCCGCAGCAGTTGGCCTGCTTGGTTCAACACGGCTATTGTCATCAGGGGGCGCTCCTCTTGGGCCAGACATGCAAGGTTTGAACGCATTTCGCAAGTTTCGGGTCGCTGTGCTGACATGAGCAAGGCTATGATCGGTAGATAAGACTGAAACAGGTGCGACCATGACCATTCATCCAGAGCCGAATGAGCAAAACTATCATTACGGTGTCATGCGCCGCGCCATTGAGTTGATCGATGCGGGGGGCGATGACCTACCCTTGGAAGAATTGGCGGGCCGCATGGATATGAGTCCTGCGCATTTTCAACGCTTGTTTTCTGCTTGGGTTGGGGTCTCTCCCAAACGCTATCAGCAATATCTTCGCCTGGGGCACGCTAAAGCTCTTTTACGTGAACGGTTTTCTACTTTGGAAACCGCGCATTCTGTTGGACTTTCCGGGTCTGGCAGGCTGCATGATTTGTTTCTGCGCTGGGAAGCGATGAGCCCCGGAGAATATGCTCGCAAAGGCGCGGGGTTGGAAATCCAATGGGGGTGGTTTGACAGTCCCTTTGGTTTGGCCCTGGTTATGGGCACACAAAAAGGCATCTGCGGCTTAGGCTTTGCGGCGGAAACCGGGGCCGAGCCGGCCCTGGCGGATATGCGCGGCAGGTGGCCGCAGGCAGCGTTTGTTGAGGATCCTATGGCGCTGCGCCCCTTGGTCGATGCGGCCTTTGCGCAAAAGGGTGAAACCGCGCTGCATCTGATTGGGGCACCGCTTCAGATCAAGGTCTGGGAGGCGCTGCTGGCGATCCCCGATGGGCATGTGACAAGCTATTCGGAGATCGCCAAATCCATCGGATCGCCCAAGGCCGTGCGTGCGGTTGGCACGGCGGTAGGCCGCAACCCCGTGAGCTGGCTGATCCCCTGCCACCGGGCGCTCAAGAAATCTGGCGAGTTAGGAGGCTATCACTGGGGGCAGCCAGTCAAACGGGCCATGCTCGCCTATGAGGCTGCCCGCGCAGACAGCCCAAAGCCTGCGGGAAAAGAGATTTGAGGCGCTAAGGCAGGGTTTTGCGCAGTATTTCGCCGAAGAGAGCAGGGAAGAGCTTGAGCCGGATGCCGCGAGCGCCGATATAGGAGGAAAGGTGCAAAACCT
>CAJXIL010000184.1 GCA_913054455.1 uncultured Roseobacter sp.
TTGCACGCCACGCCGAAGGCCTAGAGGGCAAGGATGTTATCAGCCGCGAAGGCATTGCTGACATCACCGGCTCCTTGAAGCGTGTGGAACGGTATTGGTCGGATCAGATCCGCTATATCTATTAGAAAACAGGGCTTTGGGGCAAAATGTCCCCGAGCAAACATCTGTGGCACGCAAGAATTGCACTGCCCAAAGCACAAAATATCCTGGTTCGGCTGGACACCAGTCGCATCTAGACTTGAAGAATTCGGGTTCGCTATAAGACGCACCGCCTAGTCCCAAACGGACCAGCGGTGCGTTTTTATTTGTGCCTATCTAACTTCGTACCAATCTTGCTTGGACCAAGGCAGGTTTGAGCCCGTCCTGCCTCACGAAGACTGGGGAGTGATCACCAGTGGCCAGTGTTGCCCATGCTGGTCCAGGGCTCAGCTGGCTCCAGGGCTTCGCCGTTTTGCAGCAGCTCGATTGAGATATTGTCGGGCGAGCGAATAAAGGCCATGCGCCCGTCATGGGGCGGGCGGTTGATGGTCACACCGTTGTCTTGCAGGAATTGGCAGGTCTCATAGATATTGTCGACGCCATAGGCGAGGTGGCCAAAATGGCGGCTGTCGCTTGGCAGGCCTTCGTCGCCATCCCAGTTGTAGGTCAGCTCTACCGGAGTTTCCTCCTGACCGGGTGCCGCCAGATAGAGCAGGGTAAAGCGGCCCTTTTCGCTGTCGTAGCGACGGGTTTCGCGCAGTCCCAGAAGTTCATAAAATGCCCTGGATTTTTCCAGGTCTTTCACCCGAACCATTACGTGCAGATATGTAAGCGCCATGTGTGAGTATCCTTGATATTGTCAACATCTCTCCCAATGGCCCGCAGGGCCGGAGTATGCGGGGGAGTTGCCTCTGCTTGCTACAATCTGCGTGGACTATAGGCCAGAACCAATCGATTCGCAGGGCCGTAGGGGTTTTGGTTGAATAGCTGCCAACACGAGGCCGTGAAGCGAAAGTAGACGAGCGGCCAGAAAGTGCGTGCAGATTCAGCATACCGGAGGATCGCACTGGCTGTACCCATGGGCGGCTCTTGGTGTAAGACGAACCACGACAAATCCAGCTGGAGGCATAAGCATGCGGCATCCCGAACATCAGTACCTCGACCTTCTCTCACAGGTTCTTGAGCGAGGAGACGAGCGTATCGATCGGACCGGCGTCGGGACGCGGTCCATTTTCGGGTCCATGGTGCGTTTTGACCTATCGGATGGCAGCGTGCCGATCCTGACGACCAAGCGCGTCTACTGGAAGACTGCCGTAAAGGAAATGCTCTGGTTCTTGACCGGAAATACCAACATTCAACCGCTGCTGCGCGAAAATGTCCGCATCTGGTCCGACTGGCCGCTTGCGACCTATCAGCGGGAGACCGGCGAAAGTCTTTCACAGGAGGCTTTTGAGCAGCGGATCCTTGCAGATGACGCTTTTGCCGCGCGTTGGGGGGAGCTCGGGCCGGTTTATGGCAAGCAGTGGCGGCGTTGGCTTGGGTCTGATGGCCGTGAACATGACCAGATTGCCGGCCTTGTGAAAACACTGCGCGACAACCCCAGCAGCCGCCGCATGCTCTTTCATGGCTGGAATGTCGCCGAGCTCGACAGCATGGCTTTGCCGCCCTGTCACATGGTTTATCAGTATCACGTAACCTCAGATGGTCGCCTTAACTGCTTGTTGTTTCAGCGATCCGTCGACCTGCTGCTGGGGGCCGCCTTTAACTATGTCGGCGCCACGGCGCTTCAGTTGATGTTGGCGCAACAAGCCGGACTACGCCCAGGTGAGTTGGTCTGGGTCGGCGGTGATACGCATTTGTACCTCAACCACCTGCACCAAGCGCGCGAGCAGATCTCGCGCGAGCCCCGCCCGTTTCCAAAGATGAAGCTTTTGCGCAAGGCAGAGAGTATTGACGACTACCGGTTCGAGGATTTCGAGGTGGAAGGCTACGAGCCCCACGCTGCGATCAAGGCTGATGTCGCCGTTTGAACTCGGTTCCTGTATCCAAAGCCGTGCAGTCCAGGCTCAGTTTGGGCTGCGCGGCGAAGCGCCCCAAATTTGAAACCCGAGAGTTTTGTGCTTGCTTAGGGCGCGAAACAAGCACTCCCCGGGGCTGAGCCTGGTAGTGTCCAAAATATGCGGCGGTTTAGAATGGGGGGCTAAACAGTCGCTTTCCATTTTGTTTGGGTCACGTAGACGATGCTATCATCAACGCTCACCATCACATCGCCATCCTGAATATTGACCTGCAGCTTCATCGAGCGACTTGCCAGCTCTGCCAGCTCAAGGGTTTCGCTCTCAGAAAAATTGACGACCTGAAGGTTGTCAAAGCGGGTGGTGCTGTTCTTGATTTTATCCCACCAGACCTCAGCGGTCCTGCCATAACTGTAAACAATCACCTCTTTGGCTTTGCCACAGGACTGGCGTATGACCTTCTCGCTGGGAAGCCCTAGGGCCACCCACAAATCAAGTTCGCCACTTAGGCTTTTTTGCCAGATGTCTGGCTCGTCATCCGTCGATAGACCCTTGGTCAGTTCCAATTGTTCGTTTGCATTCAGTGCAAAAGCGAGCAGTCGCACCATCAGCCGCTCATCCGTCTCAGAGGGATGTTTGGCAACGGTCAGCTTGTGGGTCTCATAATAGTGACGATCCATATCAGATACGGAGAGCTCGACTTTATAAATGGTGGCTTTTTGCGCCATGATTTTTCCTGAAATAACAAAGATAGGGCTGTGTAGGCCTCAGCGTGGCATTGTAAAAGCGAAAAGCGCTTTGCCGCGTCTAGGGAGGGGTGCGCTTCTGCGGTATGCATGAGGCCGCCACTGCGCAAAGCAGGTCTTTGCCTGGGCCAAGTCTTACCGCAGCGGTCGCTGATCCGTTTTAAACTGTGGGCTGATGTGGATTTCATTTATGCCCATTTTGAATACCGGAACTCTGGATTAAATCCGGATAATGTGGCACCCGTCCCATTATGAGCCCACGCATGTCGCGCTGGCAACTCTCTTCGTCAATTGACCTCCGCCCGTGCGGGGGCTTTCGTTTAAGGCTGACCACAAGATGATTACCCTGATTGTCGCCCGCGACCGCAATGGTGCCATTGGCAAGGATAACACCATCCCCTGGCATGCGCCCGAGGATCTCAAGGCCTTTCAGCGCGAAACCCTTGGTGGGGCCGTCATAATGGGGCGCAACACCTGGGATAGTCTGCCATTCAAGCCCTTGAAAAACAGATTGAATCTAGTGGTCTCCTCTAATCCAAAGGCGGCGGATGAGGTCTATACATCGGTAGCCGCCGCCGTAGAGGCGGCCCATGGGCAAGGCTATCGCCGGGTCTATGGCATCGGCGGCGCGGGGATTTACCGCGAGATGATGCAGATGGCCGACAGATTGTTGATCACCGAGATCGATATGGCGGTGGCGGGCGCGGATACGTTCTTTCCTGAGGTGTCCATGACCGACTGGCAGCGCTATGGCGAAACACAGTTGCGCCGCGCAGATCCTGCCTGCACGATGGTTGAATACCTGCGCATTCCTGCCCAACTGTGAGGGAAGGCCCAAAGGTTTGTTTCGGGTCAAAGCGTTCTATTTGTGCCCTGGCTATGAGAGAAAAAGACCTCTGAAAGGTCAAATTGGCTAGGCTCTAGCGCATGCAATCACAGGCTCACCGACTGGCGGAGACACATGGCCTGCGCGGTGGCATGCGTGCTCCTGCGGGCGCTCTGAGTTTAGTTTGAGCTCATCAAGGGTTTGATCTCGCCGGCCATTTGACGGCCATCGCGCCCCTCAGTGAGCTCATAGTCCACTTTCATATTATCAGCGAGGCCGGTGAGGCCGGATCGCTCAACCTGAGAGATATGTACAAATACGTCATTTCCGCCGCCGTCGGGTTCGATAAAGCCAAATCCCTTGGTGGTATTAAACCATTTCACGGTGCCGCTTGGCATTTCCCGTGTCTCCTTCTAGTTATATGTTGCTCTGGGACCGCCCAGTGAATTTTGGGGACTATAGTCAGTTTTCCGTGGGCAGAACCTAGTAGAGCCAAAGCTGCGCTGCATGGGAACCCAACTGTTTGTTACCCCGATACAACTGTTGCATGAGTGGAAAATAAATCAAGTGGCTATGCTGATTCCCTCAGGGGTTGTGTTTTTGCTGCATTGAGAAAGGGAAGCCGATGATCCTCTATGGGTTAAAAAACTGCGACACCTGTCGCAAAGCGTTGAAACAATTGCCTGAGGCACGTCTGGTTGATGTTCGCAGCGAAGGGGTTCCAACAGAGGTCTTGGCTGAAGCTCTGGCGCAGTTTGGCGATAAATTGGTCAATACGCGTTCGACTACTTGGCGTGGATTGAACGAAGAGGAACGCACCAGTGCGCCGTTGGATCTGCTGCAAGAGCATCCCGCGCTGATGAAGCGCCCGCTAATCAAAACGGATGAGGCATCATATCTGGGTTGGGATAAGGCCACACAGGCCGCTCTCCTAGCTGGCTAGGCGTCTGGGGTAGAGATGGAAAAAGGCGCCACTGCTAGAAACAGGGCGCCTTTCTTTGTGGTTTTGGGAGCGAGGGCTATGCTGCGTCGGTTTCCATCCGGCGCTTCAGGACACGATCCAGGGACAGGGCGCCGGCGCCCTTGATCACCAGAACAGCCAGAACAAAGACCCAGAACAGGCGCTGATCCAGGATGACGCCATCGGGGAAGCGGTCAAAAAGCGCGCCCAGCGTTTTTGTGTCGGTGGCACCATGGCCAATGACATCGGTGAGTGATTGAACAACAATAAAGCCGATCATGCCCAGCGACGCCAAACGGGTGAACAGCCCCAGCAGGATCAGTAGCGGCAGAATGAATTCCGCATAGGTGCCTGCAAGCACGACCAGCTGATGAAACAAGCCAAATTCTGAAACGTCATAGCCCACCGCTTCGAGCTGTTTGGGAAAGATCTGCGAATAGGCGCCGATCGAGGGGCTGAACAGACCAAAGAAACCATCACCCAGCTTGGTCAGGCCAGAGTTCCAATAATAGAGCAGCAGCGTTGCGGCAAAGACAAAGCGGGCTGCCAGGGGCAGCACCCAGGTCCCGGCCTTTTCGACGAGGTCAAAGATGGCGTTGTGAATGGTGACAAGTGTATGCATGTCGTTACCCTTTGCTTTCTAGTCCAGTGATGGCTCCGCCCTGCAACAGCAGGGTGAGTGGGGAGCTGAGGTCAAATGTGCTGTCTATGGTGCGGGCCTGGTCCAGGGCCTCGCCAATGCTGTCTCCCTGCATGAGGGCCTCTATCCAGGCGGCGTCGGCTGGGCTCACGACCTGCGGGATCGGATCGAATTCGGGGCGGGTGATTAGGACAGCCTCAGCTCCGGCTTTTGGCTTTGCAGCGCCTGCTTCGGTGGAAAAGCGCCAGATCGAATGCATCGGCCAGGGAGAGCGGATCAGGTGCAGCGCTGGGGCCAAGGTAATACGGCTATCTAGCAGTGCTTGTTCGGACTGCCCTGCCAGCAACATGGGATCAATAGGGGCGGCGTCAGCAGCGTGATAGGCATGGCGCAGGGTCAGTTCCAACCGGGCCACATCGCCCAGATAACCCAGGTGGCTCAGCTGCATCATCTTCTCGAGGAAGGCCGGAAATTCAGCGCCGTAAAACATCATCAGGGGCGAGCTGGGCGGATGCGCACGCAAAAATACCCCGGCGAGCCCGTCCATGTTTTCCTTGCCCAGCAGCTTGGCGACAACCGGAAAGGCGCTGTGCATGGCCTCGGTTAGGGAAACGGCGACATTGTTGCGGTAGACGGAAAATCTCCGCCCGGCAGCTGCACCTTCATGATCTACCAACCCCAGGGGCACATCGCGTGCGGCATCCATCATCGCTTGGGTGAATGTTGCTTGATCAACAGCTTCTGGCGCTGTTTTTGTCTCAGTCTCGCTCATGCGGTTGCCCTGCTGGCATCGCAGATCGCCTCTGAGTGAGGCAGGCCCCTGAGGGCAAAGGCCGCGCGTTCGGCTTCCGCTGCCAGGGTAGGCCAATCGGGCACGTCATTGTCCCATTCAATCAGCACCGGTTTGGGGCCGGAGTGCTCCAGAGTGTAGTCAAGCAGCGCCCAAACCGGATCCACCACTTCGCGCCCATG
>CAJXIL010000185.1 GCA_913054455.1 uncultured Roseobacter sp.
AGTCAGACATAATATGCCCTTTCCCCAGCTGATTTTTCCCAAAGGAGATTTGAGATATGACGTCCGATGAGCTGCTTGGCACCGTTTTGGGTATCGCCATTGTTGTAGTGGTTATTGGTGGGATCCTGGCGGCCATGTTCTACCGCCCGAAAACGCCTAAGAAACTGCGCAGCCGATCGACATTCACCCATGGCATTGATGATACCTCCGTCGATGGCGACGGGAGCGGAGACTAAACTCATTCCGCAGCCTCCCGCGCGGCCATATCTTCGGCCAGCTCCTGTGCTTCGCGGCGCAGTTTTCGCACCAGTTCCAGTTCGGACTGGAAATCGACGTAATGCGGCAGTTTGATGTGCTCCAAAAAGCCCGTCGCCTGGATATTGTCGGAATGGCTGAGGACAAATTCCTCGTCCTGCGCGGCAGCACCTAGGTTGTCTTCGCCCAGCTCTTCCCAGCGCAGCGCCCGATCCACCAGCGCCATGGCAATGCTTTTGCGCTCGGACTGGCCAAAGACCAGACCATAACCACGGGTGAACTGCGGCGGCACGGTTTTGGAACCCTTGAACTGGTTCACCGTCTCACATTCGGTCAGCTCCACCTCGCCAAGCTCGATGGCAAAGCCCAGCTCAGGGATCTCCATCTCCACCGGCACCTTGCCGATGCGCAGCTCGCCAACAAAAGCATGGTTGCGCGCATAGCCGCGCTGGGTGGAATAGGCCATGCCGAGGATAAAGCCCTCATCGCCGCGTGCCAGCGACTGCAGGCGCACGGCGCGCCCCGCCGGAAAGCTCATCGGTTCGCGGGTCAGATCACCGGGCACGGTATCTGAGCTTGGTTCGCGCTCGATGATATCCTCCCCCTGCAGGAACTCGGTGATATGCGGGGTTGTTTCCATACGCGGCGGCGCGGTTGCGGCCTCGGGCGTCTCACCATCTGCGGCCAGTTTGAAATCCAGCAGACGATGGGTGTAGTCAAAGGTTGGCCCCAGCACCTGCCCACCAGGGGCGTCCTTGAAGGTGGCAGAGATGCGGCGATCACAGGCCATGACACCGGTATCCACCGCTTCGCTATAGCCAAAGCGCGGCAAGGTGGTGCGATAGGCGCGGATCAGAAAGATCGCCTCGATCAGATCCCCGCGCGACTGTTTGATCGCCAGGGCTGCCAGATCCGGATCATAAAGCGAGCCCTCGGCCATGACGCGATTGACGGCCAGGCTCATCTGTTCGCGGATCTGGGCCAGGCTGAGTTCTGCCACGCTAGTATCACCGCGACGTTCTTCGGCGAGCCAGGCATGGGCATTGTCGATGGCACGTTCGCCACCCTTTACGGCTACATACATGCAATCAGTCCTTTGCCAGAATGGTGGTTGAACGTGGCAGGGCCGCCAGTTGCGAGTGGCAGGTAAAGAAGAAATCCACACCCAGCGGGAACTGCGATGCATTGCCCTGACAGGCACCCAGATCCGGCAGCGCAAACGTGGTGCTGTCTTTGATGCCTGGCCCCGTGAGGCTTGCATTCTGGGCGGCAAATTCTGTCAGCTCGACAATCAGCGTGGCCGAACGATCTGGATACTCCGATGTGCCAATCCGGTATTGGCCAAGCGGCAGCAGTGCCTGCCAGCTGCCCAGGGCAAAATCTGCCTGATCCGCCGCCACAAAAGGCGCGCCAGTGTGAAAGGCCAACCAAGAGCGCAGCCCAGGGCTGTCCACATCCGGCGCCAGATAGATACCCGTCTCCGGGTCGCAGAGCGTCAGCAACAGGCAGCCGGCAGCGGCGGAAATACCGGCAGGTGGCTCAGCCCCGGTGATGTTCTGCAGAGTGCCGGGACGGGCCATGGCATTCATCGCTGCGCGAAATGCATTTGCCGCATCCACAGGTGGCGTGGCAAAACCGCCACCGTAGCTATTGGTTTCCATATCTAGGGACATCAATCCTCTCCCCGAACCATTGTGAAGAATTCAACTTTGGTCGCTGCCGCCTTGGCGGCGCGGGCTTCCTTGCGGGCCTGCTGCACCTGCTGCAGCGGCTCCAGCACCGCCTGGCGCAGGTTCTGCGCGGCCTCGGTCTGCATCAAAGCATCCACCTTGGCGGCAATCTCGGCCTTGGGTTTTGAGCGCCCCTGCACATAGGCATGGCCCACTGTCCCGTCTGTCAGCGTCAGCGCACAGCGTGTCACGGTCATTTCGCCGAGGTTAAAGGGCGCACCGCTGCCACCCATACGGCCGCGCACCATGACCCCACCCGCCTCCGGCGGGCGCAGCCAGCTGTAGTCCGGACTATGATCAAAAGCCTGCCACAACCGGCTGAGCTCTGCCTCGTCTGCCTGCGCCAAAAGGCTCATCCAGGCCTTGCGTGCAGGAGCGGAAATTTTTGTTTTCATCTGTAAGAGCCTCTTGGCCAGCTTGTCTACATGTTCTATACAACTAGACAAATAATACCGAAGCCGGACCCTAAAACGCAATCGAAACCTTGTGAAAGTTTAGTGACATGACCCAAAGCGATGCCACCCCTGCAAAGCCAGGAAGCCGTACAGCTGTTTGGAAATCCATCACAATTTCGCTCACGGACGACATCGCGCAGGGGCGGTACAACAGCGGCGACAAACTGCCCTCTGAGGCCCAATTGGCGGCGCGTTTTGGGGTGAACCGGCATACGGTGCGGCGCGCCCTGGCCGTGATGGCGGAACAGGGGCTAGTGCATGCACGGCGGGGATCGGGTGTTTTTGTGGCTGCGGCGCCGACGGATTATCCCATCGGCAAACGAGTGCGATTTCACCAGAATATCAGCCGCGGCGGTCAGGTCCCCGCCAAGCGCATTCTGGCCCTAGAAACTCGCACTGCCGACAAGACCGAAGCCACGGCCCTGCAGCTGGAGGACGGAGAAATGGTCCACGTCTATGACGGGCTCTCCCTGGCGGATGATCAACCCATCGCGCTGTTTCAAAGCGTCTTTCCCGCTCGGATCTTCCCCGAGATGCGCACCACGCTAGAAGAGCTACAATCGGTGACAGCCGCGCTGAAGGCCTGCGGCATTGCCGATTACACCCGGCTGGAAACCCGCATTACCGCCAAACTGGCCACCGCGACCCAGGCGTTGCATCTGAGGATTTCTGAGGGATCTCCCATTCTGCGCACGACCGGGGTCAACATCGATCCGAATGGCCGCCCGGTTGAATTTGGCCGCACCTGGTTCGCCGGTGATCGGGTTACTCTGACGATTGACGGACAAGAGCCCTAGCCCCAAAACAGATGCGCCAAAAGAAAAAGCCCCCACCGAATGGCAGGGGCCCATCAATCAAACATCAGCGCCGTTACTGTTTGGCGTTAAAGACAAACAGGGTTTCGCCATTGATCTTATAGGCGTTGATCAGCTCTTTTGCCCGATCCGAGACCAGCCAGGCCTCCAGCTTCATCGCCAGATCGTTTTTTGCATGGGCGTGCTTTTCCGGGTTCACCGGCAGATAGGCATATTGGTTGAACAGCACGGGATCGCCTGCAAACAGCAGCTCAAGATTGCCCTTATTGCCAAAGTTCAGCCAGCTGGCGCGATCGGCCATGATATAGGCCTCCATGCCTGAGGCCGTGTTCAAGGCCGCCCCCATGCCGGCCCCAACCGCGCGATACCAGCTGTCAAACCCGGCAGGGTCCAGATCCGCTTTGACCCAAAGGCTCAGTTCCTTTTTGTGGGTGCCACTGTCGTCGCCACGGCTGACAAAAGGTGCCGAGGCCTCAGCAATCAACTGCAGAGCCGATGCTGCATCCTCGGCTTTGGCAACCCCGGCAGTATCGGTTTTGGGGCCGATAAAGACAAAATCATTATACATGATCTCGCGGCGATGGGTGCCGTTGCCACCAGCGAGGAATTTCTCTTCTGCCTTTTGGGAATGCACCAGGATAGCATCCACATCCCCGGCCTCGCCCAGACGAATGGCCTGACCAGTGCCAACCACCAAAAGCTGGACATCCAGATCCAGATCGGCCTTGATTTGCGGCAGCAGGATCTCTGCCAAGCCAGAGTTGTGAAACGATGTTGTGACCGCCAGTTTCATCTCATCGGCAAGGGCCGCCGTGGTCAACAATAGGCTGGCAACAGCGCCAAAAAATACATTTTTCATTCTACAATATCTCCTCTGAGAAAAGCACCTGCTTGAGTGGTTTGGGGCCCTTCAAAAAACGTTTTGGCCAATGAAAACTCGTGAATACGTCCGTGCAAAACAAACAAGACCTCATCGGCCAGGCGCTGCGCCTGCCCCATATTATGGGTCGACATGATAAGCCGCGTGCCCGTTGCCGCAGCCCCAATCAGGATTTCTTCGATCTCGCGGGTGGCGCGCCCATCCAGCGAGGCGCAGGGCTCATCCAGGAAGAGCACATCAGGCTCGCGGATCAGGGCGCGGGCGAGGGCCAGTTTCTGCCGCTCCCCACCGGAGAGCAGCATGGCCTGGCGCTCCAAGGCATCGGCTAGATTGATCTGCTCCGCCCAAAGCGCTGCCCGCGCCCGCGCCTCGCGGCGTGCGACACCGATCAAACGCAAAGGGTAGGCGATGTTATCCACCACAGAGCGGCGCATCATGATGGGTGTTTGAAACACAAAGGCCTGACGCCGCTGCGCCTCTTCTGTGGGGCAGGCCCAGTCCAGAGTGCCACCATGCATCCGCTCGATGCCGTGCAGCATCTTCAACAGGGTTGTCTTTCCGGCGCCATTGGGGCCGACCACAATGGTGGTTCCCTGCCCTTCCAACGTCAGATCCACGGGGCCGACCAGCACTTTACCGCGACGGCGCACCAGGGCCTGTTTGGCGACCAGCGGGAACAAAGGATTTTGCATCACCACCGCCCCTCTGTTTCCGTATGCCCCAGCCAGTGGATCGCCAGGTTGACCAGTATCGCCATGGCGATCAGCACAAAGCCTAGCCCCAGCGCCATGGCAAAATCCCCCTTGCCGGTTTCCAGTGCGATGGCTGTCGTCAACACCCGCGTCGCGTGATCAATATTGCCGCCAACCACCATGATAGCGCCGACCTCACCGATCGCCCGGCCAAAACCCGCCAGCGCCGCCGTCAACAACGCCCGCCGCCCATCCCACAATAAGGCCTTGATGCGCTGAGTTTGGCTGGCATTCATCGAAATCAACAGATCGTGATAGTCGCTCCACAGCTCCCGCAGAGACTGATGCGCTATTGAGGCGATCAACGGCACAATGATGACGACCTGTGCAATGATCATGGCAGTCGGCGTGAACAAAAGGCCCAGCACCCCCAGTGGCCCAGACCGCGACAGGAACACGTAGACGATCAATCCCACCACAACAGGGGGCAATCCCATCAGCGCGTTCAGCACAGCGATTGTGATGCGCCGCATCCGAAACCGCCGCACCGCCAAAAGCGCCGCCAAGGGCAGGGCAATCGCAGAGGCGATGACCAGAGCGGACAAAGTGACCCGCAAGGACCGCAGGGTGATCTCTACCAGATCGGAATCCAAAGTCGCCAGTAGCCAGAAGGCCTGAAGTATGCCGTCCACCAGATCAGCCATCGCGCCTGCATTTCTCCTCTTTGGGTGGGAGGATAACCGCCTCCTGCCTTGTCACCAATGGACCTTCATCTGGTTCAAAACCACAGCTACACCTCCTAAAACAGGGCTAATTTACCAGGGGTGGAAAATGGGACAATTTGTCTAGCCCCCTCTTCCACCTGCTGCATCAGCGGGTCAAATTCACCAGTCCTGCCTATCGGAACTTTGTCATTCGCAGCCCATGTTTCAGACCGAAAACCAGGAAAATGCGACCCCGCCGATGCATTTGTGGTTTCCTATTGCCGCCGCAATGCGCCAATGAACCCCAAGAGCCGGATTTACTCGCGCCATATCACCGCACTAACCCTGGTATTACTAATGCCTCTCTTGCGTGCGGAATTTGAACGTGAAACAAGCCTCACCCAAAGTTTCATCCTGAACACCACTTTAAGGATTAGCCATGTTTGATCTGCAA
>CAJXIL010000186.1 GCA_913054455.1 uncultured Roseobacter sp.
TTTCCGCGCAAAAGCTGAATGAAGCGATCAATGATATCCGCAAGGGGCGCACTGCAGACAGCGCCACCGCTGAGGAGGGCTATGACGCGCTGAAGAAATACGCCCGCGACCTGACCGAGGCGGCCCGCGAAGGCAAAATCGATCCTATTATTGGCCGGGACGAAGAAATCCGCCGCGCCATGCAGGTGCTGAGCCGCCGGACCAAGAACAATCCGGTGCTGATCGGGGAGCCTGGTGTGGGTAAAACCGCGATTGCCGAGGGCATGGCCCTGCGCATCGTCAATGGCGATGTGCCTGAAAGCCTGCGGGACAAGCAGCTGCTGTCGCTGGACATGGGCGCGCTGATTGCCGGGGCCAAATACCGTGGCGAGTTTGAAGAACGCCTCAAGGCGGTTCTGACCGAGGTGACAGAGGCGGCCGGTGAAATCATCCTGTTTATTGATGAGATGCACACCCTTGTGGGGGCCGGCAAATCTGACGGTGCCATGGACGCGGCCAATCTGATCAAACCGGCGCTGGCAAGGGGGGAGCTGCACTGTATCGGCGCAACCACCCTGGATGAATACCGCAAATACGTGGAAAAAGACGCGGCTCTGGCCCGTCGCTTCCAGCCTGTTGTGGTGCAGGAACCCACGGTGGAAGACACCGTGTCGATCCTGCGCGGCATCAAGGAAAAATATGAGCTGCACCACGGGGTGCGCATTGCTGACGCGGCGCTGGTTGCAGCGGCGACCCTGTCGAACCGCTACATTACCGACCGTTTCCTGCCGGATAAGGCCATCGACTTGGTAGATGAGGCCGCCAGCCGGTTGCGGATGCAGGTGGACAGCAAACCCGAAGAGCTGGACGCGCTCGACCGTCAGATCCTGCAGATGCAGATTGAGGAAGAAGCGCTGAAAGTCGAAGAGGATGCCGCGTCGAAGGATCGCTTGGAAACCCTGCAAAAGGAACTTTCGGATCTGCAGGAGCAGAGCGCCGAGATGACCGCGCAGTGGCAGGCCGAGCGCGACAAGCTTGCCGGTGCCCGCGATATCAAGGAACAACTGGATCGCGCCCGTGCTGATCTGGAGATCGCCAAGCGTGAGGCGAACCTGGCCCGCGCTGGGGAGCTTTCCTATGGTGTCATCCCGGATCTGGAAAAACAGCTGGGCGAGGCCGAAAGCCGCGAAGAGCAGGGCGTGATGGTGGAAGAGGCCGTGCGTCCTGAACAGATCGCAGGTGTTGTCGAACGCTGGACTGGTATCCCAACCTCCAAAATGCTCGAGGGCGAACGCGAGAAGTTGCTGCGCATGGAGGATGAACTGCATTCCCGCGTCATCGGCCAGAACGCGCCAGTCACGGCCGTGGCCAATGCGGTGCGCCGGGCGCGCGCGGGGCTTAATGATGAGAACCGTCCATTGGGTTCCTTCCTGTTCCTGGGGCCAACTGGGGTGGGGAAAACGGAACTGACCAAGGCGGTTGCGAATTTCCTGTTTGACGATGACAACGCCATGGTGCGCATCGACATGTCGGAGTACATGGAGAAACACAGCGTCGCGCGTCTGATCGGCGCACCTCCTGGCTATGTTGGCTACGACGAAGGCGGTGCCTTGACCGAGGCGGTGCGGCGTCGCCCCTATCAGGTGGTGCTGTTTGACGAGGTGGAAAAGGCCCACCCGGATGTCTTTAACGTGCTGTTGCAGGTTCTGGACGATGGCATGCTGACCGATGGTCAGGGGCGCACGGTCGACTTCAAGCAGACGCTGATCATCCTGACCTCTAATCTTGGGGCGCAGGCGCTCAGCCAGTTGCCCGAAGGCTCAGATGCTTCGGACGCCAAGCGCGATGTGATGGACGCTGTAAAGGCTCATTTCCGGCCCGAGTTCCTCAACCGGTTGGATGAGACCATCATCTTTGACCGGCTGGCGCGTAAGGACATGGACGGGATCGTTGATATCCAGATCGCCCGCCTGGCCAAACGCCTGGCCGCGCGCAAGATCACCCTGTCGCTGGATGAGGGTGCCAAGACCTGGCTGGCGGATGAAGGCTATGATCCGGTCTTTGGGGCGCGCCCGCTCAAGCGGGTGATCCAGCGGGCCTTACAGAATGCCCTGGCGGAACTGCTGCTGAGCGGTGAAGTCAAGGACGGCGATACGGTGCCGGTTTCTGCTGGGAACGAGGGGCTGATCATTGGTGACCGTCTGGGCACAACAGATCGGCCAAAGCCGGATGATGCTGTGGTGCATTGATCTGAGTGATCAGTCTCACCCGAAAACACTAGGACAAAGCTCGCCAATTTCGGCGGGCTTTGTTATGTGAAATCGCCGTTTCCAGGTGGCTTGTCTACTCTTCGATGGCTTCTTTTACGATCTCATCCAGAAGGGTTTGGATGATCTGCATATCTCCCTTTGGGAAACTGCGGAAGCCGATGGTGACAGTGTCTACGCCGGGGCGCTGGGCGACAAAGATGTCATAGGGGCAGAAGGTGATATTCATTGGATCGGCCTCCATCACCTGCCGCGACAGTTTGGCAGAACAGAAAGAGTAGACATCGGCCTGCTGAAACAGCACCACGTCAGAGCCCACATCGGCACGGGTGCGCTCTAGCATTTCGCCCACATGGCTGATGTGATCCACCACAAAGCCGCGATCGGTGATCGCGCTTTCCAGGCCAAAAGTGACATCAGCGTAATCTAGCGCGGTTGAATAGTTGACCATCTCATCTGCTTGTGCCGGTGTGAAAAACACCATGCTCATGGCAAAACTGGCGGCAGTGGTGAAATATTTCATCTGGCTTCTCCCAATGTGATCTGCAGTATCTTGCCCATTGTGGGCATCCCCCTCATTTTGGGGGTCAGAGACAGGCAGCACCGGGCCACCTGTACGTTTATATACATAGGAAATTTTGCATGGGTTTCGCGGCAAAAGCTATAGAGTTTCTCGCACTTGGGTTTGTTTTCTTTCTTGGCGCGCTGGTGTTGGTAGGGTTGCTCCTGTTTGTGGTGGACCGGTTGCAAACACATGACGCCATCCGCAGAAACTATCCGGTCGTGGGGCGGTTCCGACATTTGTTCAGCACCATGGGGGAGTTCTTTCGTCAGTATTTCTTTGCCATGGACCGCGAAGAGCTGCCCTTTAACCGTGCCCAGCGTGAATGGGTGGGCCGAGCCGCCGAAGGTGCAGGCAACACTGTGGCTTTTGGCTCAACCCGCAATATTACGGTGCCCGGTACGCCCATTTTTGTAAACGCGCCTTTCCCGCCGCTGAACGATCAATATGCCAGCACCGAGCCTTTGTGCATCGGGGTTGAGGCGCGGGTCCCCTATATGGCGCCCTCCTTTTTCAACATCTCAGGCATGAGCTATGGCGCGCTGTCAAAGCCGGCTGTACGGGCGCTCAGCCGAGGCGCGCGTGAGGCCGGTGTCTGGTTGAACACGGGCGAGGGTGGTCTCAGCCCGTTTCATCTGGAGGGCGGTTGCGACATCGTCTTTCAGATTGGCACGGCCAAATATGGCGTGCGCAATGCCGACGGCGGGTTTGACGATGAAAAGCTGCGCGAGGTTGCAGCCAATCCAACGGTGCGGATGTTCGAGTTGAAGCTGTCGCAGGGGGCAAAACCCGGTAAGGGCGGCATTCTGCCTGCTGAAAAGGTCAGTGCCGAGATCGCGGCTATTCGGGGCATTCCCGAGGGCGAGGCCAGTATCTCGCCCAATCGGCACCCTGAAATGAAGAGCTTTGATGACCTGTTGAACATGATCGCCCATGTGCGGGAGGTAACGGGTAAACCGGTGGGCATCAAAACTGTGGTGGGATCCGAGGCGGTGATGCGGGAGATGTTCATGGTGATTGCCTCCCGTCCCGAGGCCGCACCGGATTTCATCACCATTGATGGCGGTGAAGGCGGCACCGGGGCCGCGCCGATGCCTTTGATTGATCTTGTGGGCATGTCGGTGCGCGAAGCCTTGCCTATGGTTTGCAACCTGCGCGATGAATATGGCTTTCGCGACCGCATTCGGTTGATTTCGAGCGGTAAACTGGTCAATCCCGGCGATGTGGCCTGGGCGCTGGCTGCGGGGGCGGATTTTGTCACCACTGCGCGCGGCTTTATGTTCTCGTTGGGCTGTATTCAGGCGCTCAAGTGCAACAAGAATACCTGCCCCACCGGGATCACCACCCATGATCCGCGCTTCCAAAAGGGGCTGGTGGTCGAAGATAAGGATCAGCGCGTTGCCCGCTATGCCAGCGAAATTATCCATGAGGTCGAAACCATTGCCCATTCGGTCGGCGTGGCTGAACCGCGCAAGCTGCGCCGCCGCCATGTGCGCATCATGCAGGAGAACGGACACTCCCGCCCGATGAATGAAATCATGCCAAGTTACAGTGCCATCGCGCAGACGTGACAGGATATGTTTTGGCCTGGGGGCTGCGCTGCGCTAGGCCTATGGGGACTGTTATTCTTAGGAGAAGCCCATGGCCCGCCGCTGGACCAATACCCTGACTGCCGCTGATGTGACGCCAAAAGCCGCCTTTTTGAACCGCCGCCAGATCATGGCGGGTCTTGGTGGTGTGGCAGGGGTGGCCGGGCTGGGTGCTTTGCCAGGGCCGGCGCAGGCCGATGAGCTGGAACCAAACTCCTGGGAGGATGTGACCACCTATTGCAACTACTATGAATTTGGCACCGGTAAGGGGGATCCTGCTGAATATGCCGGGCAACTCACCACCTCTCCCTGGAGCGTTAAGATCGACGGTTTGGTAGAGCGCCCTGGCGATTATGACTTTCAGCAGATCCTGGGGGAGATGACCTTGGAGGAACGGATTTATCGTTTCCGCTGTGTCGAGGCCTGGTCGATGGTGGTGCCCTGGACCGGATTTGAGCTGGCAGATCTGTTGGCCCTGGCCGGTGTGCAGTCTGATGCCAAATACGTGGGTTTTGAGACGCTCTATCGCCCCGAAGAAATGCCCGGCACTGCGTATCGCGTCCTTGACTGGCCCTACCGCGAGGGTCTGCGGCTGGACGAGGCTATGCATCCGCTGACGCTGATGGCGACTGGCATCTTTGGCAAAGACCTTCCCAACCAAAATGGCGCTCCACTGCGCCTGGTGGTGCCATGGAAATATGGCTTTAAGTCGATCAAATCCATTGTGCGGATCACGCTGACCGATGAAGAACCCCCTACAAGCTGGAACATGGCAAATGGCCGGGAATATGGGTTCTATAGTAATGTGAACCCGGAGGTCTCGCATCCTCGATGGAGCCAGGCCACTGAACGCCGCATTGGCAGCGGGCTGTTTGCCAGCCGCCAGGAGACCCTCATGTTTAATGGCTACGAGACCGAAGTGGCTTCGATGTATGAGGGTATGGATCTGGCGAAGCATTTTTGACGCGCAGAATGATAGACAGACTTAACCAGGGCCTGCGCAAAGTTCCTGTATGGCTGCTTTATCTTCTGGGCGCCCTGTATCCCGGGTGGTTGCTCTATCTTGGTGTGACCGGTGGCCTGGGGCCGGACCCGGTGAAAGCACTGGAGCACGCGCTGGGCGAGGCAGCGCTCCAGTTGCTGATTGTTGGTTTGGCAGTTACCCCCCTGCGCCGGTTCCTGGGGCTGAACTTGCTAAAGTTTCGCCGCTTTGTTGGGGTATTGGCCTTCACCTATGTAGCGCTGCATCTTTTGGTCTGGCTGTTGCTGGATGTTCAGATCCTGTCGCAGGTCTTCAATGACATTATTAAACGCCCCTATATCACCATCGGCATGGTTGGCTTTGCGCTTATGCTGCCCCTGGCCCTGACCTCAAACAACCTGTCTTTGCGTCGCTTGGGGGCCGCACGGTGGCGACGTCTGCACCTGTTGACCTACCCAGCAGTACTATTGGCGGCTCTGCATTTTGTTATGCTGGTGAAAGGGTTTCAGATCGAGCCCTTAATCTATTTGAGCGTGGTTTTGTGTCTCTTGCTGTGTCGCATTCGTGTTGTTGGGTAGTTTTG
>CAJXIL010000187.1 GCA_913054455.1 uncultured Roseobacter sp.
GCACCCTGTCTATGGCCTCCAGTGCCGCCAGATCAGCCAGCCCCGCATGCAAGGCCACCTCCTGCGGCCCCAGCTCGCCCATGTCACCAAGATAAGCAATCTTCCGCCCCTTGCCCCCCCCATCGGGTGCCAGTTCCGGTGTTGCCGCCAGCACGGCCAAGGCCGCTGCCATGGAGGTCGGATTGGCGTTGTAGCTGTCGTCCAGGATCAGCAGTTTGCCGCTCTCCAGAGCGACCTCAACCCGCGCGCCGCGCCCCTGAACCGGTGACCAAAGCGCCAGCACCTGCGCGGCCCGTAGCACATCTGCGCCAACCGCCGCCACACAGGCCAGTGCGCCCAGGGCGTTCATGGCAAAATGTACCCCCAGTGACTGAATGGTGAGCGGCATCTGCTCTGAGCCACAGCGCACCTCTGCCAGGGTGGCCTCCCCACTGATTTTCGTGCTCAGCAATTTATACTCTGTTGCGCTCTCACCAAACCACTGATGGACAACGCCAAGTCCCTGAGCCTCAGCCGCCAGAACCTGCGCCTCGTCGATGTCTGCGTTCAGCACCGCGACACCGCCGGATTCCAGGCCCTCCATAATCGCAGCCTTTTCGCGAGCGATGCCTGCCACATCATCAAAGGCCTCAAGATGCACTGCGGCCACCGTGGTGACCATGGCAACATGGGGGCGGGCCTGACGGGCCAGCGGAGCGATCTCGCCGGGGTGGTTCATGCCGATCTCGATCACCGCAAACTCACTGTCACGCGGCATCCGCGCCAGCGTCAGCGGCACGCCCCAATGGTTGTTGTAGCTGGCCACGGCAGCATGAGTACGCCCCTGATCTGCCAGCATACAGGCCAGCATTTCCTTGGTGGAGGTTTTGCCAACCGAACCCGTGACCGCGATCACCTTGGCCTGCGTACGTACACGCGCCGCCTGCCCCAAACCTTCAAGCGCCGCCTGCACATCCTCGACGATCAGCAAAGGCGCATCCGCAGCCACGCCTGTCGGACGATGGGTCACCAGGGCCGCGCCTGCGCCCTTCTCCAGCGCCTGAGCGACAAAATCATGACCATCGCGCGCTGCCTTCAGCGCCACGAACAGATCCCCCGGTTGCAATGTACGGGTATCAATGGATATCCCCGAGACTTGCCAGTCGCCTATGGCCTCACCACCGGTTGCCGTTGCGGCCTCTGCCGCCGTCCAAAGCGCACTCATATTGCTTTTCCGTCCAAAACGGAGACCGCCATGCTGGCCTGTTCCACATCATCAAAGGGCAAGATATCTGTGCCAACCACCTGGCCGCTCTCGTGACCCTTGCCGCAGATCAGCAGCACATCGCCAGCCCCCAGCATATCGACTCCGCGCAGGATTGCCTCGGCCCGGTCGCCGACCTCCAGCGCATCTGGCGCCCCCCCCTTGACGGCTGCGCGAATCAGGGCGGGATCTTCTGTGCGGGGATTGTCGTCGGTGACAATGACCACATCCGCATTGTCCTGCGCCGCCTGGCCCATCAGGGGGCGCTTTGTGGCATCCCGGTCGCCGCCCGCGCCAACAATCGCAATCAGCCGCCCCAAAACATGCGGGCGTAGCGCCTTGATAGCGGTGGTCACCGCATCCGGGGTATGTGCGTAATCCACAAAGACCGCAGCGCCATTGTCGCGGGTTGCGGCATGTTCCATGCGGCCCCGCACCGTGGTCAGCTGCGGCAGGGTGTCAAAGACCGTTGCGGGGTCTTCCCCCCCGGCAATCACCAAGCCACAGGCCAATAGCACATTTTCGGCCTGAAAGCCGCCAATGAGGTTCAGCCGCTTCTGGTAGGGTTGATCGTGCCAGTTAAAGCGCAGGTCCTGACCGGTGTCATCATAGCGCAGCCCTGTGAGGCTGATATCGCCCAAGCCCCGTCCGATGCTGATCACCTCTTGGCCCCGCGCTGCGGCCACCGTGCGCATCTCAACCCCGCGCGCATCATTCATATTGATCACCGCCACGCCATCCTCGGGCAGCACCCGGCGAAACAGCCCGGCCTTGGCAGCAAAATAGGCCTCAAATGTCTCATGGTAGTCCAGATGATCCTGGGTGAAGTTGGTGAACCCCGCCGCCGCGAGCTGCACGCCATCTAGGCGACACTGGTCGAGCCCATGGGAAGAGGCCTCCATCGCCGCATGGGTCACACCGGCCTCAGCGGCCTTGGCCAGGGCGCGGTGCAGTGTGATGGGCTCAGGCGTGGTATGGGCCAGCGGATGGCTCCAGGCGCCTTCAATGCCGGTGGTGCCAAGGTTCACGGCCTCATGGCCCAGGGCACACCAAATCTGGCGTACAAAGGTCGCCACCGAGGTTTTGCCATTGGTGCCCGTGACTGCAACCATCGTCTGCGGCTGTACGCCAAACCATAGGGCCGCCGCATAAGCCAGTGCCTGACGCGGGTCTTCGGCAATCACCACAGCAGCATGGCTTTCTTCGAGCGGTTGTGCCGCAATCTTGGCGCCAGCGGCATCGGTCAAAATCGCCACAGCCCCCTGCTCCAATGCCGCAGGGATGAACTTGGCCCCGTGCACCTGACTGCCCGGCAAGGCAGCAAAAAGCGTCCCCTCCTCGACACGGCGGCTGTCCACCGCGAGGCCAGAAATCAGCGGATCTGCACCGCCACGGGCGGTGAGGCCCAGCTCGCTTAGGGGGCGGAGGTCGGAAGTATCGTCGGGGTTGCTGCGCATCTGCGGCCCTCACCAGGTATTAGGCCCGGGATTACTCGCCGGGATCAGTTTGAGGTGAGGGTTATACCAGTCACCTCGGTGGGTTCAACTTGTGGTCTGAGCCCCAGGAGCGGCGCCAAACGCCCGATCATTTCCGCCGCGACCGGAACCGCGGTCCAGCCCGCTGTGCGGCGCTCTTCGCCATGGGCAATGACCGAGGGTTCATCCAGCGTCACCACCAGAACATATTTGGGATCATGGGCGGGAAAGATCGAGGCAAAAGTGGCAATCACCTTATCCTCATAATAGCCACCGCGCGGTCGAGGCTTATCGGCAGTGCCGGTCTTGCCGCCAACCTGATAGCCTGGCACGCGAGCGAAACTGGCGGTGCCTTCAGTGACCACTTTGCGCAGCATCAGGCGTGCGGCCTCAGCCGATTGTTCCGACATGATGCGGCGACCCAGTTGCGGGCCATCTTGTTTCAAAATCGTTGGGCTAACATAGCGGCCCCCATTGGCCACCGCCGCATAGCCTGCGGCTAGATGCATTGGCGTGGTAGAAATCCCGTGGCCGTAAGAAATCGTCATCGCTGAGAGCTCGGACCAGTTTTTGGGCAACAGGGGTTTACCCCCCTGGGCCTCAACGATCTCAAAGGGCGTTGCTTCCAACATGCCCAAACCGGTCAGAAAATCCTGCTGACGTTCGGCGCCAATTTGCTGCGCCAACCGGGCGGTGCCGATATTGGAGGATTTCACAATGATCTTGGTCACTGACAGCTCATTGCCGTAGTTGCGGAAATCCTTGATCGAGAATTTCCCCCACCGCAGCGGACCGCGGGTGTCAATGACGGTGTCCGCATTCACAAGCCCCAGATCCATGGCCTGAGCCGCCGTAAAGATCTTGAAGGTCGAGCCAAGCTCATAGACGCCCTGAACTGCACGATTGAACAAGGGGCTGACCGATGGGTCAAAGCCAGAGGTGGGCGGCGCGGGCCGTTCATTGGGATCAAAGTCGGGCAGCGAGACCACCGAGATCACTTCGCCGGTGTGCACATCCATCAGGATTGAAGTGGCGCCTTTGGCATTCATCAGCTTCATGCCGCCATCCAGCACCCGTTCCGCCGCTGCCTGCACGGTGAGATCTAGCGACAGGGCCAGGGGCTCGCTGCCATTGGCGGGATTGCGCAGGTAGTCATCGAACTGCTTTTCAACCCCAGCCACGCCAATCACCTCGGCAGCACTGACGCCTTCCTTGCCAAAGCTAGCCCCGCCCAAAACATGAGCCGCAACAGAGCCATTGGGATAGAGCCGCATCTCGCGGGGGCCAAACAATAGGCCAGGATCACCGATATCATGCACCGCCTGCTTTTGCTCGGGGCTGATTTTCTTTTTGATCCAAAGGAACTTGCGCCCGCCAGTGAATTTTTCCAACAGGTCAGCGTGATCTAGATCCGGGAAGATCTCAACCAGCCGCTCCACCGCATTTTGCGGGTCAATCAGCTGTTGCGGCTGCACATAAAGCGAATGCGTTTCAAAATTGGTCGCCAGAATGCGCCCCTGACGGTCCACAATATCGGCGCGCTGCATGGCAATGGCGCTGCCCGCCACACTGGCCACGGGCTCACGCGGTTCAGAGGTCGCCATGACCCCCATACGCGCCGCAACCGCCGCATAGGCACAAAGAAAAAACACCCCCAACACCAGCAGGCGGCCCTCAGCGCGCTGGCGCGATTTCACCTGCATATCGTCGTGGCGCTGACGAATGTTCTCTTTTTCAATGGCATCGGGGTTTTCGCCCTTGGAGCGGGCATCCAGAATCCGCGCAAGCGGGCGAAGCGGTGTGCGGATCATTGGCCTGCCTCCTGGCCACTGGTGGCGTTCAAGCCCGAGACATCAACACCCTCGGTGATCAAAAGCGCGGGCTGCAACGGATAGGTGACCTCATCCACCCGACCAAACTGATCGGGGCGCAGGGGCAACAACCCCAGGCGTTCAAAGTTCAGCTCCGCCAGCTCGATCAGCCGGTCAGGGCGGTTCAGATAGGCCCATTCCGCCCGGAGCACGCTCAGACGTTCCTGTGCAGCCCCAATATTGCGTTGCAGGCTGCGGGTCTCTTTCAGCACCTGTTGGGTGGCGTAGTTTTCGCGATATGCCCAAAAGGCGAGACCAAATACAGCCAGCGCCGTAACCACATAGAGCAGAGACTTCATTTACGCCCCTCTTTCAGTTGCGGCATGCTGAGATCCTTGGCACTGATTGGCACCGGCCCAGCATCTGTGCGCCGCCCAACCCGCAACCGCGCCGAGCGCGAGCGGGGGTTTTCCGCCAGCTCATCATCATCTGGCCCCACCGCCTTGCGGGTGACCAGCTCAAATTGGGCGGGGATTTCTTCCACTTCCGGTGCGTAGCGATTGGCCCGTCCGGTCTTATTGGCGCGATGCTGGAAAAAGCGTTTAACCATGCGATCCTCAACCGAATGAAAGGTGACAACCGCCAGCAGCCCGCCGGGTTTCAACGCCCGCTCAGCCGCTAACAGACCGTTGAACAGCTCTTCGTATTCGGCGTTTACGGCAATGCGCAGGGCCTGAAAACTGCGGGTGGCCGGGTGCGATTTGCCGGGTTTTGCCCTTGGCAGGCAGCCCTCAACCAGTTTGGCCAGTTGCAACGTTGTGGTGATCGGCTCTAGTTCGCGGGCCTTGACAATGGATTTGGCAATACGGCGGCTGGCGCGTTCTTCGCCAAAATGAAACAGGATATCGGCCAGCTGCACCTCTGAAAGTTCTGCCACCAGATCTGCCGCCGAGGGGCCCGACTGCGACATGCGCATGTCCAGCGGCCCGTCGCGCATAAAGGAAAAGCCCCGTTCAGCCAGATCCAACTGCATGGAAGAGACCCCAAGATCCAGCACGACACCATCCAGGTCCTGGGCGTATTCATCCATCTTTGAAAACACCCCCTCTTGCAGCACCAGGCGGTCGCCATAGTCTGCTGCCCAGGGCTGGGCCAGCTCAAAGGCCAGCGGGTCTCGGTCTACGCCAATCACCTGGTCGGCTCCGGCCTCCAGCAAGCCACGGGTGTAGCCACCGGCGCCAAAGGTTCCGTCCAACCAACGACCAGAAACAGGTGCCACCGCTTTTAACAGTGGGCGCAGCAGAACTGGGACATGGGGACCAGAGGGCGTAGGGCGGTCCGTCGTCATTGCCTATGCGCCTCCGGCGCCATCAAGGAACTCCAGCGGGTCAAACCCCTCTGGCAGCT
>CAJXIL010000188.1 GCA_913054455.1 uncultured Roseobacter sp.
TTTTCCTGTCCACCATAGCCCTCGCAGCCCTAGTCATTTATTGGCTATGAGTCCTGAGCCTAGCACCCAGTGTGGGCCAAACAGGAAGGGCGGCAAACGGTCCTTCTCTGCGCAGTCCACGATGACTGCTTTTCACTTGATCGCAGCGATACTTCTGTGCTGTCTCCAAAGGCATGTTATTCGATAGACGCCAAATTTACCCGCTTAAGCCGGCGCGCATGCATGAGGTGTGCGGACCGAGTGCACTTTCGTTTGCTGTGGTACATGCAGCAAATATGTCCGGCACGGCACTCTGGGTGAAGGAACGTTGGTGTCCAGAACAGCTCAACCCGATTGGATTGGTTGATATCCTTTGTCCTGAAAACCTCATCACCGCCTCTACGAAAAACCAAACCGAGACACTGGCGGTCGCCGAGGAGGCCTTGCGCTCTGGTGCGGCCTCTCTGGTCGTAATGGAACTCAATGCTGCGCTTGATCTCATTGCGGGTCGCCGTTTGCAACTGGCTGCGAAGACAGGCAGCGCAATGGGGATCGCGGTGATCTCTGATGGCATGGGGAGCAATGCTGCTGAAACGCGATGGCGGTGTAGTCCCATATTTGACCCCAAAGACTCGACTCTCCAACGGTGGGAGCTTATTAAGAACAAATCAGGAACATTGGGTGTTTGGAATGTTCGATGGTCAGCATCGTCGCGTCGTATCAATGTGGTTTCCGAGACTGGCAAGTGATCGGGTTCTACGCACACGTCCTGTGGCGGGGCCTTTTGCACTCACGCTCCATCAAAAGAACACCAATCGTTTGCATTGCCTGAACTCTGCCGCTGAAAAACATGGATTGCATCGCGGCATGCCCTATTCCGATGCGCGGGCCTATTGCCCTGATCTAGTAAGCGCGCCTGCTGATTTGCCTGCATCTCAACGCTTCCAATATACCCTTAGCCGGTGGGCCACGCGGTATTGTCCCTGGGTCGGTTTAGAACAAGATGACGGATTGGTTTTGGACATCACAGGGGCTGCGCATCTCTTTGGTGGCGAAGTAGGGTTGTTGACAGATATGCGCCAACGCCTGAGCCGTGCAGGTCTAGCAGCCAAGATTGGTATCGCGGACACACGTGGCGGGGCCTGGGCATTGGCCCATTTCAAAGAAGGGATCGCTGCGCCACGTGACACGCTAGGCGCCATCAGGGCGCTTCCTGTGGCAGCTTTGCGGTTGGACATTCAAACAGATCAAGCCTTACAACGTCTTGGCCTGCGCACCATTGGCGATTTGGCGCAGGCGGCTCGTGCCCCTTTGGCGCGCCGATTTGGGACAGGTCTTTTGACACGGTTAGATCAGGCTTTGAGTCAACAGCCTGAACAGGTTTCGCCGCTTTCTGTACCGCCCCACTATGGGGTGCGTCTGACACTGCCAGAGCCCATTGGTCTTGTGAAGGATGTCATGGCGGGCACGGCTCGGCTGCTCACTCAATTATGCACATCACTGAAAACGCAAGAGGTGGGCGCGCGCGTGCTCTGCCTCTCACTGCGCCGTGTGGACGGCGAACATCAACAGGTTGAATTGCGACTTGCACAGCCCTTGCGGGAGGCTGACCGCATCTTACCTCTTTTTGAACGGGGCGTGGGTGAGGTGGAGGCCGGGTTTGGCATTGATCAAATGCGGCTTGTCGCGACACAGGTTGAACCCCTTCCTGCGCAACAACTCAGCGCGACACAGAGCAATCGCCAAGACGGCCTAGAGGATCTGATCACTCGTCTTGGCACGCGTATTGGATTGGAAAACATCCAGCGTTTTTTGCCCGCTGATAGCCATATCCCGGAACGCAGCTTTATCGTTTCGCCCGCAGCCTATTCAGAACCCAGTAATGCATGGCAAGCCACCCGCCCACGCCCGATCTCTTTGTTCAGTCCAGAGCCCATTTCAGGTCATGGCCCACAGCCACCAACCCACTTTCGGTGGCGGCGTATGACACTTACGACGGGGCGGGCCACGGGACCAGAACGGATCGCGCCTGAATGGTGGATGTCGGATGAAAACTGGCGGTCGGGTGTGCGGGATTATTGGAAGGTCGACACCAAACAGGGCCGCAGGCTTTGGCTGTTTTACACGCCACAGAACCCTGGCTGGTTCGTACAGGGGGAATTCGCATGATATCGCCGGGTTACTCAGAACTCTGCGTCACGACCAATTTCACTTTTCTCACAGGTGCGTCACATCCCGAAGAGATGGTGACGAGAGCTGCTGAATTAGGGTTATCGGCCGTTGCTATAACGGATCGAAATTCTTTGGCGGGCGTGGTGCGGGCCTATTCAGCACTCAAATGTCTCAAAAAAGAAGCGGCTGAGAAGATTAAAATCCGATCCAGCCAGACGGTCGATAGTAGCTCGCGGCAGGAAAACCGCGGTTCTCAATATCTTCAAACCCCTGAAGGTTCGGCTCTGCCAAAACTTATTGTAGGATGCCGTTTGGTATTGCGTGACAGTCCTGTCGATTGGATTGCGCTACCGCAGGATCGCGCGGCCTATCAACGTCTGACCCGATTACTCACCCTTGGCAAGCGGCGGGCCGAGAAAGGGCAGTGCTACCTTGATGTGAAGGACGTTCTAGATGGCGGGCGTGGGATGATTTTGATTGCCTTACCCCAAGAGCCACTTCATCGCGGCCGCCGCGTGATCAACGATGTACAACGCCGCTTCCCTGGCCATGTGTTTTTAGGCACCGCCCCGCGCTATGATGGGTCAGACCAAGCTTATTTTAATGACTGCGCGGCTTTGGCTCAGCAATGTTGCACCCCAATGGTTGCCGTAGGTGATGTGTTGATGCACCGCGGTAATCGTCGGCAATTGGCCGATGTGCTGACCTGTATGCGCGACCATATCACCATTGATGCCATCGGAACGGGGGCCCTCCCCAATGCTGAACGTCGTCTCAAAGGCTATGAGGATATGGCGCGCCTGTTTCGGCATCATCCGGCGGCCATCCAGCGCACAAAGGATATTGCAGCAAGATGCAGTTTTTGCCTGAGTGAGCTGTCTTATGAATACCCTGATGAGATCTCAAATACAGAACCGCCACAACACCGGTTGGAACGTTTGGCAAAAGAAGGGGTCAAACGCCGCTATCCAAATGGCGCATCACAGCGTGTGTATGATCTGCTCACCAAAGAACTAAACCTTATCGCAGAACTGAACTTCCCGGCCTACTTCCTGACGGTTCATGACATCGTGCAATACGCACGATCCCAAGGGATTTTGTGTCAAGGGCGCGGGTCAGCAGCGAATTCGATTATTTGCTACCTGTTAGGGATCACAGATGTCAGTCCAGATATGATTTCCATGGTATTTGAACGGTTCATTTCAAAACACCGTGGCGAACCGCCAGACATTGACGTCGATTTTGAACATGAGCGCCGTGAAGAGGTAATCCAATGGATTTACAGCAAATACGGCCGCGAACGCGCAGGGCTTTGCGCGACCGTTATTCACTTTCGGTCTCGCGCCGCCATCCGCGAGGTTGGCAAGATCATGGGATTAAGCGACGATATTACGTCAAACCTGTCTGGTCAGATTTGGGGCCAGTCCAATGGTGGCGCAGATCCAGAGCGCATTAAAGAGCTTGGCTTGGACCCGCGTGACAAACGTCTTGCTCAAACGATCCGTCTGATCGGTGAACTGATCGGGTTCCCACGCCATTTGTCTCAACATGTTGGTGGGTTTGTCATCACACAGGGGCGGCTGGATGAACTTTGCCCCATTGAAAACGCGGCGATGGAAGACCGCACCGTGATCGAATGGGACAAGGATGACATTGATGCTTTGGGTATTCTCAAGGTCGATGTCTTGAGCTTGGGGATGCTGAGCTGCATCCGTAAGGCGTTTGATCTGTTGCAAACCCACGAAAAGCAACACGTCACGCTCGCCACAGTCCCACAAGAGGATGCGGCCACCTACGACATGCTCTGTGTGGCGGATGCGGTTGGTGTGTTTCAGGTTGAAAGCCGGGCACAGATGAATTTCCTGCCACGCATGAAGCCGCGTGAATTCTACGACCTTGTGATTGAGGTAGCCATTGTGCGCCCCGGCCCCATTCAGGGCGGTATGGTGCAACCATACATCAAGCGGCGGCAGGGGATTGAGACACCTAAACCCTTTGGCCCCGCCTTAGAAGAGGTGACAAAACGCACGCTGGGCGTGCCCTTGTTCCAAGAACAGGCAATGCAAATTGCAATTGTTGGCGCGGGCTTCACCCCAGAAGAAGCTGACCATCTGCGTCGATCTATCGCCTCTTTTCGCAGGATGGGAACGATTGGTAAATTTCGCGACAAGTTCACTGCTGGCATGATGAACAACGGCTATAGTCCCGAGATCGCCGCACAGTGCTTTAGTCAGATAGAAGGCTTTGCTGACTATGGCTTCCCCGAAAGTCATGCCGCTGCTTTTGCCATGTTGACCTATGTGTCGTCTTGGTTGAAATGCCATCATCCTGCAATTTTTACTTGCGCTTTGCTGAATTCCCAACCGATGGGGTTTTACGCGCCAGCCCAACTGGTACGTGATGCCCGCGAACATCAGGTCGAGGTGCGCCCCATTTGCATAAACAACAGCGCATGGGATAACACTCTTGAACGGCGCGCGGATGGCGCGTTGGCCTTGCGCCTTGGGTTTCGACAAATCAAAGGGTTCAAAGAAGAGGATGCAAACTGGATCTCAGCGGCACGCGGCAATGGCTACAGTGATCCGGAAAGCCTCTGGCTACGGGCAGGCATAAAGCCCTCTGTTCTGGAACGTTTGGCAGAGGCCGATGCCTTTTGCGACACCAACCTAACCCGCCGCGCAGCGCTTTGGCAGGTCAAATCCATTCGTGGCCAAATGCCGCTCCCGCTATTTAATGATCCGATTGATGGAGAACATATCACTGAACCCAAGGTGACGTTACCAACCATGCAATTGGGAGAAGAAGTGGTGGAAGACTATGTCGCAACACGCCTGTCTTTGCGCGCTCATCCAATGGAGCTTTTGCGTCCCTCCCTTCCACGGATTACCCCACACAACAAACTCACCAACGCCCCGCTTGGACGGGTTTGCGTCTGCGGCCTTGTCATTACCCGTCAGCGCCCTGGCACAGCCTCGGGAGTGATTTTTCTGACCCTCGAAGATGAAACAGGCGCCTGCAATGTGGTGGTTTGGAAAAAGGTCTACGAACAATTTCGACGTATCGTAATGGGGGGACGTCTCTTATGCGTGAGCGGCTATCTGCAACGCGAAGGCATCGTCGTGCACCTGATCGCACAACATATTGAAGACATGTCCCATAAATTGTCTGATCTGGGGCATCCAAGGGAGGATGTTCTCGGCGAAACCCTCCCGCAAGCCGACGATACCCCGCGTCCACGCAAATCTCCACCCCGCGCAATGCATCCCCGCGAACAAGCCAAACGCCTGTTTCCCAGCCGGGATTTTCATTGAGGCCGCATTGCAGACATCCAAGAGGATACCAGTAAATGTCAGGTAAGGGTCGTTCATGACGGTGATGGGGGATCTGCTTTCACCGGATGCTGCCCAAGGTCATGCCAGTACTTTGAGTGGAGAGGCTGCGCAAAGAGTTGAGGTGCATTGGCACCGGTTTTGCGGGTAAAGAACCTGTGCGTGTGTATGACAACGGGACATTTTTGGATACGAGTCATTGCAGAGTAGCCGTCAAGTGACGGCCCTTCCTTGAAACCACACGCGGGCAACAGACGACAATTCAATATCACAACTGGTATTGCGTTTCCTGCACGACGTTCGCCTGAGTGCAGTGGTCCCCGGAAATCGGACAGTTGGCTACGGTGTATCCCAGACTTTTGAAGGGATACGAACATGGCAAAGCGCCGGAACT
>CAJXIL010000189.1 GCA_913054455.1 uncultured Roseobacter sp.
TCAGGACGAATATGGGCCGCCTATAGCACAGACCAGCGCAGAGGCAAATGGTTTCACTGCATCTGCTGTTCGCATCTATGATCTGCCGAGAACGACCCTGTCGAGCAGATGGCGCCGCCCTTCCCCAAGGACAAGGGGCAGCCCCAAATAATTCCAGGACCCTATTGATATCAATATGATATTCTCAACGGTCTGGGGCATTTTGTGCTGTGAGCAACGCGATTCTGCAACGTTTTTCTGTGCAGTTTCGGGGCAATATCACAGCGCAAACACCACTAAAGCATCGCCATACCGCCGTTCACATGCAGGGTGGTACCGGTCACATAGGCCGCCTCTGGGCTGGCCAGATAGAGTACCGCAGCGGCGATTTCTTTCGAATCTCCCATACGCGCGGCGGGGATCTGCGTCAGGATGGCATCTTTTTGCGCATCGTTCAGCTTCTCAGTCATAGCGGTAGCAATGAAACCAGGCGCAACCGCGTTCACCGTGATGCCGCGATTGGCGACCTCATAGGCGATAGATTTCGACATGCCGATCATCCCCGCCTTGGAAGCTGCATAGTTTCCTTGGCCAGGGTTGCCGGTGGCGCCCACAATGGAAGAGATATTGATAATGCGCCCCCAGCGCGATTTCATCATGCCACGCATCACCCCACGGCACAGGCGCATGGTCGAGGTGAGGTTCACGTCCAACACGCTCTGCCATTCATCGTCCTTCATCCGCATGAACAGGTTGTCTTTTGTGATCCCAGCATTGTTTACCAGAATATCTACGCTGCCCATTGCCGCTACGGCCTGTTTAGGCAGGGCTTCTACGGCCTCTGCATCGCTCAGGTTACAGGTCAGCACATGGGCGCGCTCGCCAAGTTCAGCTGCCAGTTCCTGCAGCGGGGCTTCGCGGGTGCCAGAGAGCGCAACGGTTGCCCCCGCTGCATGTAGAGTGCGCGCGATTTCGCCGCCAATCCCGCCAGAAGCCCCAGTGATCAGGGCCGTCTTACCAGTCAAATCAAACATCTTTATTCCTCTCTGTGCGAGTGCACATCCCTATGGGCGCCATCGCTGTTATTATAGGGGATCAGGCCTCTTTGACGGCTGCAACCGCCTCAGGGGTACCAAACTGGCGGCAGGTCAGGCTGCGATCAATCTTGCGGATCATGCCAGACAAGGCCTTACCCGACCCTATTTCCCAAAATTCTGTGACGCCCTTGGAGGCCATGACCTGAACGCTTTCGCGCCAGCGCACCGAACCGGTGACCTGCTCGACTAACAGCTGGCGTATTTCAGCCGGGTCGCGCACGACATCGGCACGCACGTTGGCAATCAGCGGCACGGCCGGGGCTTTGATCTCAACCGCTGCCAGGGCTTCAGCCATGGCATCCGCAGCGGGCTGCATCAGCGCACAATGAAACGGAGCCGAGACCGGCAGCATTACTGCACGTTTAGCGCCCCGCCCTTTGGCGATCTCAGCAGCGCGCTCCACAGCGGCCTTGTGACCAGAGACAACCACCTGAGTGGGATCATTGTCATTGGCGGCCTGAACCACTTCGCCTGGCGCGGCGGCTTCGGCGGCGACCTCTTTTACGGTGGCAAAATCAAGACCCAACAGAGCGGCCATGGCACCAATGCCAACCGGAACGGCGCTTTGCATGGCTTCGCCCCGGGTGCGCAGCAGGCGCGCGGTATCAGCGACGGAAATCGAGCCGGCTGCGGCCAGCGCTGAATATTCGCCCAGAGAATGCCCGGCAACAAATGCAGCCTGATCAATCGCAATGCCTTCGGCCTCCAGGGCACGCATCGCCGCCAAAGACGTGGCCATCAGCGCTGGCTGGGCATTCTGGGTCAGGGTCAGGGTCTCAATGTCGCCCTCCCAGATCAATTTGCTAAGGTTTTCCTCCAGCGCCGCGTCGACCTCCTCAAAGACAGCCTTTGCCGCCGGATAAGTCTCTGCCAATGCCTGGCCCATTCCGATGGCCTGGGCGCCCTGCCCCGGAAATACAAATGCGATCGTCATTAAGGGTCACTTTCTTCACTGTCGTTTTCCCCGGTTTAGCCTCAGCTGACCCAACGTACAAGAGAACTGGCTAGAGTTCCCCCTTGCCCACATAACTTAGCGCCAAGGCTGGCGGTGAAGGAAACGCGGTTTTTGCCGCACTCTGCACAGTCGCTGTTCACAGGCGGACATAGGCCCCCATTGCATGGTTTTTCTGCATGGCTAGATTGGTTAGTACCCAACCTGCACAAGGAACCGCCCCCGTGTCCGCCCAAAACACCACCTCCAGCTACGGCAGTGTCACCAAGAGCTTTCATTGGCTCACCGCTCTTTTGCTAATTTCCGCCTTTCTTATTGGACTGATTGCCAACAATTTGGCTCACGAAATCCAAAGTGCCAGCTTTGACGGCTCCGCGCAGACTCTATCGCGCGCCGTTTTGCTGTTCACAATCCACAAGACCATAGGCGTTGCTGCCTTCTTTACCGGGCTGGCCCGGATCCTCTGGGCGCTGTCGCAGCCCAAACCGGGCCTACTGCACCCTGAAAACAAACCTGAAGCCCTGGCGGCAGAGGTTGTGCACTGGGTACTTTATGGGGCCATGGTCGCAACTCCCTTGACCGGCTGGATCCACCATGCGGCCAGCACAGGTTTTGCCCCTATCTGGTGGCCCTTTGGCCAGGATCTGCCCTTTGTCGCCAAGTCAGAAGCCACCGCAGGCTTATTTGGTGCGCTGCACTGGATTTCCACCAAGGCCCTGCTTGTCACCTTTGGGCTCCATGTGGCCGGCGCGCTGAAACATGTGGTGATTGACCGCGATGCAACGCTGCGCCGCATGTTGCCCAAATCAGGCGATCTGCCAACTCCGCCCGCGCAAAAGCACAGTCTGGCTCCTGCTGGCATTGCCCTGGTGATCTGGGCGGCCGTGCTAACGGGCGGTGTCATGCTGGGCCAAGATGCTCATAGTCACAACGGTCATAGCCACGCTGAGGCGGATCGTACCACAGAACAGACCGCCGAGGCCCCCGCGTCTGGTGAGACGACTGAAACAGTGAGCGCTGGGAACTGGGAGGTGCAAGAGGGCACTCTTGGCCTCACGATCCAGCAGATGGGTAGTGGCGTCAGCGGATCTTTCGCCAATTGGCAGGCAGAGATCACCTTTGACGACCCCGCCGCTGCTGGCCCCGCTGGCCATGTCGCGGTTGAAATCGACATTGCCTCGCTCACCCTTGGCACTGTCACGGATCAGGCTATGGGGGCGGATTACTTTGATAGCTCCACCTACCCCAAAGCCCGGTTTGAGGCTCAGTTGGAAAAGCTGGAAAACGGTTATCAAGCAGTCGGAGAGCTGACGATCCGTGACAAAACCCAGCCCCTCACCTTGCCCTTTACCCTGCAAATCAACGGCGACACGGCACAGATGCAGGGCCAAACGGTGGTGAACCGGCTCGACTTTGACATCGGCGCAGGCACCCAAGATGAAGGCACTTTGGGCTTTGATGTAGTTCTGGATATTTCTCTGACCGCTCAACAGACTAACTAACGGCGCGCCCCACTCACTACCCACCACTCACACCACGCGCCAAACCTCTCTAGGGTAACCTGGGGAGGTTTTCTTATTCTCGATTGGCCGGGTGCTGGACCATCGCTACCGGTTGGTGTAGGGGGGGCTGGGCTAGCATCGACAGCCAGCCACATCTGCGCCATTCTGTCGGGATGTTAACTCGCATTTCCTACGATAAAAACCACTCTAGAAAATAGGTTGGCACGCTCTGGCTTGTTTGGTCAGTCGCAAACGCCAAATGGTTCGCGCGGCAAAGCACCCTCACGAAGGGCAGTGCAGTCTTTTATCTAAAGAGCAACGAACGCCCTGAGGACAGCCTGTTGCGGGTGCTGTGGGATATCGAAGACCACCACCCAAGGGTTGAGGAGTTTCAGATAGAGGGCCTCATGCTCGCAAACCCGCAGTTCAACGCTCTCTCTGATAGCCTGCAGCTTGAGGGGTTTGGCATCACAAAATGCCGCCATGGTTTTATGGTCACGCGACGAGGCAGCAGCGCGGGATTGCCGCCAGGGTCTGTTACATGAAAAAGCGCCGCATCCCTATGGGACGCGGCGCTTCAATCTCATTGCTCAAAGCTGCGAAGGAGCTGTTACTCAGCTTTCATCGCTTCAACAGAGATCTGCAGAGGCACTTCATCGCCGACATAGGGTGCAAATTTACCCAAGCCAAAGTCTGTGCGCACCAGTGTGGTGGTTGCATTGAAACCAGCCCAGGGCTTGCCCGCCATCGGATGATCACCAACTTGGTTCAATGTCGCGTCCAGCACTACCGGCTTGGTGACGCCATTCAGTGTCAAATCGCCTGTGATCTTGGCAGTGGTTTCGCCTGTCACTTCGATCTTGGTCGATTTAAAGGTGACCAGCTCGTCCCCCTCGGCCCCAAAGAAGTCTTTGGACATGAAATGGTCGAAACGGGCCTGCCAGCCTGTCAGCATCGAGCTCAGCGGCATGGAGACGGAAACGCTGGAGTTTTCAGGGGCCTCTTGATCAAACATGATCTCGCCTTCAAAGCCAGAGAACATGCCCCAAGTTGTCGAGAACCCGAGGTGGTTATAGTTGAACACAACCTGGCTGTGGCTGGAGTCCAGCACGTATTTCTCGGGGGCCGCGAGGGCTGCGGTGGTGCTCAGGCCGACAAGTGCTACAGCAGCTAGGATTTTTTTCATAAGTTCAGGCTCCGTTGGAGATAAGTCGTTTTGAAGGTGTTTTCACCGTACGAAATGAATTTGTAACCTTGGACAACAAAATGAAACCGGCATTTTCCAACATAACCTGTTGAGAAAAGAACAAAGGCTCTGCGCGGTGACGCAGAGCCCTGTGTTTATTAGCAATCTAAGGTGTGCCAGACCGTGCCGATCACGCGGAAGTGAACGGGTTAGCTGAACAATTGTACGGCTCCGCTCAGCTGGTCCCGCAATTGACTACGCGCGGCGGAACTACCAAGGGGCACCTCAATCAGGAGGCTGCCATCATTTTCAAACAATTGCACCGCGCCATTGCTTAAGCGGGCGCCGCCAATGGTGTCGTAGCTGCGACGCAGCACCGTCTTGGGCTGCCCATGAGCATCACGGCGCAGCACCCGTAATTCACGGCGCACCGGGTCAAAACATGCCTCTGGCTGATTGCGCAGGTCACGCGTGGTCATCAACACCGCGCCAAGTACAAAAAACAGCACCGAAAGGCCGACCTTCAGAAGGTTTAGTTCCGGATCAGAAATACTGCTAGGAAACAACCAAAGCCCGCTGGCGCTAACCATCATGGCGAGCCCCAAGCCGCGCAACAAAACGGTGCGCAGTCGCCAATTTGCCTCGAAGTTCAAAACCAGCGGCATCGCCGTTGCGAGCCTCTCACTGGCAAGCGCACTGCCCGCAAACCTGCTGCGATGTTGCTGCCCATAGGGCAGGCTTGCCTCGCTCGATATGCTCATAGTCTACCTCTATCTGCCCGATCGTCACCACTTTGTGTGGGTTAACCTTTTGTTAACCAAGGTTGACGCGAAGAATGAGGCAACAATGGGGCAGAAGGCAGGGAATTGTTGAATTTCCGCTCTTTTTCACTTATTTCCATAGGTATACGGATCGCAACTCACCCCAGAAAGCGGCTCAGAAGATTGCTTATGCGCGCCTAACGTGTGTCATCTACCATTTCGCCTTGCGCTTTGCGTGAAAGCCGCTATATGAGGCCATCCTTCCGCGACACATTCGATCCGCGCAGACTCTC
>CAJXIL010000190.1 GCA_913054455.1 uncultured Roseobacter sp.
AACCAATCGCGGAAGACCCGCACACGCGCCCGGTTGGCATATGTTTCCGGGCAAACGAGAAAGTAGCTTTTGTTGTCCAGTGCTGTGTCAAAGGGGGCTACAAGCATCTGCCTTTCCAGAAAGCGTGCTGCGGCCAGCAGGCTGACCAAAGCAACGCCATGCCCATCACTTGCCGTCAACAAGCAGATGTGTTCTTCGGAATAGGTGACATAGGGCTCGACTTTTCTGTCCGCGAGTCCAACGGCGTTCATCCAGCTTGCCCAGCTCGGGTCTGTTTCTGAAAACCCGCTCCATTTGTACTCAATGAGTTTGGATCCAAGCAAGTCTGTAGCGTTTACAAGCGTTTTCGCCTTTTCCAAGCTACAAACCGGCGCAACCTTGTCATTCAAAATCCATACAACATTGCTGTCTGAATAGTCTCCAGAGCCATAGCGAATGGCTACATCCACGTTGCTTGTTTTAAAATCCACCAATTGATCGCTGGACAGTACAAGCACCGATATATCGGGGTATTTTTCATAGAAACTGCGCAACCTTGGGCTCAGCCAGTTTGCAGCAAAGGAGCCGGTTGTGGATATGGTCAGGGTTCCCTCAAGCACATCCTCTTCTAGCGCAAGAGCCGCAGCCTCGAAGTTCTTGAAAGCTTCAATTATAAACGGCGCGTAGCGCGCCCCATCCTCCGTCAGCTTCAAAGCACGCGTTAGCCTGTGAAACAGGGGAACACCGAGCTGTTCTTCTAGCGACTTTATTTGATGGGAAACTGCGGTGGGCGTTACGCACAACTCATCGGCGGCGTCCTTGAAGCTCAGGTGCCGACAGGCTGCCTCAAAGGTCTGAATGCTTTTTAAAGATGGTATCTTTGCCATATCGCGCTGTTTTGTTTTCCTTTGGATCAGTTTGCCGCCCCAGCATCGTAACCCACTTTGCCAACTGCGTACGTATGAAATTCTCAGCTGTCGAATGAAAACATATCGGTTGAGGTGGCTCGGCGTTCTCCCGTCAAATTGTGCGAAAGTTGGGAGGTAGTTTTGGAAGAATTCTTAAAAGTTACCGGGGTGGGAAAAGCCTTCGGTTCTGTGCGCGCACTAAATGATGTCAATTTACTTGCCTCAAAGGGAGAGTGCATCGCGATTTTGGGCGAAAATGGTGCAGGAAAAACTACGCTCGCCAGTGTCTTAATCGGTCTCTATCAGCCTGACAGCGGCCAGATACTACTGGATGGGGTGCAGATTTCTGTCACCAGTCCCGCAGCGGCTATCGAGTACGGAATTGGCATGATCCACCAGCATTTCAGCCTGGTTGGCGCCATGACCGCTGAGGATAACATTCTGATCGGGCTTCCTCGTGAAAAACGTGGTCCAGCGGCGCGCGCGCGCATTCGCCAGCTATGTGATGATTTCGACTTCACCGTGGATTTCAATGTGCCTGTGGCCAATATGGCCGTCGGCATGAAGCAGCGGGTGGAAATCCTGAAGGCTCTGTTTCGCGACGTGTCGATCCTGATCCTGGATGAACCCACCAGTGTTCTTGCTCCAACCGAAGTGGCGCCTTTCCTGCAGGGGGTACGCAAGCTTGTTGCCACTGGGTGCCTGGTCTTTTTCATCAGCCACAAACTCGACGAAATCCGAGAGATTGCGGATCGCGTCATGATCATGCGGCATGGCCGTGTTGAAGGCATTCTGCCAGTGGCCAGCACACCGATGGCCCAGATGTCGGCCCTAATGATGGGGCAAGTTGATGCCGACCAACCCGCGGAGAAACCAAACACCAATGAGATGCGCCTGGATACGACGCGAGCCGCGAAAGCGTTGGTTGTTTCTGATGTCAGCCTCACGACCTCCAGCGGTGCTGAGATATTGAAGGAGGTTGATCTAACTCTGCACGCTGGGGAGATCCTTGGGGTTGCGGGCATTGACGGCAATGGACAAACCGAACTCAGCGAAGTGATCACGGGGTTGAAGCGGCAGACGAGCGGGACAATCCTTCTCGGCGGCAAGGAGATTTCCGGAAGTTCCATCGCTGCGCGCATCGCTGAGGGCATCGGATTTGTGCCCGAAGACCGTCACGCAGAGGGGCTAGTCCTGTCACTGAGTGTCGAAGAGAATTTCGCCTTTCGCTCGATTGGTGAGCGCAAGTTTATGTCTGGTGGGATGATTTCAAGGCGTGCGATCGGCAAAATCGCCGAAGACGCCGTCAAAGCCTATGACATTCGCCCGTCCAATCCAAAATTGAATGCCTCAGCCCTGTCCGGCGGCAATCAGCAAAAGATCGTTCTGGCCCGCGAGGTAGCTCGAGCGCGGAACCTATTGGTGGTCGTGCAACCGACAAAAGGTCTTGATGTCGGGGCCACGCAATTCGTTCAGGACCAGATCCGCGCCGTCGCCCAGAGCGGCGTCGGGGTGCTCTATATCTCGACAGAGTTAGACCATGTTCTGGAGATCTCGGATCGCGTGGCCGTCATGGCGTTTGGACGCATCACCGGAGTTGTCAATCCACAGAACACCACGCTTCAGAACATTGGGCTTTTAATGACGGCATCGCCGGAGGAGGTAATATGAATAGCTTGATCATGCAGCGCAGAGTTGCAGTAGCCCTACTTCTTGCATTGACCGTAGGTGGCTTTTTGATCCTGTTCGACGGGCACAATCCTTTTGCGGCCTACAAGGTTCTGTTTTTTGAATCCTTCCTGAACTATTGGGGGTTTTCCAACACCTTGGTGAAAGCCTCGCCTATGCTTTTGGCTGGCCTCGCTGTGATCATTCCGATGCGTGCGGGCGTGTTTAATATCGGAGGCGAAGGCCAGATATACATAGGCGGGCTATTTGGCGCGGTCTTTGCCTTGGCCGCCCCAGACCTACCCGCTGCGCTGGGGGTGCCGCTGATCTTTCTGGCCGCCGCCATCGGCGGAGCCTTATGGGCCGCGATACCAGCTTATCTAAAGGCCTATCGCGGCACCAACGAAGTCATTGTGACGCTTTTGATGAACTTCGTGGCGATCCACATCGTTAGCTATGCTGTCGCCGGACCACTCTTGGCAGAGGGGGCTCCCTATCCCTATTCGAATGAGGTTGCTGAAGCCTATCGTTTGCCTATTGTGATGCCCCGTTCAGATGCCCATGCGGGGTTCGTATTTGGGTTGTCCATGGCGCTCATTCTGTATTTCTGGCTGCGGTTCACGCCTTCTGGGTTCCAGCTAGACCTGGTTGGCCGCAATGCCCGGGCAGCCGCCTACGCCGGAGTGGATCAAAAGAAGACCATCATCCGCGCCATGTTGATCGGCGGGAGCCTCGCGGGCATGGCCGGGGCAATCGAAGTCATCGGTTTGAAGTATCGGCTCTTCCATTTGTTCAGTGACGGATATGGCTACGACGGCATTGTTGTCGCCTTTCTTGCGGCTCTCAACCCGATTGTCGCGCCATTGACTGCTCTGTTTTTGGCCGGGCTGTCCGCGGGGGCCGGTACGATGCAACGCGCTATCGGTGTTGACAGCTCAGTCATCGAAGTGGTCGAGGGGCTTGTCGTCGTCTTTGTTGCTGCTGCCCTTGTTGCACCGCGAAATTCATCGAAACCCATCCTGAAAAACCTGTTGATTGGGGGCCTGTTTGGCCGCCAGAAGCACAGTAAAAAGAAAGAGGCTTAGCCCATGGTTGATCTTGTTTTATTGGGCGACGTCCTGGCCGGAACCGCACGATTAGGCACCCCTATCGCCTTTGCCGCCCTAGGTGGCGTGATCGCGGAAAGAAGCGGGTTGTACAACATCGGTCTGGAGGGCCAGATCTTGGCCGGTGCCCTGGGGGCAGCGGCAGGTTCCTTTGCGACGGGCTCTGCTCTGATCGGGCTCGGTTGCGGCGTTATCTGCGGTCTGCTCTCGGGGCTTTTTCTCGGCTACATGTCCATTCGCCTGCGCATCAATCAACTGGTCGGAGGAATTGCCCTCAACTTACTATTGGCCGGGCTGACGGCCTTTCTCTCGCGCCAGATTTTTGGAGCGCAAGCCGGTGGTGCGCGCGTTGAAGGGTTCACCCAAATCCGCATACCGCTGCTGTCAGACATCCCGGTCCTAGGCCCATCGCTGTTTTCACAAGACCCGCTGTTCTACCTGCTGATCGGCATCGCCGTCCTGGCTTGGTATTGGCTCATGAAGTCGCATAAGGGGCTGGATTTGCGTGCGGTGGGTGAAAACCCAAAAGCCGCCGACCTGGCAGGTGTCCCGGTCTTTCGTCTGCAGTATCTTGCGATCTCGATTAGCGGCGCCTTGGCAGCTCTGGCGGGGGCGCATTTGGTCCTTTCACAGGTCTATGTCTTTGCTGAAGGCATGAGTGCCGGCAAAGGGTTCATCGCTCTGGCTGCCATTATCTTGGGACGCTGGTCACCGATCGGTGCTGTTTGTGCAGCTCTGTTCTTTGGCTTCTGTGACGCGGCCCAGTTCAAACTGCAGTTCTCATCGCCGGAAGTGCCCTATCAGCTGTTCCTAATCCTGCCCTACATCGCTTCTTTGATCGCTTTGGTGATCCTAGGGGCCAAGGCCAGTGCCCCGGCCAGTGTGGGACTGCCTTATGATCGCGAGCATAGATAAAACTCAGCCGTGACGTGAGAAACCATCGCTTTTCACGTCCGGCTTCCCCCTGCAAACTTTGACAACATATCAACTCGGGAGGAAGATAAATGACACTGAAACATAACATCTTAGCAGGACTTGCGGCACTGATGTTGGCCGGTCCTGCAGCGTCCGATGACTTTGAACGGGCCGCTATTGTGATGCCAGGTTCAATTTCTGACAATGGTTGGAACCAGGCAGGGTTTGAAGGTTTGACGCAGGCCGGTGAGGCCCTTGGTTTTGAGACCACCTTTTCCGAAAGCGTGCACCAGCCCGAGCAGATCGAAGTGCTCAGCGACTACGCCCGTCGCGGATATGACCTGGTGATCGGCCATGGTGGTGAATTCCAGGACGCCGTGGAACGTGTCGCAAGCCGGTTTCCGGAAACCATGTTCATGGTCAACAATGGCCTTGGCACCAAGGCGAACGTTGCCAATGCTGATTTTTACTTCAGTCAGATTGCCTATCTCATGGGCTATATTGCCGGATCGATGACACAATCCGACACGATTGGCATCATCGCCGCGCAAAAGTTCAAGTTCACCACGGATACTGTGGCGGGCTATGAGGCAGGCGCCAAGGCTGCAAACCCTGACGTCGGTGTACTGGTGACCTGGACGGGCGACTGGGACGACATTGCCAAAGGTAAGGAGGCCGCTTTGAATCAGATTTCGCAGGGCGCGGATGTTGTTTGGCCGACCATGGACAGCGCAACGCTCGGGGCTATGCAGGCCGTGCAGGAAAAGGGCGTCTACGGCATTGGGATCTACCGAGATGCAATCAATGAATGGCCGGAAATTCTGCAGTCCGCGATCTTGGATGTGCGTGGCAACATGCGCTCTTACCTGGAGCGGGCGGCCGCAGGCGAGCTGGACGGCGTGCTTTATCGGGCAAACATCAGCAACGAGTTAGCAATGCGTATCGGGTCCTTCCACCCGGATATCCCGGTCGAAGTTGTTGACGAGGTCGCAAAACTGATCGATGCCATGAAGTCCGG
>CAJXIL010000191.1 GCA_913054455.1 uncultured Roseobacter sp.
ATCCGCTGCTGCAGCGTCAGGCCGATTGTATTTCGACCATGACCTACAATGAATACTGGCAGGTGATCGATTCTGGTGTGTCCGCAGACGAGCTGATCACCTTCAAATACGAGGACCAGGGCGTCGCCACGCTGGAAGATGGTCTTTATGTTCTGGAAGAAAACCTAGACGATCCTGCCTTTGTCTCCAAGATGGAGCGTTTTGTGCGCGCTTCTATGCAGGGCTGGAAATATGCCGAAGCCAATCCTGATGAGGCAGCAGATATCATTCTGGAAAACGATGCTTCCGGTGCGCAGACCGAAGTCCACCAGCAGCGCATGATGCGTGAAGTGGCCAAGCTGACCGCAGGCAGCAATGGCGCGTTGGACCCTGCCGACTATGAGCGCACAGTTCAGACCCTGCTCGAAGGTGGCTCCTCGCCGGTTATCACTAAAATGCCCGAAGGTGCCTGGACCCATGTCATCACTGACGCGGCTTTGAAGTAAGCCCTTTGGTGCCTTGGGTCTTGATTAGGCCGAAGATGATGGAATGCTAGAATGAAACCCGCCCAACCATATGGTTGGGCGGGTTTTTTACTGATGCCTCGCTGTGGGATCAAAGCGAAGAGCGCCTAGATCTGTTCTAGGAAGCCACCGTATTGTCCGCGTTTAAAGATCAGACCCTTGCCAGGACGGGTCATAACATGGGTAACCTGACCCAGAACGATCGTGTGATCTCCGGCGGGGTGGGCCGCAAACTTCTGGCACTCAAACCGTGCAATACTGCCGGACAGGGCAGGGGTACCAGCCCGGCTCTTGCGCCAGTTTTCCTGGGTGAAACCTTCGCCATTACGGGCGAAATGCTCAGCCTGCTCAAGCTGGTCTTCGGCGAGCACATGAATGGCAAAACGCTCAGCCGCGACAAAGGCATCGTGGCGCAGAGAATTGCCTGCAGGGCACCAGAGCAACAAAGGCGGCTCAAGCGAGACAGATGTGAAGCTATTGACTGTAATCGCCAGTGGGCCGCTCTCTGTCAGGGTCGTTACAACTGTAACGCCAGTGGCAAAACACCCCAGGGCATCCCGATAGGCCCGAGCCGTATCAGCGCCGGGAATAAAACTGGTTTCTGGCATCGCGCGCCTCGCTTCAGGTCTTTTTGCCTGCCTGCCATGTGCTGCCGTGATTGTCCACTGGATTGAGGTCCTCCAGTAGCCGTCCGTGGCGCTGAGTCTGCTCAATGACCTGTGAGAGGCTAACAAAGCCGCGCGCCTGCAACATGGGGATCATTTGCACCAGGGCGCAGGCCGTCGCATGGGCATCGCCCAGGGCGGTATGGCGCAGGGCAGGGGGAATGGTGATGTCCAGCCGCTCACAGAGCGCATCCAAAGTATGGGGCACTGAGGCCCCAAACAGCACCGCGCTCAGTAGAACTGTGTCCAGGACCGGATGATCCCAGGCCACCCCGGTTGCCTTGGCATGGCGACGTAGAAAGGCCATGTCAAAGGGCGCATTATGGGCAACAATCACCGCATCGGTGGCAAAGAGGTGAAATTCTCCCGCAGCCTGAACGATTTTTGGTGCCCCCTGTACCATGGCGGTGCTCACCCCATGCACTCGGGTCGATGCCTCCGGGATGGGACGCTCAGGATCGACCAGGGTGTTAAATTCTTCGCCCTCTATCAGCTGACCATTCAAGACCCTAACCGCACCGATCTGGACGATGTCGTCCTTATGCGGCAACAGTCCTGTGGTTTCGGTGTCAAACACCGTAAAACACAGCTGGTGCAACGGTTGATCACCGATCTCTTGCAGCGGACGATTCAACAGATCAAAGTCATAGACCAAGGGGCGCGCCGCCTCGGGTGCAATTTTGGCAAGGGCCGCATCAAAGATAAGCACATACCCCTCGCCTGGACCCAGGGGTTTCAGGGTGACAGTATAGCTCTGGGTTTCGTCCCGGCCAGCAACCTGGGCCTGTACGTCTTTGCCTGTTTTGACCATTTGATCATAGGCGGCCTCCAGCGCGACGGGGTCCAGATAGTCAAACAGACTGGCATTGAGGCGCGGATGGGCGATCTGCGCCAGTACACCGGCGGCCTGGGCGTCATACAACACGATCCGATGATCCGCCGTCAGCATGACCGTCGCCACTGGCAGCTCGCTCAGCAGGGTGGTCAGCTGGCGTTTGTCTGCTTCCAGCCGGGCTGTTTCCTCGGCAATACTGCGCGCCGTGAGCAGCGTGGTGTCGCCCAGCTGCCCGGCGAGCCCGGCAGCCGCAGGGGCCAGATCCCCCAGATAGCGCGCGGTCTTGGCGTCAATCCCGCGTGACACGCCCCCATGGGCACGCAGCCGCATCTCCGCCGCCAGAGCTTCGATTGGCTTGGCAACATTTTCGTCGAACAACAGCCAGATCCCGGCGCAGAGCCCCAGAATTGCAAAGGTCCCCAACAGGCCCGCAAAGACAAAGGGATCCATCAAGGCAGGTGTCGCAGCGCGGTGATAGCTCAGCCACAGGCTGCCCAGACTAACCGCAATCGCGCCCAGGGCCAGCAGGCAAAAAAACAAAAAGATCCGCAGGCGCAGGCTCAGATGGGTCAACATGGTTCAGCCTCCACAGCTGATGGTCAACAGCGGGTCATCTACCGGCGGTGAGACCCAGTTCACACCAGCAACTGCGCCATCCTGGGCAAAGCGGGCTTCAGCCTCCACCACGGCCCGGCGCCAGGCAGCGCAATCCGTCAGGATGCTCAGTTGGCTGATCGGCGCCCACCGACCAAAGAAAAAAACCTCAGCCAAATGCTGATCCGGCTGATCAGGATGGCTGCGCCGGGTGGCCAGATCCACCGCAACAAACCGCTCACTCAGCGGAACCACATAGGTCCAGGGACGGTAGAAACTGCGGGTCTCTACCGTTTCGGCAATCACTAGCCCTTCGGGGAGATTGGCCGCCGTGCGGCTGTACCAGCTATATTCCGAGGCAATGGTAACTCCGATCATCGCCAGACCGGCAGCCACTGGCGCTAGCCAACGAGGCAAGTGCCCACCGGTGGCACTGTTGGCCAACATCACCACCCCGGCAACAGCGATACCGGCAAAAATCACAGCGATCAGTTCCAGAAACATCAATAACCCTCATGATTGCCAAGCTGTTTTGCCAAACCTGGCGATTTCATCTTTCCCTAAATATTCCCGCCGGAGGCTCTCACAGACCCCAAGCGCGATGTCTTATCCCAACATGCCCTTACCGTGCCCCATCGCCGATTGCATTGTTTTTACCACGACAAAGGCATCTCTCAGATGACTTCGCTCAAAGTCGGACAAATCAGAGGGCGCCATGTAGTTGTCCGGTGCCTGTCCCTTCCGGACCAGATCCGCCTGATGTTCCAGCCGGGTCTGGGCGATCAAATCATAGGCATCCAAAAGATCGCGCGCGCCACTGGGGCTGATCGCACCAGCGGCAGCGCCCGCCTCCAGCCTGGCGCGGGTATTGACTGCGGGGATCTTGGCCTGCAGCGCATAGATCCGTCCCAGATCGGTCACCGGCACCACGCCATTGTGCTTCATATCCAAGGTGTTGCGGTGTTCACCAGAGCGGATGGTGGCAAAGCCGCGCAGCAAGCCCAGCGGCGGCGTATGTTTAAGCGCGTTTGAGGTCATATGGGCCACAAAGATCGAATTGGCGCAGGCCGCGGCTAATACTTGCGCTTGCAGCCCTTCAAATAGGCTCACATCGCCACCGATGGGGCGCAGATCGAACATGACCGAGGCCAACATCTGCGCTTCAGGGCCCGGTTTGGTGATCCAGCCGCCAAAGTAATCGCGCCAGATGCGCAGGGGCTGGCGCCAGCGTGAATTGGTCGCCATCATGTCGCCCGGGCAATAGACGTAGCCGCAGGTGTTCAGCCCATCACAGACAAATTCAGCTAGGGCGGAAAAATAGCCGTCATGCGCGTTTGTTGCCTCGTCTGACAGGATCAGGCAGTTGTCCTGGTCCGAGACCCCGGTCTGCTCCTGACGTCCCTGGCTGCCACAAGCGAGCCAGAGATAGGGCACCGGGGCAGGGCCAAGCCTGCGTTCAGCCAGGGTGAGCAGGCGTCTGGTTACGGTATCAGCGATATCGGTGATCAACCGGGTTACCACCTCATGGCGGTTGCCACCTGCGACCAGCTGCACCAAAAGCCGGGGGATTTCAGCGGTGACCCTGGCCATATCCTCGGCGCTCATGGCGCTAGCGATGCTGGAGACCAGCTCGGCAGAGCTGACCGCCTGAAACCGAGTGAGGTCGGTCTGGGTGATTATCCCGACCAATTGGTGGTTTTGTACGACTGGAATATGGCCGATATGGTGTTCCATCATCGCGTGCAGCACGTCAGATCCAATAGCCGAAGGCGGCAGGCTGCGCGGATCTTTGGTCATGATCTGCGACACTGGGGTCGAGAAAGGCAGGCCCTCGGCGAGCAGTTTTTCCGTTAGATCACGGGTCGTCAAAATCCCAAGCAACCTGTCGCCATCGCTGATGCAGACACAAGAGATATGATGGTGACGCATCAGCTGCGCCGCCCCCTGGCAAGTGAGACCAGGAGAACAGGTCACGGGGGGCGCTGCCATGAAGCTTTCAGCGCGGGTTGTGGTCAGTCCGTTTTGAATGGGCGTTTCAGGGCGGCGGCGGTCAAAGAACCGTTTGACCGCAGGCTCAGCCTGCATCAGCGCGTCAAAATCGGCGCGCGGCAGCAGCAAGAGCACGGTCGCCATGCTGGCTCGAGCCGATGTTGCTGCGCGGCCTCCGCGTGTCAGCCCGCGTTCGCCAAAGGAGTTGCGCGGTCCCAGGATCGAGATTGCCATGTCGTTGTCGTCAAAGACCTCTACCTCACCGTGGTGGACCAGGTAGAGCCCGGCAAGCTCGGCCCCGAGCTCATAGATGCTGTCTCCGGACGTGACCGGCAAGACCTGGAATTTTGGCGCCAGGTCATGCAGCGTGGCGAGCTCTAGACTGTCATAGGGATGAACAGAGGTCAGAAAACGGATCAGATCGGTCTCAGTAATCGGCATCAAAGCACCTTTCTGAAAAGAGGCAACTTGCAGAGAATGGGGATGCCCGCCCGGGCCGAAACCAGGGCGGGCATGAGGAGAAAAAAGGACGGACCATAAAGGGATATCCTCAGGGAGAGGCCCGTCCAGTGGGGGATCAGTGATCCTGTGCTGCACCTGCACCACGGGGGATGCGCACGCTTTCGACCAGATCTTTGATCTCCTGCGGGGTTTCCTTGGTCATGCCGGCCACAACATAGGCAACTGCAAAGTTGACCGCGGCACCAATGGCACCAAAGGAGGTCGACTTAATTGTACCCAGCAGCGGATCCGCATCGGTAAAGGAGTTGGTGCCCGGAATGAACAGCCAGCCCTTGTGCAGGAAGATGTAGATCAGGGTGACGCCCAGACCAGCCAGCATACCTGCCACGGCACCGGTGTTGTTGATCTTCTTGGAGAAGATCCCCATCATCAGCGCTGGGAAGATCGAGGCCGCCGCGAGGCCAAAGGCCAGGGCCACGGTCTGCGCCGCAAAGCCGGGAGGGTTGAGACCCAGGTAGGTGGCAACCGCAATGGCAACCGCCA
>CAJXIL010000192.1 GCA_913054455.1 uncultured Roseobacter sp.
TTTGGGAAATAGGCTAAAACCGCGTTGAAACTGACGGGAGTATTGGGGAAATGCGAATTCCTCTGGCGATTATCGGGCTGATCTGTGCTGTGGCTGTATCTGGCTGTGGGTCAAAAGAGCTGCGTGATATCCGCAGCACCGGCACTGGTCCGGATGAGTTTCTTGTTTTGCCGCCCAAACCTCTGAGCGCTCCTGAAGACTATGCCGCCCTGCCAACCCCCACCCCAGGCGGGCAAAACCGCACAGACGCCAACCCACAGGCCGAGGCCGTTGCGGCACTGGGGGGCAAACCAGATGCCCTGCTGCCGGGCAATTCGATCCCAGCCACCGACTCTGGCTTGGTTACCGCCTCCAGCCGCTATGGTGTGTCGCCAGATGTGCGTCAGGTCCTGGCCAGCGAAGACGCGGCTTTTCTCAAGCGCAGACGTCGCGGTGGGCGGATCAAGATTGCGCCGGTCGATCGCTACGAACAAATCTACTCGAAACAGACGCTTGATCCTTTTGCTGCGAATGAAGCCTTCCGCCGCGCTGGCGTGGCAACACCATCGGCGCCGCCTCGCAACGAAGAGTAACAGCGTTTTACCTGTTGCACCGGGTGTTACAGTTTGAACCGAACGGGGCTGCTTTGGCGGCCCTGTTTGATTTTGACCTCTCGGTTTGTGTTGGTTGCCCCTACGCATGTTGAAGAGTTTTGCTTCATCTATTGTTTAACCTGGTCTTGCTACTGTTATGCCGCAAGAAAAGTCAGACTGTGGTCCTATTCACGTTTGCGATAGTGTTGCTTGCGCCCAAGCGTCAGGGGCGTAGGTTGAAGACTGGGCAGGACTGCACCAGATATATGGCTAGCCCCTAGGGCAGCGACTTCAAGAATGAGGAGAATGCCAAATGTTTTCAAGGATTGCTTTGGCCGCCACCATGCTGGGCTTCAGCCTGACCGGCGCTCTGGCCAAGACAGGGGATGGCGCGTCTAGCCCGGATGACCTGGTGACCAGTTTTGCCTTGGACAATGGTATGCAAGTCGTCGTCGTTGAGGACCACCGGGTGCCGGTAGTGCAGCATATGGTCTGGTATCGCGCAGGATCAGCGGATGAGCCAATTGGCCAATCCGGGGTCGCGCATTTCCTAGAGCATCTGTTGTTCAAGGGCACCGATACCCTTGCCCCCGGAGAGCTCTCCGCAACTGTGGCGGCCAATGGCGGGCGCGACAATGCCTTTACCAGCTATGATTACACCGCTTACTACCAGCGGGTTGCCTCCGACCGGCTAGAGCTGATGATGCGGATGGAGAGCGATCGCATGGTCAATCTGCGCCTTTCTGAAGACGAGATTCTCACCGAGCGTGAAGTCATTTTGGAAGAACGCAACCAGCGTACGGATAACAATCCACGCGCATTGTTTGGTGAGCAGTTGAACGCAGCCCAGTATCTCAACCATCGCTATGGTCAGCCTATAATTGGTTGGCGCCACGAAATGGAAGAGCTGGATAGAGAAGACGCCCTTTCCTTTTACGGCACATACTATGCGCCTAATAACGCAATTCTGGTGGTCTCTGGCGATGTGGATCCCGACGAGGTCAAATCCTTGGCGGAAACATATTATGGTGTCATTCCGGCCAACTCCGATCTGCCAAAAGTGCGAGCACGCAGCAAAGAGCCACCGCAAAATGCCGAGCGGCGCCTGATCTTTCGTGATCCGCGTGTGGCGCAGCCCTATGTCCAACGTGCCTATCTGGCAACAGAGCGAAACGAGGGCGCGCAGGAAGAGGCTGCCGCGCTTTACCTTCTGTCGGAGCTATTGGGCGGTGGGAATACCTCCTATTTGGCCAATGCGTTGCAATTTGACCAACAGGTCGCGGTTTACACCGGGGCGTTCTATTCCGGTGTTTCCCTGGACAAGACTAGCTTTGATTTTCTGATTGTGCCGGCGCAAGGAGTGAGCCTGGAAGAGGCCGAAGCGGCGCTGGATGCAACCTTGACCGGATTTCTGAAAGAGGGCGTAGATGCCGAACAACTGGAGCGGATCAAATTGCAGCTGCGGTCTTCGGAAATTTACGCGCGTGACAATGTGGACGGGATCGCCAATCGTTACGGACGGGCGCTGACCTCGGGACTGACCGTGCAGGATGTGCAGGACTGGCCGCAGATTCTGCAGTCTGTCACCTCAGATGAAATCATTGCTGCAGCGCAAAACCTGCTGCGTCCCGAGGCCTCGGTGACGGGGTGGATGATGCGACAGGAGGAGGGCGAATGATGCGTCTCAAAGCTTTGACAGCGGCAGTCTGTGCCTGGGTGTCTATTTTGGTCGCGCCCGCGCAGGCGGAGATCCAGATCAACGAAGTGACTTCTCCGGGCGGTATCACCGCTTGGCTGGTTGAGGATCACTCGATCCCCTTTACCGCGCTTGAACTGCGCTTTCGCGGCGGCACCTCGCTGGATGCACCGGGCAAACGTGGTGCCACCTATCTGATGGCTGGGCTGCTTGAGGAAGGGTCAGGCGAGATGGGCGCCCAGGACTATGCCCGCGCCGTTGAAAATCTGGCGGCCAGCTTTGGCTATAACGCCGACCGAGACAGCCTGTCGATCTCTGCACGGTTCCTCAGCGAAAACCGCGAGGAAGCCATGGCGCTTTTGCACCAAACCCTGCATGAGCCGCGTTTTGATCAGGATGCGCTGGACCGGGTGCGGGCGCAGATTCTAGCTGGGCTGCGTTCGGATCTTAAAGACCCCAACAAGATCGCAGGTCAGGCCTTTGCTGCTATGGCCTATGGTGAGCACCCCTATGGGAGCTCTGGGAAGGGGACGATCGACAGCGTTTCTGGGCTGACGCGACAGGATATCTTTGCGGCTCATGAGGCCGTTTTTGCCCGTGACAGACTATTTGTGAGTGCAGTTGGTGACATTACCCCGGCTGAACTGGGCGCGCTTTTGGACGCCTTACTTGGAGATCTGTCTGCCAAGGGCGCGCCATTGCCCGGACCGGCGGAGGTTACGATCTCCGGTGGCGTTAGCATCGTTGATTACGACACACCACAATCGGTCGCACTGTTTGGTCATAGTGGGATCACGCGCGATGATCCGAGGTTCTTTGCGGCCTATATTATGAACCAAATCCTGGGTGGTGGCTCGTTTGACAGCCGCCTGATGAAGGAGGTTCGGGAAAAGCGGGGCCTAACCTATGGGGTGTATTCCTATCTGCTGCCGCAGGATCTCGCCACGGTCTATATGGGGCAGTTGGGATCGGCGAATACCAAGATGGCAGAGGCAGTTGCGGTGATCCAGGGCGAATGGCAACGTCTCGCCAGCGAAGGTGTCACGGAGAAAGAGCTGACCGATGCCAAGACCTATCTGACAGGCGCCTATCCGCTACGCTTTGATGGCAACGGGCGGATTGCCTCGATCCTAGTGGGGATGCAAATGGATGACCTGCCCATCGACTATGTCCAGACCCGCAATGACAAGGTCAACGCGGTCACCCTGGAGGAGATCAATCGGGTGGCGGGTGAAATCCTGATGCCTGAGGATTTGCATTTTGTTGTGGTTGGACGCCCCGAGGGTCTGATCGCTAGCCCTTGACCGGCCAAGCGCCTAGGCGCGGCGGCAACAGGAGGCGGAAATTAGTAGGTGTCAGGGCCGGGGATTTCCTCGGCTCTGACATTTTGAAACTTAGCTTGCAGGGTTTTCGCCCTATTCGCCGTAGGGTACCCAGATGTTTTTCACTTCAGTGGATTCCATGAGGAACTTGCGGCTGTGATCAAGACCCCAGTCCAGCGCGGTGCCATTGGTCACCCAGGTCCGTTTGAGGTTGAGCGCTGAAGCCTTTTCAATGGTTGCCGACAGATCTGTTGATGAAAAGCTCCAGATCGCATCCAGATTCATATGGGCAGCCAGTGGCTCAGCCAGATCCTTGGCTTCACCGGTCAGAATGTTGACCACGCCTGCGGGTACATCCGAGGTCTCCAGTACCTGATAGAAATCAGTTGCTGCCAGTGGGAAGGGCGCGGAGGCAGCCAATACTACCCGGTTGCCCATGGCCAATGCAGGGGCCATGACCGAGACCAGCCCCAACAGGGGTGCTTCATCTGCGCAAAGCGCGCCAATCACCCCAACGGGTTCTTTCATCGCCAGGGCGACAGCACGCATCGGCACGCCATGGGCCTGACCGTCGTATTTGTCGGCCCAGGCGGCAGCGGTGAACAGGCGCTGGATGGAGGCCTCGACCTCATTTGCGCCGCCCTTTTTGCCGGTCATCGTGTCGATGCGATGGGCAAACTCATCCGCGCGCGCCGACAGGTTCTCGCCGATGTAATACAGGATCTGTGCCCGCAGATGGCCGGTGATTTTGGACCAGGCCTTGGCCCCAGCCGCGGCCTCAACCGCATTGCGCACATCTTTGCGGCTGCCCATGCCCACATGCCCCAACAGTGCACCGTGCGCGTTGAAAACAGGCTTTGAATAACCACTGTCGGGCCTTGTCTGTTTGCCACCGATGTACATCTTGGCGGTGCGATCTATTGGGTCGGCTGCGTGGCTACCCAGTTTGCCGGTAAAGGCGGCAACAGGCGCCAATGGTTTGGCTTTGCCTTTGGGGCGGGTATAGGCGCTAAGCCCTTCCCAGCCGCCTTCACGGCCAAAGCCGCTTTCGCGCAGGCCGCCAAACCCGGCGGCGGCGTCAAACATATTGGTGCCATTGATCCAGACCACACCGGCCACCAGCTTGGGGGCGATATCCAGCGTTAGGTTGACGTTTTCGCTCCAAACCGTGGCGGCAAGCCCATAGCGGCTGTTGTTGGCCAGCGCCACCGCCTCGGCCGGGGTGCGGAAGGTGCAGGAAACCAGCACTGGGCCAAAGATCTCTTCCTGCATCAGCGGGTCGGCAGGCGAAAGCCCCTGGATCAGCGTGGGTGGGTAAAAACAACCCTCCGAGGGTAGTGGCAGGTTGGGCTGATAGGTCTCGCCCGCCTGGTTGCTCGCGACCAGAGAAGTGATGGTTTCTAATTGAACCGGGTCGACCACAGCGCCGATGTCGATGGATTTGTCCAGCGGGCTGCCAATGCGCAGCTTGTCCATGCGGGCTTTGAGCTTGGAATAGAACCGATCGGCAATGCCTTCCTGCACCAACAGGCGCGAGCCCGCACAGCAGACCTGGCCTTGGTTGAACCAGATCGCATCCACTAGGCCCTCAACCGCTGAATCCAGATCGGCGTCATCAAAGACGATATAGGGCGACTTGCCGCCCAGCTCGAGCGTTAGCGCCTTGCCAGATCCGGCAGTGGCTTCGCGGATGCGTCGCCCCACCGAGGTGGAGCCAGTAAAGGCGATCTTATCCACATCTGCGGCGACGATCATCTCACCCACGGCTCCATCGCCGGTGACGATATTGACCACGCCTTTGGGCAGGCCCGCCTGCTGGCAGATATCGGCAAACAACAGTGCTGTGAGCGAGGTATATTCCGCCGGTTTCAGTACCACAGTATTGCCCATGGCAATGGCAGGGGCGACCTTCCAGGCCAGCATCAAGAGCGGAA
>CAJXIL010000193.1 GCA_913054455.1 uncultured Roseobacter sp.
ATGGCAAATTTTCTCATGAAACCTTCATCCACCTTTTCCGATGCGGAACCATGTTGCAGGATCCACCGGGCTGTTATCCATTCTAACTTCTATATAGAGCGTTTCTGTCCGGTCAGTTCCACCCCCTTCACCACTTAGTGACAAAATGGCACCAGCCTGTGGGGCACTGCCGCCCATCAGGCCCACCGGAGTGCCTGCGGGGATCACCTGACCCGCGACGCCATAAACCTCTGCGAGTCCTGACAGAATAAAGAGCGTATCGGGCTGTGGTTCAAGGATCACCACGTTACCAAGATTCAAAAGCGGGCCACGGTAGCGGATTGTCGCCGCTGTGGGCGAGGTCACCAAGGCACGGGGTCGAGCCGCGATTAGCAGGCCCGGACGGGCAACGCCCGCCGCATCACGTTGGTTAAATGCCCGTAACAGCAGGCCTTCGACCGGCAGGGAGATCTCTCCGCGCTGGGCCCTGATATCTGCCGCGAGCGGCGTAATTTCTTCAGCCCCACCAGCGATTTCAGCTAAGCCGCTGGCAAATCCGCTCAACGTCTCGGTCGAAGAAATCAGGATGGCGGTGCGCACTGGGTTTTCGGTAAAGCGCATTGGCAGGTCAGTCCGATCCGCAATGGCTGTGGACAGCGCGGTTCGGGCCTCCTGCACCCCGGTCAGACCCTTTTCCAGCGTGCCAGCGGCGCTTTGCTGCAACAGGCGCAGGGTCTGAACCTCGTCCAGATCCCGGCGCAGCGCTTCAGCACGGGCATAAAGCCCTGGTGTGACCTCTGCCACCATCATGGCAGACCGCGCCGCCCCTAACGGCCCCGAAGGATGCAGCATCAGAACCGGTGGCGCTGAGGTTTCAATAGTCTGCAGGATACCCAGCAGCTCGGCCACCTCGTCATCGCGGGATTTCAACTGAGCCAGCAATTGCGATTCGCGCCGCGCCACTCGGCGCAGCCCTTCGCGCATGGCGCCCAACCCAGCCTCATAAGCGCGTACGGTGCTGGTCAGCGCTTTGACGCGATCACGCGCGCTCTCTGCCTCTTCCAAAGCAAGGGTCGCGGCCTCCAACTGGCCCGCCGCAGCCTGCGCCGCTTCGGCAGGCGCATGCTGCCCCTGCAGCGGCGCGGCAAAGCTGATCGTCAGAAAAAGAAGCAGCCCGGTGGCGCGTTTTATCATATGGCTCAGTCTTTTTGGTCTGGGTCTCAGGTCAAAAGGCTCTCACCGGTCATTTCATCCGGCTTGGGCAGACCCATAAGCTCTAGCAGGGTGGGAGCAAGATCGGCAAGACGGCCATTGCGCAGCCCGGCGCCTTTGGGTCCGCCAACCAGCGCCAAGGGCACCAGATTGGTGGTATGGGCCGTATGTGCCCCGCCGGTTTCGGGGTCCAACATGACCTCGCAATTCCCGTGGTCCGCCGTCACCAGCATAGCGCCGCCAGCCTTTTCCAGCGCAGCAACCACCTGAGACAGCCCCAGGTCCACCGCCTCGCAAGCCTTGATCGCCGCCTGAATGTCACCCGTATGACCCACCATATCGGGATTGGCGTAATTGGTCACAATCAGGTCATAGCCCGCTTCAATCGCTTCGACGAACTTCTCGGTCACTTCCGGCGCGCTCATCTCTGGCTGCAGATCATAAGTCGCCACCTTCGGTGATTTGGGCATGGCGCGGTCTTCGCCCTCCTCTGGCTCCTCTTTTCCGCCATTCAGAAAAAAGGTCACATGTGGGTATTTCTCTGTCTCGGCCAAGCGAAACTGACGCTTGCCCTGTTTTGCCACCCATTCACCCAGGGTGTTGACCAGTTTCGCCTTGGGGTAGGCAGTGGTCATATAGGCATTGTGGTCCTTGGAGTAATCCACCATCCCGATTAGCGCCGCGAGTGTGGGGCGAGGCCCAGTGTCGAATTCAGCAAAGCCTGGCTCGCCGATGGCCCGCAGGATTTCGCGGGCACGATCTGCCCGGAAGTTCAGACAAAAGAACCCGTCGCCATCTTTCACACCGTCATAGCCACGCAGCACGCTGGCGCCGATGAATTCATCCGTTTCCGATTGGTTGTATGCATGGGTCACCGCATCATGCGCATCCGTGACACTGCGCCCTTCGCCCCGTATCATGGCGCCATAGGCTTCACTCACCCGCTCCCAACGGTTGTCGCGATCCATGGCAAAATAGCGCCCGGTGACAGTCGCGATTCTAGCGCGTGCATCTTTGCCCCCAAGCGGCATACCTTCGGCAAGCTCCTCAAAGTACCCATAGGCAGATTTGGGGGCCACATCGCGGCCGTCCGTGATGGCATGCAACCAAACAGGGATGCCCGCCGCAGAAATCACGCGAATGGCTGCCAGAATATGGGTAATATGCCCGTGCACCCCCCCGTCGGAGACCAGCCCCATCAGATGCGCTGCGCCGCCTGTTTCTTTCAACCTTGCAATAAACGCCAAAAGGGCCGCGTTTTGCTCAAATGAACCATCCTCGATCGCCAGGTCAATCTGCCCAAGGTCCATCGCAACCATCCGACCAGCGCCAATATTTGTATGGCCTACTTCCGAGTTACCCATCTGGCCGCGCGGCAGACCTACATCAGGTCCATGGGTCACCAATCGAGCCTGCGGGCCAGCTGCCATCAGCGCGTCAAAGGCCGGCGTCTGCGCCAAATACGGCGCATTTGCCTCTCCGGGTTCAGCACTGCCCCATCCATCAAGAATACAAAGAACGACGGGCTTAGGCGTGGTCATGTTCAGGCTCCGGAGCAAGGGCAGGTGGGTAAGTTGTTCCCTGCCTTCTAACCGCTTGGCCACTTGGGGTGAACCGACAACCTGTCACAGATGGCGTTATCAGTCTCGACGCGGCAAGAAGGGCACGCGCTGCGTCAGATCCAAGCCCCATCGCTCGGCCGCAGATCGTGTATTTCCCAATTGGGGGACCAATTCGATTGTAATGCCCTGCTCCCCTTGGCATCCGCTAAGTTGAGTTTGCTCTGTTAGGGTTTGTGCCTTTTTGGCCCGTTACCGTGTTCTTAAAGTGTTATGCCAGCGAGGCTGGTCTGCCGAGGGACGATGGTTGAAGTCCTCGCACAATGCGACCACCAGATCGCAGGCCTGTCCGCCGCGTTCACTCGCACAGTTTTTCGGTCACGGTGTGCGGAACAGATATTTTTGAATGGGAACCGCCCTGTCTGCCACCACCTTGGGAATGCACCACATTCGCATGCAGTCATAGCCTCGCCCTGGAAAAACCAAGCTTTGGTGAATCAAACAGAACCAGCGCAAGCTTCAGGCAAAATATCAAGAACTGGCTTGGCAAAAAGAAACTCCTGCCCAAGCCGCATGGTTACCACGATTTGACCATCCCGAAGTTCTATTTCCTTGAATTTGTGATGATACAGCAAGGGATCCGGATCTTCCGTGAGGATGACCTCATCAAGCAGGGTTTCTTTGCCCTTCTTCACAATGAGGCGAAGCTGAAAAGCATGAAAATCAGCCTTGCAATGCAATTCTGCCGTTAGGCCGACCTGCCGGAAAACGCGTTTCTTGAAGAGACCTGTATGTTCGTACCCCGCCCTCTCAAACGCATCGACCCAGGCAAGCATGGTCTCCTGCGGCAATCCCTGTTCAGGCCGAAGGTAAGCGATGCCAAGTCGGTAGAAATCACAAATAAATACCCCAAATCCCTGCGCGCTGTCCTGAACCTGCTCATATGCCGCCCAGTCAATGGGTACATCCACGCAGAGGGATTTGTATTTGATCTGGGGCTCTTCCCTCAACAAATTGGGAATTCTAGGAATAAAAAACAGGCGATTGAAGCTATCACAGTCGATGTGTTCCTTCCTGACTTTGCTTGTCAGGAAGGAGGCTATGGCATCTGCTTTCAAATGAAAGTTGATTTCTCGAATTCCCTCCCTCTGGATACTTCCCTGAGGAGCCTCGACAGTTCCGATATCTTTCAAACGCATTCAATTGTGGCACCTTTCAACGCTAAGTCAGGCCTTAAATTTGATAGGCACCGGTTACTCGCCCAAACCTTTGTACGCGTCGTGCAGGAACTCGCCTTCTTCCCGGGTAAGATTTACCTTTGTTCCCTCAGGCCCTAAATACCTGAGTTGCAGACTACCCTTTTCTCCCATCGGCTCGATCGCGCGAACGCCATCCAGAACGCAGAGAAATCCAAACACTGTTTGGTCAATGCCTTTCTCTATCAAGCACAGAACATTGTTTAGATCCTCGCCGCTAAGGTTCCTTGCCCAAGACGCCAAATCTCGCATTTCGGGAGTAACACCACGACCCACCGGGGAGCTCACGGAATCCAAAATTTTCCGCGAAGCGCCTTCACAAAGGACTGATTTCAAGGCTTTGACAAAGTCATCTTGGTCTTTCATGTTCCTTTTTTTCTGGTTGTTGTTCTTCAATCTTCCAAAACTGGCAAGATAGAGTTGAATACTCAAGTCAATCAATTCTTTAAGTAGTACATTTGGGGAGGAGGTATGCGTCCTCAGAGCCCTCATGTCGCCAGCGGGCACATCTTGTGGATTGGCGTCGATTGTACCTCGACGAGCCGGTATCGCCCTGCTCCGATTTTGGGAATGGCAATTTCGGGACCTATTCGCGAATCATAGCCTTGTACGATTTGCCTAAAGGGATGCGATTGCCCCGCATGGTGAATATCGAGTTCGTCGCCAGAGGCCGAAGCCTCACAGCATCTTCGCGGGATGATCGACAAAATAGTCCTCACCCCAAACGAGCGGGGTGACGAATTGACGGTTGATCTGATTGGCGACCTGGCAGGCATTCTGTCGGTTGCAACCACAATGGGCAGCACCCGCATTGCAGCGGAGCTTTCTAAACTTCAACAAGTGCATCAAGAGCTTAGCGGTAGAACGACAAAAGCCCCCGAAGGGGCTTTGTCGTTGGCTTCTACTTTACAAGGATCGTTGGTTGCGGGAGTAGGATTTGAACCTACGACCTTCAGGTTATGAGCCTGACGAGCTACCGGGCTGCTCCATCCCGCGACACTTTATTTGGGCTACCGCGCGGAGCGCTAGTTGATCCCGTTTGTCCTACCGCCTTTTGGGCGATTTGAGGACTATTGCATCATTGCCGGTAGCAATTCTGCGTGTCCCCTTCAGGGCTATTTGATCTGAAGGGTATTCTATTTTGTTATCGAATTGAGTTTTGGATTTTACTAGGTTTGGCAGTGACCTACTCTCCCACGACTTAAGCCGCAGTACCATTGGCGCAAAGGCACTTAACTTCCGGGTTCGGGATGGGACCGGGTGTTTTGCTCTCGCTATCGCCACCAAACCAAGAAAAATCCAAATCCGATGCTCTTGTCGTAGCCAAGAGATCGCGCGGCAGGCAGCGGTTTTGATTTCAAAGCCGCGTTGCCGCACGTCAGTTATGTCCCCTTTTGGTTTCACAACTGATATCGGAAGAAACAATCGAACAACGTTGTCTTAGTCATGTGGTGCTTATTTGGTTCTTGGCTGTCTATTACTAGATCAGATCAAGCCAATCGGG
>CAJXIL010000194.1 GCA_913054455.1 uncultured Roseobacter sp.
CTGCCCCTGCTCAGCTGAACATTCCACGCGACATGTTCACCCAGATTGTCGACATCGAACTGCCCCAAATTGTTGAGTTTGAACGCCCCAGCGGCGGTGAAGCTTCGTTGCAAGAAGCAGCCGATTTGCTTTCCGAAGCCAAGTTCCCGGTCATTCTGAACGGGGCCGGCGTGGTTCTCGCCGGTGGTATCGAAGCCTCCAAAGAGCTTGCTGAGCGACTGGGTGCGCCCGTCTGCGTCGGCTACCAGCACAACGATGCCTTCCCTGGCTCGCACCCGCTGTTTGCCGGACCACTGGGTTACAATGGCTCAAAGGCCGGAATGGAGCTGATCGCCAAGGCCGATGTAGTCCTGGCCCTGGGCACCCGGTTGAACCCGTTTTCGACCCTTCCTGGCTATGGCATCGACTACTGGCCTGCAGATGCCAAAATCATTCAGGTCGACATTAACCCCGACCGCATCGGCCTGACCAAAAAGGTCACCGTAGGTATCGTTGGCGATGCCAAGAAGGTAGCGTCTTCCATCCTCGAAAAACTCTCGGACACTGCCGGGGATGAAGGTCGTGATGACCGCATGACGCTGATCTCTACTTCGAAATCCACCTGGGCACAGCAGCTGTCCTCGATGGATCACGAAGACGACGATCCAGGCACCACCTGGAACGAGCGCGCCCGCGCAGACAAGCCAGAATGGATGAGCCCCCGCATGGCCTGGCGTGCCATTCAGGCCGCCCTGCCAAAAGAGGCAATTATTTCCTCCGATATTGGCAACAACTGTGCCATCGGCAACGCCTACCCTTCCTTCGATGAAAGCCGCAAATATCTCGCCCCTGGTCTGTTTGGCCCCTGTGGTTATGGCCTGCCAGCCGTTGTTGGCGCCAAAATCGGCTGCCCTGACGTGCCGGTTGTCGGCTTTTCCGGCGATGGTGCCTTTGGAATCGCAGTGACCGAACTCACCGCAATTGGTCGCGGCGAGTGGCCCGCAGTGACACAGGTGGTGTTCCGCAACTACCAGTGGGGCGCGGAAAAGCGCAACTCGACCCTGTGGTTTGACGATAACTTTGTAGGTACCGAGCTGGACCAGCAGGTGTCTTATGCTGGCATCGCCAATGCTTGTGGCCTCAAAGGCGTCATTGCCCGCACCATGGATGAGTTAACGGCCGCCTTGGCGCAGTCGGTTGAAGACCAAAAGAACGGGATCACCACACTCATCGAGGCGATGATCAACCAGGAACTGGGCGAGCCTTTCCGCCGCGACGCGATGAAAAAGCCCGTCGAGGTTGCCGGTATCGATCCCGCAGACATGCGCGAACAGCAGGTCTGAACCTGATGGACCTGCCCTTTGATCTGACAGCAGGCCAAGGGGCATATCTGGCCGCCGCATTGTTTGCGGCGGCCTATATTCGCGGCTATTCTGGCTTTGGCTTTTCCGCGATCTTTATCATTCTGGCCGCGCTGACTACCAATCCACTGCCACTAATCCCAGTGATATTCTCCTGTGAAATAGCCATGACCCTGTTTCAGGCGCGTGGCATTCGCTCCCATGTTGACTGGTCCCGAGTGCGCCCTTTGCTGGTTGGGGCCGCGATCGCCACTATTCCCTCGGTGACTGTCATGGCGCATCTCGGGGAGGCTCAGGCGCGTCTAGCCATCTCTGCAGTAATTTTAGTGCTCAGCCTCATCCTGCTTAGTGGATGGCAGCTGCGTCGGGAGATTGGCTTTGGTGGCAATCTTTCGGTTGGCGTTCTTTCTGGCATGGTCAACAGCGCAGGAGTTGGTGGCCTGCCTGCAGCGGCCTTCTTGACCGCGCAACCTCTGGCACCAGCCGTGTTTCGCGCCACCATGATTGTTTTTCTCACTGGTATTGATCTGATGGCCCTGCCTGTCATGCATGCCAATGGGTTGACCGGGGTCGAGACCCTCAGCGGCGTTCTGCTGGCCTTTCCCATTTTAGGACTTGGCATCTGGGCCGGCGGGCTGCGGTTTTCATCCGCCTCACAGACGCAGTTTCGCCGGGTGATCGTTATCCTGCTGACCCTGTTTTCCGTTCTCAACATCCTGAAGGTGGCGCTATGACCCATCCAGCCGACATTCTGGTGCTAAATACTGGCTCTTCTTCGGTGAAATTCGCGGTCTTTGACGCCCAGCTGCAAGAGCGGATGAGCGGCGTGGCTGAGGGCATTGGTGGCCTTGGTCACCTGCGTATCGGTACGGATAAGGAAGCGCTGGAGCTACCCGACCACGGACAGGCGCTGTCGACGGTGCTGAACCGGCTCACCCAAAGAGGTGCCGGACCAGATAACCTGCGCGCTGTGGCCCACCGTGTGGTTCATGGGGGCACCTCCCTCACTGCTCCGTCGCGCATCACCTCTGCCGTGCGGGCGGAAATCCAAGCCTGCGTGCCGCTGGCCCCGCTTCACAACCCCCATGCGCTATCGGCGATTGACGCGCTGGAGCAATTGGCGCCGGATCTGCCGCAATACGCCAGTTTTGACACAGCCTTTCATGCCAGCGCCCCCGAAGTGGCGAACCGCTACGCTCTGCCCCCCGAGGCCGAAGCCCTGGGCCTGCGCCGCTATGGGTTCCACGGTCTATCATACGCCTCTATCTGCCGTTGCCTGCCAAAAATCTCTGGCGCCCCCCTCCCATCGCGCCTGCTGGCCTTTCACTTGGGCAACGGGGCCTCCATCTGCGCCATCAAGGACGGAAAGTCGATCGCGACGACTATGGGCTATTCCCCCTTGGAAGGACTGACCATGGGCACCCGTGTCGGCACCCTGGACCCCAATGCCACCCTCAGACTTGTCGAAGAAATCGGCCTGACGGAGACCAAGGCTCTGCTAAACAACCGCTCCGGCCTCGCAGGCCTGTCTGGCGGGTTGTCGGATATGCGCGCACTGGAAGAGGCCGACACGCCGGAGGCGCAGTTTGCCATCGCGCATTTCTGTTACTGGGCCATCCGGCACGGGCACAGCATGGTTGGCGCTATGGGGGGCTGCGACGCGATTGTCTTCACCGGCGGTATCGGCGAAAACGCCAGCAACATTCGCGCCCGCATTTCGGAGGGGTTTGGCTGGCTTGGCTGTGTCATCGATCCTGGCAACAATGCCATAAACGCGCCCTGCCTGCCCCCCCCTGGAGCTGCGACATCGGCTTGGATCGTCGCGGCCGAGGAAGAGCGCCAGATCGCCATGGATGCCAGCGCCTTGATAGAGGTCGGCGCATGACAGTAACACAAACGCCGCTCAAGGTTTCAAAGCGTTGTTCTGCGATGACCCGTTTCGACAGCCAAAGGATCAAGCCTTTGCTCGCGACAGGACCCAGAGCAATGAGGCCGCAAACGTCACTGCTGCAGCCAAGCGGCTCCTATTTAAGGCCTCCGACGTGACCGATACCAACCTCCGCAAGCGTCCTATACAGATGGCACAGACCCTACGCGGTCGTGCGAAAGAACTGTTTCCTGGCGTGGCAGTAGCGCTGATTGTCGCAGTCACCGCGCAGTTCCTGGCAGAGCATTACGCGACCCCCGCCATGTTGCTGGCCTTGTTGCTCGGCATCGCTGTGAGCTTTCTTGGTGAAGAAGGCAAAACTGTTGCTGGCATTGCCTTTTCTGCGCGCGCGCTGCTGCGTCTGGGAATAGCCTTTCTGGGCGTGCGGGTTTCTATGGTGCTGATGATGGGCCTGGGCTGGGATCTGATCGCCTTGGTGGTTGGAGGCGTGATCGCCACCATTGGCTTTGGCCTGCTGGTGGCGCGGTTCTTTGGCCACAAATGGCGCTTTGCACTGCTAACTTCCGGATCAGTTGCCATCTGCGGGGCCTCAGCCGCCATGGCGATCAGCGCCATCCTGCCCCGCGATGACCGCTCCGAAGAGCGACTAATCTTTACCGTGATGGGCGTTACCGTACTCTCCACCGTTGCCATGATTGCCTATCCTATCTTGGTGAAATTTCTTGATCTGGACTCGGTTCAGGCCGGCGTTTTCCTTGGTGGGACCATCCATGATGTGGCCCAGGTTGTTGGCGCAGGCTTTTCCATTTCAGAGCAAACCGGAGATACGGCCACCCTGGTCAAACTGATGCGCGTAGCCATGCTGGCACCGATCGTCTTGGTGGCTTCGCTGATGATCCGTTCCTTTGCTGAGCTGCCGGCAGATGGCACCCGTCCGCCGCTGTTGCCCGGCTTTGTTGTTGCCTTTTTGGGTTTGGCGCTGCTCAATTCCTTTGGGTTTATCCCGGCAGCAATCAGTGACGCACTCAGCCAGGTTTCACGCTGGCTCCTGCTGACGGCCATTGCTGCCGTCGGAATGAAGACAAATCTAAAACAGGTGTTGGCCGTAGGAGGCGCGGCCATCGCCCTCATAATCGTAGAAACACTGTTCATTGCCGGGCTCATCCTGGCGGGGATCACGGTCCTGACCTGAGATCCGATAAGAGCAGACTGATAAAGATAAGGGAGGCCAGATGACGTTCCAGCAACCCCGGGTGGAGACATCCCCCAAGGTATCCGACGAGATCCGTCAGACCACCTGCTATATGTGCGCCTGCCGCTGTGGCATTAACGTGCATATGAAGGATGGCAAAGTAGCCTATATCGAGGGCAACAGAGATCATCCCGTCAACAAGGGGGTACTTTGCGCCAAGGGCTCGGCCGGCATCATGCAGGTCAATGCGCCCTCGCGTCTTAAGGCGCCCTTGAAACGGGTCGGTCCACGTGGCTCGGGCGAATTCGAGGAGATCTCTTGGGATGAGGCGCTGGAGATTGCCGCCGGTTGGCTGGAGCCAATCCGCAAGGACGACCCCTCCAAACTGGCCTTTTTCACCGGTCGGGACCAATCCCAAAGCTTTACCGGCTTTTGGGCGCAGAACTTTGGCACCTGCAACTACGCAGCGCACGGCGGCTTTTGCTCGGTCAATATGGCCACGGCTGGCATCTACACCATGGGCGGCGCTTTTTGGGAATTTGGCCAGCCTGACTGGGACCACACCAAGCTGTTCATGCTGTTTGGTGTGGCCGAAGACCACGACAGCAACCCGATTAAAATGGGTCTGGGCAAGATCAAAGCCCGCGGCGCACGGGTGATTGGCGTCAATCCGATCCGCTCAGGGTACAATGCCATCGCCGACGACTGGGTGGGCATCACCCCGGGCACCGATGGGCTGTTCATTCTGGCGCTGGTGCATGAGCTGATGAAGGCCGGCAAGATCGACCTCGACTACCTCAGCCGCTACACCAATGCGCCGGTGCTGGTGAACCAGGATCCCAATTCGCCCGACAAGGGCCTGTTCCTGCGCGATGACCACGGCACCCCGCTGGTGATCCACCGCAAGACTGGCAAGCTCGCCCCCTTTGATATGAAAGGCGTACGCCCTGATCT
>CAJXIL010000195.1 GCA_913054455.1 uncultured Roseobacter sp.
TGTCCAAGGCGGCAGATCTGACCGGGGTCAGCAAGGCGATGCTGGGACAGATCGAGCGTGGGGAATCCAGCCCGACCATTGCCACGCTTTGGAAAATCGCCAAGGGGTTTCACCTGCCTTTGTCGGCGCTGATCGGAGAGCTGGATGCAGCCCGGCCAAACCCGGCAGAGCCTTTCAAAACAGTGCAGTTTCCTGGCAGTATCGCGGTGAAAATTGTCTTTCCCTTTGATCCTGAACTGGGCGGGGAGACTTTTCGCATCAGCCTGACGCCGGGCCAGACCCATATCTCGCAACCGCATGAGAGCGGGGTGGTCGAAGAGGTCTTTGTGTTGACCGGAGACATGGAGGTGCTGCGCGACGGAGTCTGGATGGCGCTGGGCGCCGGAGAAGGGATCCGGTTTCAGGCGGATCAGCCCCATGGCTATCGTGGCGGCCCGCAGGGCGCCGAGTTCTTGAATATGCACCATTACCCGCGTCACGTCGGTATCGTTGCGCAGGGTTGAGGCAGGTCGCCTTGGACAGTGGCAGCAAGACCAGCCAATAGGAGGGCAGAACATGGAAACACTGCGCGGCAGTTTGCTTATGGTTCTGGCCATGGCCGCCTTTTCCCTGGAGGATATGTTTATCAAACAGGTGGCGCGGGAGCTGCCCGTTGGACAGATTCTTATTCTCTTTGGACTCGGGGGCATGTTGGCCTTCGCAGCGGGAGCGCGTGCGCAGGGTCAGGCCCTGTGGCACCCTGGGTTCTGCACGCGCCCTTTGGTGTTGCGCTCTCTGGCTGAGGTGACAGGGCGGCTCTGTTTTACCCTGGCCATTGCCCTGACACCGCTCTCCTCGGCTTCGGCCATTCTGCAGGCCACGCCGCTGGTGGTCGCTGGCGGCGCGGTGGTGTTTTTTGGTGAAACGGTGGGCTGGCGGCGCTGGCTGGCGATCTCAGTTGGCTTTGTTGGGGTGCTGATGATTTTGCGACCTGGGGCCAGCGGTTTTGAGTTTTACTCGCTCTTTGCGGTGATCGGCACGCTGGGCTTTGCGGGGCGAGATCTCGCCACACGGGCGGCGCCAAAATCCATGACCAATATGCAGCTGGGGCTGTTTGGATTTGCCATGCTGGTCATTGCCGGAGCCATTGCTCTGGCTTGGACGGGGGGTGCCAGCTGGCCCAGTGGCCAGGCTTGGCTCTATCTCGCGCTTACAACTGTTATCGGCGTCTTTGCCTATAATGCTCTTACTGGCGCCATGCGCCACGGCGAGATTTCGGTGGTGGCGCCGTTTCGCTATACGCGATTGGTCTTTGCCATGGCTCTGGGCATTTTGGTCTTTGGCGAAAGCCCGGACAGCTGGACCCTGCTGGGTAGCGCGGTGATTGTCACAAGTGGCCTGTTCACCTTGATCCGCAGCTCCAGAGGTTAGAGTCATCTTGCGCCCGTCGACGCAGGCGCTTACATCTGCCAGCTATGGCTCAGACGAAATCAGACCCGAACTACAAAGTGATTGCCGAAAACCGTCGCGCGCGGTTTGACTACGCCATCGAGGATGACGTGGAGTGCGGCATCATGCTTGAAGGCTCCGAAGTGAAGGCTCTGCGCGAAGGCGGTACAAATATCGCCGAGAGCTACGCCGCTGTGGAAGATGGCGAGCTGTGGCTGGTGAACTCCTATGTGCCGCCCTATTCGCAGGCGAAGATGTTCAAACATGAAGAGCGTCGGCGCCGCAAACTTCTGGTCTCGCGCAAGCAGCTGTCGGATATGTGGAATGCAACACAGCGCAAGGGGATGACCCTGGTGCCCATCGTGCTGTACTTTAACCACAAAGGCCGGGCCAAGCTGAAGATCGGCATCGCCAAGGGCAAGAAGGCGCATGACAAGCGCGAGGCTCAGGCCAAGCGTGATTGGTCGCGCCAGAAGAGCCGCCTGATGAAAGACCACGGCTGACGTTCAGGCGCTCAGAGCACGGCCCACACCTGCAAACTATCTTCACAAGATCCGCAATCAGCCTCTCTGAAAGATCAGAGGGGCTGTTTCTGTGTCTGCCTACCAGTTCTGCGAAGGGCAACCGCGGTGAGAATGGGGGAGATGTGAATCGGGGCTTGATTAATCTTATTGTTTTTGTCAGGTAATGCAAAATCCAGATTGGTGGCCTAGTCAGAATGATCCTGCGTGATCCCGCCCGGCACTCCTGTCTTCTCAAACCAAAGCCGCGGCACCTGGCAAAGGACAGATCAATGACGCCTCCTATCAACTCTTCAGAACCGTCACAGTTTCCAAAGCCGCCTCTGGGCCTGCCTCAGGCCCAACGGGACAGAATGCCTCTGGCCTTTTGTGATTTGGATGCGTTTGAGGCGGGGCTGTTGCCGGTGTTGCGCCACTTTGTGCTGAGCCTGACGCGGCCAGAGAGCCAATCCTGGCAGTTTGCCTATAAGATTGCCGCAGAGCGTTGGGGCGATTCCCTGGGTCTGCCGGTTGCCCAGTCCCTGTTCAAGTTGGTCCAATTCATCCTCAAAGCCCGGCGTGTCGGATTTGACGCCATCGACCCATTGGCATTGGAAGAACGAGACTTTGTCACTCGGGATGAGCAGGCACTGTTGCAGATGCTGCACCACATGCGGCGCGATGATACGCCGCGAGCGCGCGAAGCGGTGGCCAATGTTACGGGCTGCACCATGGATCCGGATGTTATCCGCGCGGGGCTCTCCTTTGCCGACCGCTTCCCCGCCGGGTCTGTGGCGTGCAGGCAGCGTGGCCAAAGACCCGAATTGCGGGTGGTGGGCTAGAGGCGCGAAACGCGCGCGGGACAAGGGCGCAGCACCTCCCGCCACGATCTGCGCTGCGTCCCCTTTGCTTGCAGCCCCCACAAACAGAGGGGGCAGCCCCAACTGGGGGGGGGTTACACAGCCTTGAGCATTCTTTCAGCCTTCCCTTGCACCTCTGCCAAGCCAATAGTAGGCATTGACACATATTCAGGGAGGCTTTGATGCGCGACGATCCAAAAACTCTTGTATCCACCGAGTGGCTGGCTGCTCACCTGAAAGATCCGGACTTGCGGGTCCTGGACGGGTCCTGGTATTTGCCGCAGGAAGAGCGCGATGCAAAGGCGGAATATGACGCCGTTCATATCCCCAATGCGCGGTTCTTTGACATTGATGATATCTCCGACCACCGCTCTGAACTGCCACATATGGTGCCCCCGGTTGAGAAATTCATGTCCCGGCTACGTGCCATGGGCGTAGGCGATGGTCATCAGGTCGTGGTTTACGATGGTGCGGGGTTGAAATCGGCAGCACGCGTCTGGTGGTTGTTCCGCCTGATGGGGCAGAATAATATTGCAGTTCTTGACGGTGGCCTGCCCAAATGGATGGTCGAAGGCCGTGAGACCGAGGACCTGCCGCCGGTAATCCGAGACCGCCACATGACGGTGCGGGTGCAGAACCATCTGGTGCGTGATGTGACCCAGGTGTCCTCTGCCGCCAAGCTGGGCGATCACGAGATCATCGACGCGCGCGCTGCCGCTCGTTTTCGCGGTGAAGTGCCCGAGCCCCGTGAAGGGCTGCGCGCGGGGCATATTCCGGGCTCCAAAAACACGCCCTACACTGAACTTCTCAATGCGGACGGGACAATGAAAGAACCCGACGAGCTGCGGGGAATTTTTTCTGCAGCAGGCGTTGACCTGAATAAACCTGCCATTACCACCTGCGGATCGGGCGTTACCGCTGCTGTTTTGAGCCTTGGCCTAGAGCGGATCGGCAAGAGCGATCACGCATTGTATGATGGCTCTTGGTCGGAATGGGGCGCCTTCCCGACCCTTCCCGTTGCAACCGGAGAGAACTGATGTTCGAAACCCTGAAACCACAGCCAGCTGATAAGATCCTGGCCTTGATGCAAATGTTCCGTGAAGATGCGCGCGACAATAAGATCGATCTAGGTGTCGGCGTTTATAAAAACACCGAGGGCCTTACCCCGGTTATGCGGGCGATTAAAGCGGCCGAGCACAAGCTTTGGGAAGAGCAAACCAGCAAGTCCTACGTTGGTCTGGCTGGTGATCCAGCCTATGGCGACGCGATGATCAAGCTGATCCTCGGCAATGCCGTGGCCCGCGAAAACATCGCTGCGGCAGCCACTCCCGGCGGCACAGGGGCAGTGCGTCAGGCCTTTGAGATGATCAAAATGGCCAACCCTGCGGCCAAGGTCCATGTTTCGGATCCGACCTGGCCCAACCATGTGTCGATTCTGAAATATGTCGGCATTGAAACCGTTACCTACCGCTATTTCGACCGCGAGACCCGTGGTGTGAACTTTGACGGCATGATTGAAGACCTAAAGCTGGCTGCCAAAGGGGATGTAATCCTGCTGCATGGCTGCTGTCACAATCCCACAGGTGCCAACCTCAACGAAGTGCAGTGGAAAGAGGTCATCGCGCTGATGACCGAGCGCGGGCTGATCCCGATGATCGACATTGCCTATCAAGGCTTTGGCGATGGTCTGGAAGAAGACGCGCTGGGCGTACGTCTGGTCGCGTCGAGCTGCCCTGAGGTGCTGATCGCTGCAAGCTGCTCCAAGAACTTTGGCATCTACCGCGAACGCACGGGCCTGTTGATGGCCGTTTCGCAAGACAAGGGCCTGCAGGTGGTCAATCAAGGAACCCTGGCGTTTTTGAACCGCCAGAACTATTCCTTCCCACCAGATCACGGGGCCCGTCTGGTATCCATGATCCTCAATGATGATGCGCTGCGGGCTGATTGGGCTGCGGAACTGGAGGAGGTTCGCCTGGGCATGCTGGGCCTGCGTACCGATCTGGCCAATGAATTGCAGCGTCTGTCGGGCTCTGACCGCTTTGCCTTCCTGGCGCAGCACCGTGGCATGTTCTCGTTGCTGGGCACCACTCCAGATCTGGTTGAGAAAATGCGTGTTGATAACGGGATCTACATGGTCAGCGACAGCCGCATGAACATCGCGGGTCTGAACTCGGCCACCATCCCGGTTCTGGCGAAGGCGATCATCGACGCCGGTGTCTAACCACACTTCCCTTATTTCCCAATTTTGAAATTAGGAAACGCGCCCCAAGGGGCGCGTTTTTGCTTGTATAGAAAAAGGGAGCCAGGTGACGGCTCATACGTAAAAACGCGACCCCAGGGGGCCGCGTTTTCTTTTGGTCTGCTCGGAGTTCTTGATCTGTTTAGCCTGTTTTGAACTCTGGGTAGGCTTCCATGCCCAGCTCCGACATGTCGAGA
>CAJXIL010000196.1 GCA_913054455.1 uncultured Roseobacter sp.
CGATGTCTTTTACCCTCGCTATTGTGGGCCGTCCAAATGTGGGCAAGTCCACCCTGTTCAATCGCCTTGTGGGCAAAAAGCTGGCGCTGGTTGATGACCAGCCTGGTGTGACGCGCGATCTGCGTGAAGGCGAGGCGCGCCTTGGCGATCTTCGCTTTACCGTGATCGACACTGCCGGTCTGGAAGATGTCACTGACAATTCTCTTGAGGGGCGGATGCGGCGCTTGACCGAACGCGCGGTGGATATGGCAGATATCTGCCTGTTCATGATTGATGCGCGCACCGGGGTCACCCCGGTAGATGAAATGTTTGCCGAGATCCTGCGCCGCAAATCAGCCCATGTTATTCTCGCTGCTAACAAGGCCGAAGGTAACGCGGCCGATGCAGGCGTTCTTGAAGCCTATGGCCTGGGCTTGGGTGAACCTTTGCGTCTGTCCGGCGAACACGGCGAAGGCATGGCGGATCTGTTTTCAGAGTTGGCGCCTCTGGCGGATCAGTTCGCCGAAGAGGCAGTAGATCATTCCCCTGTTGTTGATCTCGATGTGGATGAGGATGACGACTGGGACGAAGACAGCGCTCCACCCGTACCGGTGCCAACTCGCGAAAAGCCGTTGCAGGTGGCCGTGGTAGGCCGCCCAAATGCGGGCAAATCTACCCTGATCAACAAGATACTGGGCGAGGATCGCCTGCTCACGGGGCCAGAGGCCGGGATCACCCGTGATGCGATCTCTTTGCAGATTGACTGGTCCGGCACTCCGATGCGGATCTTTGACACCGCAGGCATGCGTAAAAAGGCCAAGGTTCAGGAAAAGCTCGAGAAGCTGTCGGTCTCTGACGGGTTGCGGGCGGTGAAGTTCGCCGAAGTCGTGGTGATCTTGCTCGATGCCGAGATCCCGTTCGAACAGCAAGACCTGCGGATTGCCGATCTGGCGGAACGTGAAGGCCGGGCAGTCGTGGTTGCGGTCAACAAATGGGATGTCGAAGACAACAAACAGGAAAAACTGGCGGCGCTGAAAGAGAGCTTTGCCCGTCTGTTGCCGCAGTTGCGCGGGGCACCACTGGTGACGGTTTCTGCCAAAACCGGCAAGGGGCTGGACCGTCTGCATGCCGCTGTCATGCGCGCCTATGATGTTTGGAACCGCCGAATACCTACCGCGGCGCTGAACCGTTGGCTGACGGGCATGTTGGAGCAGCACCCGCCCCCCGCACCGCAGGGCAAGCGGATCAAGCTGCGCTATATGACCCAGGCTAAGACACGCCCCCCCGGTTTTGTGGTGATGTGCTCGCATCCAGATAAGATCCCAGCGAGCTATACGCGGTATCTGGTCAATGGGTTGCGGCAGGACTTTGACATGCCTGGCACGCCGATCCGCCTGACCATGCGTGGTCAGAACGATCAAAACCCCTTTAAGGGGCGCAAAAAGGCGCCGCCGTCCAAGCTGCGCAAACATATCTCAGGGCGACGGGTCTAAAGACCGAGCCGGTAAATATATTTTCTGAACAACCCTCTCTGCCCAGTGCAGAGGGGGTTTTCTTTTGAGGGCTTTCCAGCGCTTTCCCGTCAGGATTGATTGAAATTCACAGGTAGCTTACTAAGTTTTTATTAACTTTCGCCAATATGCGGTATGACGCTGGGTTTCTTAGACCAGCGGAGACAGTATTTTGTTACTAATTTGCCCCTCCGGTTTTCAAGAGGGTGTTACAGAGCCTACTTAGGATAGTTCTCATGGATCTAAGGCGCTATACTCGGCAATATGCCATTCAAGACAACCGATTGGCCGCATTGAGTTATTTCGGTACCTTTTCAGTCTATTTTCTGACCCTATACTTGGCGATCCACTTTGCGGAGAGCTGGTTTGTTGTGCTTCCAGCTGGAGTGATTTTTGCCTTTGCCTCTGTGCGGCTTTATGTATTGCAGCATGACATGGGGCATCACTCCCTTTTTGAGACCCGCATGCAGAACGAAATTGCCGGGCATCTGGTCTCTCCCTTCACCTTTGCGCCTTTTGAGGTGATGAAGCAAAACCACAATCTACATCATGCCAATATCGGCAATCTGGACCATCGCGAGACTGGTGAAATCCACACGATGACCCTGCAGGAGTGGCAACAAGCGGGGTTTTGGCAGAGGCTCTATTATCGTCTGTACCGCAATCCACTGATCCTTGTCCCGTTCGGCGCGGCCTTTACCTACTTCATCCGCTACCGCTGGCCCAAGAACAGCAGCCGGTTTGGGGCGCTGGGTGTTATTGCCCATAATGCTTTCATCGTGGCTCTGCTTTGGCTGTTGTACCAGGTTTCAGGCTGGCTGGGGCTGACGATTTGGTTGGGGTTCTCGTTTCTTGGTGGCATGATCGGAGTTTTCCTCGTCTACCTTCAGCATAACTTTGAAGATACCTATTGGGACCGTCGCCCGGATCTTTCACCTGCCGAGGCGGCCCTTCAGGGGTCCTCTTGTTTGGATTTTGGTTGGCTGTTTGACTTTGCTGTGGCCAATATCACCCTACATGATGTCCATCATTTTAATGCGCGCATACCCAGCTACCGGTTGCGCCAGTGCCATTACAATCTGCCTGCCGAATTCGCGCTACGCCGCATTAGGTTTGCGGAAGCTCTGGGAGCGCTGTCGTTAAAGCTCTGGGACGAAGACAAAAAGCGGCTTGTCCCCTTTCCTGCATAATAGTGCGCGTGCAATACTTCCTGTCAGACGAGGGCGCGCAGTAAAGAAACACAACGGAATGAGGTGGGAATGACGGACATTATTACACTAAACGGCGTAGGACCTGCATTGGCCAAAACGCTAAAGGACCACGGTTTTCTTACGGCTGAGGCGGTTGCGTCGGCGTCATTGGAGGATCTAAAAGCCATTCCCGGTATTGGGGCGGCCCGCGCTATGCGGCTGAAACAGGCCGCAGCGGGCGAAGGTGCTGCCGTTGCGTCTGTGGGTTCTACGAGATCCAAGCCGACAGCTAGACATCCTGCCAAGACCGCAAAAGCAGGAGTGGAAAAGAGGCCGGTATCGGCGAAATCCAAACCGAAACCAGGAGCTGACCAAACGGCGCCCAGCAAGGAAACCGAAAGTTCCGCAGTTTCTGATGCGGAAGAGGCCTTGAGTGCAGCCCTGGCAGCTGCTGAGGCTGCGCGCGAAGCGGCAGAGCAAAAGGCCGCCAAAGCCAAGGCCAAAGCCAAGAAAGCGGCGCGTCAGGCAGAGGCCTTGATGGAAGAGTTTTCCAAGGCAAAAGAAAAAGCCCGGACTAAGGCCAAGAAGATGAAGGCCGAGGCGCGCCGTGCCATTGAGCACGAAAAGGCCAAGGCCAAGGCGATCCTGGAAGAATTGGCGCAAAAGGCCAAAGAGCCTGAGAAGGTCAAAGAGAAGGTAAAGGTCAAATCAGCGAAATCCGCTTCCAAACCTTCCAGCTCCAAATCTGCGGACAAAAAGAAGGTGAAAAAGGCCGCAAAGAAATAGGGCCTTCACTTCAGACCTCATGAAAAAAAGGCGGCGCTCAAAATGTGAGCGCCGCCTTTTTTGTTTAATTTGAGTTTCGCTTTGCTGTGCGGATCAGACCAGTTCGCCAGTGGCCGTCAAGGTCAGTTTGCCTTTCAGGTAGGGGCCCAGGACCTCGGGAAGGGTGACCGAGCCATCCGCCTGTTGGCCATTTTCTAGTACCGCAATCAGGCAGCGCCCAACCGCCAGGCCAGAGCCATTGAGGCTGTGCACAAACTCAGGTTTGCCTCCATCGGCAGGGCGGAAGCGCGCATTCATCCGGCGGGCCTGAAAGGCGCCGGTGGTGGAGACAGAGGAGATTTCGCGATAGGCGTTCTGACCAGGCAACCAGGCCTCGATGTCAAAGGTGCGCCGCGCACCAAAACCCATGTCGCCCGTGCAAAGTACCACGGTGCGATAAGGCACCCCCAGCTTTTCAAGCAGGCCTTCGGCACAGCGCAGCATACGCTTTTGCTCAGCGTCCGACTCATCCGGGTGGGTGATCGAAACCATTTCCACTTTCTCAAACTGGTGCTGACGCAGCATGCCAGAGGTGTCGCGGCCAGCCGATCCCGCCTCGGAGCGGAAACACTGGGTATGGGCGGTCATGCGGATCGGTAGCTCTGCGGCCTCCAAAACATCACCCGCAACCGAATAGGTCAGCGTCACCTCAGAGGTCGGCACCAGCCACCAGCCATTGGTGGTTTGATAGCTGTCATCGCCAAATTTTGGCAGCTTGTCAGTACCATACATGGCTTCGTCCCGCACCAGAACCGGGGTCTGTACCTCTGTGAGGCCGTTTTCGTCCACATGGGTGTCGACCATGAACTGCGCCAGGGCACGGTGGATCCGGGCAACGCCGCCTTTGAGGAAAACAAAGCGCGCGCCAGAGGTTTTGGCGGCAGTTTCAAAATCCATTGCCTTGGCAACGCCTGCGATTTCAAAATGTTCCTTGGCGTCAAAATCCTGCTTAGCCGGGGTGCCCCAGCGATTGACCTCGACGTTGTCGTTCTCGTCGGCGCCTTCGGGCACGTCCTCGGCCGGCAGGTTGGCGATACGCGCCAGAATGTCCGTCTGCTTGGTGTCCAGTTCCTTGGCCTCGGTCTGCAGCGCAGCGACCTGAGCCTTTTTCTCGGCTACCTCAGCGCGCAGGCGCTCGAATGTTTCGTTGTCGCCTTTGGCCTTGGCGGCACCAATTTCCTTGGCGGCCTTGTTCTGGGCGGCCTGCGCGGCCTCGGCTTCCTGGATCTTGGCTCGGCGCGCTTCGTCCAGGGCCAGAATGTCTGAGGATACGCCCGTATCCCCACGTCGCGCCAAAGCGGCGTCAAAAGCAGCAGGGTTTTCGCGGATTGCACGGATGTCATGCATGGTGTCGGCTCCTCGACGGTTTTTTGAATCAATAGGCAACCTATGCCGTAAGGGGTCGCAAAGAGAAAGAGGGCAGGGGGAAAAGCTGGGAAATGTTGTAGGGGGCCCACCCCAGATGGCCGTCTCACCAGAGGCAGAGGGGCCTGCGCCCGATGCTGCGGCCTCCCCCCAAAGGCTTTGCTTTCAGGGAACGGGCCGAAGGGATGCGAAACCTTGCAGAGCTTGGCTTTGATCGCGGCCAGCTTTTCAGGGCCAATAGTGGCGCTTGCCTTGCAATGCTGGGGTGCAGCGCATAGGTTCGCGGCAAATTCACGACGCCTCGCCAAGAGGGCGCCGTATAGACAGAAGGAAGACCCCCTTGGATATGAACC
>CAJXIL010000197.1 GCA_913054455.1 uncultured Roseobacter sp.
CTTAGGAACACCGGCACTGCAGGGGTATAGCTCAGTTGGTAGAGCGACGGTCTCCAAAACCGTAGGTCTCGGGTTCGAACCCTGATGCCCCTGCCAGTAAAACAAGGGACTTGAGACCCCTAATAGCTGACTTGCAAAAAATGGTTTCCCACAAAGTTTCCCACAGCCACCTTTTGTTTTTGTTCTCTTCGCGCAATGCTTGCTTTGCTTTGACTCGGGCCGCGTAAATACTTCCGAAGCATAGACAGACTTTTGTGCCCGGCGATGGCAGCAATCTGATGGGCGGTGCATCCTGCCTCTGCCACCTCACCATCCGCGCTGTAAAGCAGCCCGTGCAGGCTATATTCTTCCAAGCCAACCACCTTTTTGATTTTTAGTATTTTCTTCTGAATTAGATCATAGCGCACATGGTGCCCGAACTTATCAGACAGGATTTAGTAAAGGCTTTGCTGAGGCATTGTGCAAAGAGTTGACCGCAAACTGGCAGTGAACGGAATCCTCAGCCTAAGGCTGGTTTTGTTTTGGGTTACCCAAATGCCACCGGCTTCAACGTCCGACCATTTCATTCTTGTAAGGTCAGAGGCTCACTGTCCGGAGCCAAGCGCCAATTCAAACGCCAACAAGGGGAGCCCGTCAACGTTCTTACGAGACGTTGCAATTGATAAAGAAAATCCCGCTCAGAACGCGCTTGTCATCGACACGTGGTTTGCCATGAGATTTGGAGAAGTAGGGCACCAAACCTGCCTTGGCTTTGGGAACCCAAAAGCTTTGTCGACGCACAGGCTTCCCAAACCCGATTTGTGCAACAAAGCCTTTTGTAGCCATACATGCTGGAGCGACCAGATAAATTGGAATTTGCTTTGGTTGTAACCAAACATACGGGTCAAGTATTTGGTGCTGGTGCGATAATGTTGAAAGAGCGCAAAGAAAACCTATGGGAAACTCTATGTCACCAAGCTTTGACCCTTCTTCCATTCAATTTGAACCGACACACTATATTGGCGGCAAGAAAATCACGGGGTCGGGGGACATCGCGGTGTCGCGCCCTTCAGACGGAGAGGTCGTCGCTGATTGCCCCATCGCTGGTTTAGATCTGGTGGATCAAGCGGTAGAAACAGCGAGGGGCGCGCTCAAAACCAGCGGCTGGTCAGGCTGTCATCCGCGGGACCGAGTGAGAGCGCTGGCCGCTTGGGCTGATCTGGTCGAAGCCCATGGCGAAGAACTGGGCAAAATTGAAGCGGTGCCATCGACGCGTCTGATCAGCGAAGTCGTCAAGGGCGAGATCCCAGTTATTGCAGAGCAAATCCGTTTCTTTGGTGAGCTTGCAGACAAGGAAGGTGGGGTTCTAGCCCCCACGGCGGATACCGAACTTGGGCTGATCTCGCATGAGCCTTACGGTGTGATCGGTGCGATCACGCCTTGGAATTTCCCGATGTCGATGGCGGTTTGGAAACTGGCACCGGCACTGGCTGCCGGCAATGCCGTGGTACTGAAGCCATCGGAAATGACGCCTTTTTCGGTTGTCCTGCTTGCGCAGTTGGCCGAAAAAGCCGGGCTGCCCGAAGGCTTGATCAATATCGTTCAAGGCGATGGTCCCACAACGGGTACTGCGCTGACGGCGCATCCAGGCATTGGCAAAGTGTCCTTCACAGGCTCCACGCGCGCCGGGGCTGCGATTTCCGAAAATGTTGCGCGCACGGGGTTGAAACCTGTGACGCTGGAGCTTGGCGGAAAAAGCCCGCAAGTGGTTTTCGCAGATGCAGAATTTGACAAAACAGTCGATCTTATCGTGCGGGGCATACTGCCCAACGCGGGGCAGTTCTGCGTCTCGGGGTCGCGGCTGCTGGTCGAAGACACCATCGCCGAACGGTTCATTGAGGCGGTTGCGCTGCGGATGCAAAATATCCGGCCCGGCCCCACTTGGGATGCCCAAACGACCTATTCGCCCATCATTTCCGAACAACAGTGCAACCGAATTGATACGATCGTTCAGCAAACCATCGCCGAAGGTGCTGAAGTGGTGTGCGGCGGTGCGCGCATTGAACGGGCGGGCCATTTTTATGCCCCCACAATTTTGGGCAACGTCACGCAAACCTCCGCTGCAGTCCTCCAAGAAGTCTTTGGGCCGGTTCTGACGGTCCAGACCTTTAGCAGTGAGGCTGAAGCGCTCGCGCTGGCGGATCATCCCGAATATGGCCTCTGCGCCGGTGTTCATACGCAAAACATGTCCCGCGCGATCCGCATGGCGCGGGGCATTCAGGCAGGAACCGTCTGGGTCAATCGGTACGGCCGCTCGCGCGATCATATCATGCCTTCGGGAGGGTATAAATCATCTGGGATCGGCAAAGACCTGGGCCGCGAAGCCTATTTAGGCGCGATGCGCAGCAAATCCATTCTCATAGATCTTTGAAGGAAAGCCGATGACCAATTACAAAATTGCAGCGATCCCTGGCGATGGGATCGGCGTTGATGTGACGGCAGCGGCGCTGGAGGTTGCACAGGCAGCCTGCGCAGGCCCGACGACACTTGATGTTACCGAATTCCCATGGTCCTGTGACCATTATCTTGAGACGGGTCGCATGATGCCGGAGGATGGCATCGCGCAGCTAAGCGGTTTCGACGCCATCTATCTCGGTGCGGTTGGCTGGCCCGAAAAAGTATCTGATGCGGTTTCTCTGCATGGCTTGCTTTTGCCGATCCGCAAAGAATTTACCCAATATGCCAATATCCGTCCGCATCGTCTGCTGCCCGGCGTTGATGGCCCGCTTAAGGCCGAGGCTTTTGACATCCTCTGCATTCGCGAAAACACCGAGGGTGAATACGCTGGTGCAGGTGGTCGGGTGCATCAGGGGCAAGAGGGTGAAGTTGCGGTGGAAACCTCAATTTTCACGCGTACGGGTGTCGAACGTATCTTGCGGTTTGCATTTGATCAGGCGCGGGCGCGGCGCGGGAAACTGGCATCAGTTACAAAATCCAACGCCCAGAAGTATTCGATGGTGTTCTGGGATGAGCTGACACAAAAAGTGGCGCGCGATTACCCGGATGTCGAGGTGACCAGCTATCACGTTGATGCAATGGCTGCGCGGATGGTGATGGCGCCAGAGAGTCTGGATGTTGTCGTGGCGTCCAATCTGTTTGGCGATATTCTGACGGATCTGGGCGCGGCGATCCAGGGCGGCTTGGGTTTTGCGGCATCGGCCAACATCAATCCGGATCGCAATGCGCCCTCGATGTTCGAGCCTGTCCATGGGTCTGCGCCGGATATCGCTGGCAAAGGTATCGCCAGCCCACTGGCCGCGATCTGGTCTGCTGCGATGATGCTGGACCATCTGGGCGAGACGGTGGCCGCAGCGCGTATTCTGGGCGCGATGGAGGCCACCACGGCGCAGGGCATCGGAACCCGCCCGGGACAGAACACCACCTCTGAGATCACCAATGCGGTCTTGCAGGCTCTGTAAGGAAAAACACATGCAAATTTCATCCGACAGTTTTAAGAAAACTGGACTGCTACACGAGCAAAGCCTGATTGACGGTGAATGGCGCGAGAGTGCGACGGGTCATCGCATCTCGGTGAGCAACCCGGCAACGGGGTCTGTGATCGGGTCGGTGCCTGATATGTCATTTGAGGAAACAAATCAGGCGATTGCCGCTGCGGACAAGGCGCAAAAGGGTTGGGCCAAACGCACCGCAGCCGAACGCGCCGCGCTGCTCGAAGCCTGGTTTGACCTGACGATGTCAAAGCAGCAAGAACTGGGTGCTTTGATGACAGCAGAGCAAGGCAAGCCCCTGCAGGAAGCGATGGGCGAAATCGCCTATGCCGCGTCCTTCATCAAGTGGTTTGGCGAAGAGGCCCGCCGCGTGTCTGGGCGCACAGTGCCGTCGCCCTGGCCGGATAGACGGATTGTGACTTTAAAAGAGCCGGTTGGAGTCTGTGCAATCATCACGCCGTGGAATTTCCCCGCAGCAATGATCACCCGTAAGATCGCGCCGGCGCTGGCGGCAGGGTGTGCCGTCGTTATCAAGCCTTCGGAGCTGACGCCTTTCACGGCCCTTGCGCTTGCAGACCTAGCCGAACAAGCGGGCATTCCTGCGGGTGTGATCAATGTCGTGACCGGCATGCCAACAGATATTGGTGCGGCCCTGACCCAGAGCGAAACCGTGCGCAAGCTGTCCTTCACCGGCTCTACCCGCGTGGGCGCCTTGCTGATGGCACAATCTGCGCCGACGATCAAAAAGCTCTCGCTTGAGTTGGGCGGTAACGCGCCCTTTATTGTATTTGATGATGCTGATCTGGATGCCGCTGTCGAAGGCTGTATCGCGTCCAAATTCCGCAACGGCGGTCAAACCTGTGTATGCTCGAACCGTATACTGGTGCAGGCGGGCGTCTATGAGAGTTTTGCCGAAAAGCTCGCCGCAAAAGTAAATGCCATGCGCGTGGGCGCTGGGGACGTAGAGGGCACGGAAATTGGCCCAATGATCAACGCAGAGGCTGTCGCCAAGATTGACGGCCACGTGCAAGACGCGCTGGCACAAGGCGCGCAGATTGTCGGCGATCGGCCCGCGATCCCCAAAGGCGACACTTATGTAGCGCCCGTGGTTTTGAAAGATGCGACGGCGCAAATGCGCCTTGCGAGCGAAGAAACCTTTGGCCCTGTCGCAGCGCTATTCCGGTTCCAAACCGAACAAGAAGCTGTCGCGCTGGCCAATGACACGCCCTTTGGGTTGGCCGCCTATTTCTACACGCGCGACCACGCCCGCGCTTGGCGTGTGGGCGAGGGGCTTGAGGCTGGGTTGGTTGGGCTGAACGTCGGCATTATGGCCTGCGATGTGGCCCCGTTTGGCGGCGTCAAGCAATCCGGTCTGGGCCGCGAGGGCGGCACAGAGGGGATTGAAGACTTTCTCGAAACCAAAGCCTTTCACATGGGGGGCCTCAGCTAGGGGCGCCCCCAGCTAGGGGCGGGTTTGGCGTCCCTAGCTGATAATGTCCTTGAAGCGATAGTAGGATCCGACGAAAGGCAAAAACCAAGGACGGCCAGTGTACATGGGGATTGCCGGCCAAGACATACCCGCCAGGG
>CAJXIL010000198.1 GCA_913054455.1 uncultured Roseobacter sp.
CGCCGGAAACAACGCAGTATCTTTCGGTTCTGAAATCAGAGGCCACCGCCAATCGTGGCGTGGCGCAGGCCGTGATTGGCCGTGCCGGGCTTTTGCCGCAGATTTCAGCTGCCGGCAATATCACCTCTGACGGCTCTGGTGCCGGGCTAACGCTTGACCTGGCTGAACCGTTGGGACTAGGCACCGGCGCCGCATTGAAGGCAATAGAGGTCTCAAAAGAGGCCGCCCGCCGCCAGATTGGCGAGGCCGAAGAAGACGCAAGGCGCAGCCACTCTCGACAAATCCAACGTCTGGCCTCTTATCAGCGCCAAACCGTTGAAACCGCCTCCCTAGCGCGCGCTAGCCGAGAGACCTACCGGTTGTTCAAGGCGCAGTTCGAGGCGGGTCAACGCCCAGTGATGGATGTTGTCTCCATCTACGAGGAACTGGTCCAGCGTGAGCAGGACCATATCGAAGCAAAATACGAAGTCGTGTTGATCCAGTTGATGCTGGCACGTGATATGGGCCTACTGGCGGATGGGGATAAGATTTGACTGATACAAGCTTCCCTCCCCGCCCCGGCTCCACCACCAAAGCGAGCAATCAGTCGCGCAAACCCGCGAGCCCCCGTTTGCGGGCGGTCCCGCCCAGCCCTGCCCCCCTTTCAGATCAGGATCCGGTCTCTGGCCAGATCATTGATGGTATGGCGTCAACCACAGCGGACCGCAGGCGCTCAGATGCACGCAGTTCGGAATTGGCCAGACAGGCCCCTAGTGCGCCTGCCCGCGCGGAAACCGCTACGCAGACAGATGTTGCTGCAACAGGGCGGCGCGAAGTTGGCACTCTGATCGAAGGGGCCTCGGCCCGGATCCAGCACCGCGCCAGTCTGATTGCCACGCTCGCCTCGCTGAAAGGCACAGAAGCCCATGCTGGCGATATCGCCAGCTTTATGTGGAGCAACAACCCCGGCGATTCTTCGGCCGAAAGCCTGGCACAGGCGCTGGGATCGACCGGATTGCAAGTAAAACTGCAACGGCGAAACGAGCTGACCCCTGGCGACTGGCCGGCCCTAGCGATGATGAAGGGCGGCCAATGTGTCCTGGTTTTGGGCCAGGATCAGGGGCGGCTCAGCATTTTTGACACCACCTGCCCGGACAATCGCACCGAAGTGCCGCTAGGCGAGTTCACACCGTTTTTCACCGGCACTCTGGTGGTTGCCCGTCCCTCGCTCAAACAGATGGCAGCACGTCATACGCCCCAGCTGGAAAGCGACCACTGGTTTTGGGGCGAGTTCCCCAAATACCGCCGTCAGGTGGGCGAGATCATGCTGGGCTCTTTGGTGGCTAACATCTTGGCCGTCTCCGTCGCGCTGTTCTCCTTGCAGGTCTATGACCGGGTGGTGCCGCATCAGTCCCATGCCACGCTTTGGGTATTGGCCATTGGTGCCTTCCTGGCCATCATGCTGGAAGCTCTGCTGAAAGTCGCGCGGGCCCGGCTGACGGATGCCGCCGGACGGCAGATCGAATTGTCGGTCCAACACAATCTGATGCGTCGCCTCATCGGCATGCGCTCGGATAAAAAGCCGCTGCCACCTTCAGGGCTGTTTGCAGCCATGCGCGATTTTGGTGCCGTGCGCGAGTTCTTTACTTCTTCGACCATTTCCACCCTCGCCGATATTCCCTTTATCGCCGTCTTCCTGCTCTTGGTGGCCTCCATCGCTGGCCCTATCGTTTGGGTGATCATGGTAGGCGGTGTAATGATGCTGCTGCCAGCCTATTTCATGCAGCGCAAAATGATCGCGTTGACCCGTCAGACCCAAGGGGCCAATGCCAAAGCCGGTCGCTTGCTGCACGAGGTGATCACCGAACTGGATACCGTCAAGACCCAGCGTGGCGAAGATCGCGTCATGCGCAATTGGGATGAGCTGAATGTGCTTTCATCGCATTCCTCCACTGAACAGCGCCGTCTCGCCAGCGCCCTCACCTTTTGGTCCCAGGGCATTCAGCAGGCCACCTATATCACCGCCGTGGTTCTGGGCACGCTCCTCGTCTTTGCCGGCGAATTCACCGTGGGCACAATTATTGCCACCGGCATCCTGACCAGCCGTACCCTGGCGCCGCTGACCCAGTTCGCTGCCACTCTAGCGCGTTGGAGCAACGTCAAGGGCGCTCTGGAGGGGCTGGAGGCCATCGCCAGCGCCCCACAGGAGATGGAGGCAGAACGCAGCTACCTGCGCCGTGAGCAGCTCGAGGGCCGCTTTGAGCTGCGCGAGGTGGTGTTCCGCTACGACGAGGATGCCGCCCCCACGCTGGATGTCCCGGGTGTTGCCATCACCCCCGGCCAGCGGGTTGCGGTGCTGGGCGTCAATGGATCGGGCAAATCCACTCTGATCAAACTATTGTCGGGGCTCTACGCCCCTGATACGGGCCGGATCATGATTGATGGCACCGATATGGGCCAGATCGACCCACGCGATCTGCGCCGCAATATCGGCTATCTCAGCCAGGATGTGCGGCTGTTTGCCGGTTCCCTGCGTGATAACCTTAACCTCAACCAATTGGAACGTGACGATACCCGCCTGATGGCTGCTTTGGACTTCTCCGGTCTGGGCGCCTATGTCCGCGGCCACCACAAAGGTCTGGATCTGGACATCGGTGATGGCGGTGGCGGCTTGTCGATTGGACAGCGCCAGTCCATCGGCTGGGCGCGACTCTGGCTGCAAAATCCATCCATTGTGCTGCTGGATGAACCAACCGCCGCACTGGATCAGACTCTAGAGCGCACTCTGGTCAGCCGGTTGGAAACCTGGTTGCAGGGGCGCACCGCCGTTATTGCCACCCACCGCATGCCGATCCTGTCGCTGACCAACCGCACATTGATCCTGCAAGACGGGCGCATGGTGGTAGATGGTCCACGCGACAAGGTGCTGGCCCACCTCGCGGCGGGAGAGGGTAAATGACCTCCTCCGCGCATTATGACCTCGCCGAAAGCGCCCGAGGCGCAAGCCGCATTGTCTACCTCGTCGGCGCAGCCCTGTTGCTGTTCATCGGCTGGGCTGCCTTTGCCTCGGTGGATGAGATTGTGCGCGGCGAGGGCGAAGTGGTCTCCTCCTCGAGAGCGCAGATCGTGCAAAACCTTGAGGGCGGCATTCTGGCTGAGCTACACGTGCGCCAAGGTGATGAGGTCCGCGCCGGTCAGGTTTTGGCAAAGCTCCAAGATACTAAGTTCCGCACCATTGCGGACGAGTTGCAGGACCAGATCGACACCCTCGAGATCAAACAATTCCGGCTGGAAGCAGAAATGGACGGGGCCTATGAATTTTCAGTGCCCAATGATCTGGCAAACCGCTCGGCCGAGATCCTAGCCTCCGAACGGGCGCTGCTGAATGCCCGTCAGGGTGATTTTGACAGCCGCCGCACCAGCGCGCGCAAGATCCTCGACCAGCTCAACGACGAGCTGGCCAATATGCAAAAACTCTATGAGCAAAACATCGTCGCGCTGATCGAAGTGAACCGCTCGCAGAAAGCGGCCACCGATGCGCAGGCTAAGTTCAATGAGATCGGCACCCAAAATGAGCTAAAACTCGCAGAAGAATATTCGGAAGCCCTGCGCGAATTGGCCTCGTTGCGGCAGGATCAGCGACTGGCTCAAGATCAGCTAGACCGTACCGTTATCACCTCTCCCATGTCCGGCATCGTCAACAGCTTGGGCGTAACCACAATTGGTGGCGTTATCCGCCCCGGGGAAGAGATCTTTGAGATCATCCCAATGGGTGAAGAACTGTTTGTCGAGGCCCGCGTCAACCCCAAGGATATTGCCAGTGTGCAAACTGGTCAGACCGCCACGATTAAACTCTCCGCTTATGACTACACGATCTACGGTGCGCTCAGCGGCGAGGTCGATTTTGTCTCCGCGGATACCTTTGAAGACGAGCGCAACCCACGCGCCGAACCCTATTACCGCGTCACGGTGCGGGTTGATCGTTCTGATCTAACCGAGCGCCAGCAGGGCATCGAAATCCGCCCAGGCATGCGGGCAACCGCAGAACTGCAGACGGGATCAAAAACTGTCCTGAACTATCTCTTAAAGCCTCTGTACAAATCACAAGAGGCCTTCCGTGAACCATAAAGCTATATCATCAAAACCAGATACTGTTGGGGTGTGCCATCTCGGGCTACGTCCAGTGCATTCTGGTCTCCCGTCTCCCGCTGCCATTCTAGCAGCAGGTTCCGTGGGAACGTCGCTAAGGAGGGACGTATCTGATGTTAACCGGCCTGTTGCATCAAGCGCCACAGGGTTGAATCAAGCGCCGTGCCAATCGACACCGGTTTTGTCCCCATCGCAGCCTTGGCAGAAATTACCGAGACCAATTTGGGCAAACGCCCAGGTATCACCTGCAGAACTGGCGCACCCGAGGCCCCAAAATCCACAAGGCAGGACATTACCAAGGTCGTTTTCTGCCTCGCCAAGACCTCGCAACTGCGTTCCAAGCTGGGCCGCGTCGCATGGGTAAAGTTGTAAGACAGCACGCCTACAGCGTCACCGCGACTGGCATTCAAGGACATGCGCAGCGGCTGGATCTCGTTCGAACTGATCGGTCGCGACAAGCGGAGCACCGCAATGTCACTGCCCATCAGAGAGTTACCACTGTAACTATGTTGATAGCCAGGATGGATCACAGCCTTAGCAACTTTGCGTGCCGCTTTGGAACGTCGCCCCATCAGGCCCGCTTCAAATTTGATCGTCGTCGGATCAATCGCGCGTCCCGATGCCGGATCATACAGGCAATGGGCCGCGGTCAGTACCAAGTTTGGCGCAATCA
>CAJXIL010000199.1 GCA_913054455.1 uncultured Roseobacter sp.
CGTAGAAAAAGATCAGGCCCAAAAAGACCAGGATCGATCCCTGCTGGGCAAACCAAAAGCCCAGATCAGTGCCACCAACGGCAATGCCGGACAGTATTGGGCGCAGCAGGATGCCAAAACCAAATGAAACGACAGCCCAGATCACTAGGCTGACAAGAATGATCCGCACATTGGCCTGCCAATAGCCTTTATCGGCCTCGGCTGTCTGTGCAGCTTTTGTTGTTTGATCCGCCATAGCGGCTTCTCCTTCTTCCTCCAGGACCTGATTGGGGGGTCAATCAGGCAAACGCTCTCTGTTTGCCCGCGCCACTGTTTTGGTGAAAACAGGGTGTCGGGCATGGCTCCGCCGATGTGCTGGCCCAAGGGTCAGCAGGTATCGTCGGATTTTCCGGTTTGTGGTGTGGGGGGCGGCTGAGCAGGCCGACCCCCTGGAAATTCTAGGTGTTACGTGGTGGCTTGGGTTACGATCTTGGCCAATCCACCAGAGATTGCTTCGATCTCTCCCATAGCATCAATCTTTTGCAGCGCAGCTTTGCCGTCGTAATAGGCAATTAGCGGGGCTGTCTGTTCATGATAGGCCGCCAGACGGCTGGCGACAGTTTCTGCGTTGTCATCGGCGCGGCGGGCCATGTTTGTACTGCCGCATTTATCGCATGTGCCTGCAGTTGCGGGCTGTTTGAAGCTGTCGTGGTAGCCTTCGCCGCAGTTCCCGCAGGTGTAGCGCCCGGAAACCCGAGCCACCATGGCGCTGTCGTCGACTTCCAGGCTGATGGCTGCGTTGATCTTCTGGCCGGTCTCCGCCAGCAGAACATCCAGCGCCTCGGCCTGTACGGTGGTGCGGGGGAAACCATCAAGGATGACGCCCTTGGCACAATCCGGTTCGGCCAGACGGTCGCGCAGAATGTTGATGACGATCTCATCAGAGACCAAGCCACCGGATTCCATTACCGCCTTGGCAGCCTTGCCAGCCTCGGTGCCAGCGGCCACGGCAGCGCGCAGCAGATCCCCGGTCGAGAGTTGGACGAGACCAAATTTTTCTTCCAGAACACGCGCTTGTGTACCCTTCCCGGCGCCGGGAGGGCCGAGAAGGATAAGAACAGCGGGGCGGGTTATTACATCGGTTGTCATGCGAACTTACCCCTTTACTGCCCGGTTGGCGATCAGATCATCAACTACCGATGGATCCGCCAGCGTCGAGGTGTCACCAAGCGCGCCAAAGTCGTTTTCAGCGATCTTTCGCAGGATACGGCGCATGATCTTGCCAGAGCGGGTCTTTGGCAGGCCGGGGGACCACTGGATCACATCGGGGCTAGCAATCGGGCCAATCTCGGTCCGGACCCAGGTGCGCAGCTCTTTCAGCAGCTCGTCCGAAGGCTCACGGTCGTTCATCAGAGTAACGTAGCAATAGATGCCCTGTCCTTTGATGTCATGGGGGTAGCCTACAACGGCGGCCTCTGCGACGGCGGCATGAGCCACCAAAGCGCTTTCGACTTCGGCGGTGCCCATCCGGTGACCGGAGACATTGATCACGTCATCGACGCGGCCAGTGATCCAATAATCGCCGTCCTCATCGCGACGGCAGCCGTCGCCGGTGAAGTAGTAGCCTTTGTAGTCAGAGAAATAGGTCTTCTGAAAGCGCTCGTGATCGCCCCAAACGGTGCGCATCTGACCGGGCCAGCTGTCTTTGATGCAGAGAACACCCTCAACACCATTGCCAGAAATCTCTTCGCCGGACTGCGGATCAAGCACCACGGGCTGAATGCCAAAGAAGGGCTTCATCGCAGAGCCGGGCTTGGTGGCATGGGCACCAGGTAGGGGGGTCATCAGATGGCCACCGGTTTCGGTCTGCCACCAGGTGTCAACGATGGGGCAGCGACCACCGCCGACAACATCGTTGTACCAGTTCCAGGCCTCGGGGTTTATCGGCTCACCCACAGTGCCCAGGAGGCGCAGCGAGGAGAGGTCGCATTTTTCGACCCACTCATTGCCCTGGCCCATCAGCGCGCGCAGCGCGGTAGGGGCGGTGTAGAACTGGTTGACCTTGTGCTTTTCACAGACCTGCCAGAAACGGCTGGCGTCTGGGTAGGTTGGCACGCCCTCGAACATCAAGGTGGTGGCACCATTGGCCAACGGGCCATAGACGATATAGCTGTGACCGGTGACCCAGCCGACATCCGCTGTACACCAGTAGATATCGCCATCGTGGTAATCAAAGGTGATTTCATGGGTCATCGCCGCATAGGCGAGATAGCCACCAGAGGTATGCACAACCCCCTTGGGCTGGCCGGTCGAGCCCGAGGTGTAGAGCACAAAGAGCGGGTCTTCGGCGTTCATCTCTGCAGGTTTGCAGTAGTCGTTCGCTTCCAGCGCCATCTCGTTATAGTCATAATCGCGATCAGCGACCCAAGTGGTCTGGCCGCCAGTGCGCTTGACCACCAGGCATTTCACCGTGTCCTTGCAATGCAGGAGGGCGGCATCGGCATTGGATTTCAGTGGGGTCTTGCGGCCACCACGAGGGGCTTCATCAGCGGTGATCACCACCTTGGCGTCCGAGCCGTTGACACGGGCGGCCAGGGCATCGGGGCTGAAACCGGCAAAAACAATAGAATGAATTGCGCCGATACGGGCACAGGCCAACATCGCATAGGCGGCTTCGGGGATCATCGGCAGATAGATCACCACCCGGTCGCCTTTGCGCACGCCCATGGTTTCCAGAATATTGGCCATGCGGCAGGTGCGGCGGTGCAGCTCCTTATAGGTGATGTGCTGCGCGGCCTCATCGGGGTCATCGGGTTCAAAGATGATCGCGGTTTGGTCACCACGGGTTTCCAGATGGCGGTCGATGCAGTTGGCCGAGACATTCAATGTGCCGTCAGAAAACCAGTTGATCGAGACTTCACCAAAGTTGTAATTCACATCCTTCACCGTGGTGAAGGGTTTGATCCAGTCGATCCGTTTGCCGTGCTCAGCCCAGAAGGCTTCTGGATCGTTCAGCGAGGCGGCATACATTTCCTCATATTTTGCACTGTCCACATGGGCGCGGGCAACGGTTTCCTCGGATGGCGCGTGGGCCTGACCTTCGGGCTGCGGTGACATGCTTTTCTCCTCCCAGATATTTAGTCGGTTCGACACCACAACTGCTAGGCGTGACTGTCAAACCGTTTCCTTCCCTAGCGGTGATCATAGGGAGAGTGGAAAATAAGTGAATAAGATACGGGAAAATAACGATTTGCTTGTAAATGAATTTCCTTCTGGTGCCAGCAAACTGAAAACTTTTGACAGTTATGGAAGTGAATTCCCTTGCAGTTATGGGTCCTAGGAGTCAACGGTTAGAGACGCAAATTTTTGTAAAGGGTCGCAAAATACCTGTGGAATTTGCGCCAAAGCCGGTTTCCTGCCGGTCTTTACCTGCGGCATTTTGTGCGTTGAGAGCTGAATCAAGCCAATTGGACCGCGGATTTGCGCAATTTTGTTTCGCACTCAACCTGCCGCGAGCGCCTGATGTAAACTCTTCCTCACCGCTGTTGTGTGGGCTTGGCATAGATGTTTCTTGCGGTTAGCCTATCGCCCAAGCGCTTGCTGAGCCGTGGCCCTCTCGGGCAGGAGACAGGGACAGGCGCATTATGGGAGAAGTACAGAATGAAGACGATTTTGACTGCCGCTGTGGCGGCTGCTGCTGGTTTTGCTCTGGTTGGGGAAGCTGCCGCGACTGAATGGAATGTATCGGTCTGGGGCAAGCGCCGCGCCTTTACCGAACATGTTGAAAAACTGGCCGAGCTGGTCAGCGCCAAAACCAACGGCGAATTCACCATGAACATCAGCTATGGTGGTCTCTCAAAGAACAAAGAAAACCTGGATGGCATTTCAATTGGTGCTTTTGAAATGGCGCAGTTCTGCGCTGGTTACCACCGGGACAAAAACCCCTCGATCACCGTGCTTGAGCTGCCGTTCCTGGGCGTGAACACCCTGGAAGAAGAAGTGGCCGTGAGCCATGCTGTCTATGGCCATGCTGCAGCGCAAAAGGATCTGGCGCGCTGGAACGCTAAGCTGCTGATGACCTCGCCCATGCCGCAGTACAACATCGTTGGCACCGGTGAGCCCCGCGATGCGGTTGCAGAGTTCAAAGACATGCGGGTGCGTGCTACCGGCGGTATCGGCAAAGCCTTTTCGGCTGTGGGCGCAGTGCCAACATCGGTGACCGCGACCGAAGCCTATAACGCCATGGAATCAGGTGTTGTGGACACCGTCGCCTTTGCCCAGCACGCCCATCTGGCCTTTGGCACCATCAACCGCGCTGAGTGGTGGACCGCGAACCTGAACCCAGGCACTGTGAACTGCCCAGTTGTGGTTAACACCGATGCCTATGATGCCCTGTCTGACGCAGAGCGTACCGCCCTGGACAGCTCAGTCGACGAGGCGATTGATCACTACCTGGCCAACTACGGTGCACTGCTCGCCAAATGGGACACTGTGCTGGAAGAAAAAGGCGTGACCAAGGTCATGCTGCCCGAGGCCGAACTGGCCGCCTTCCGCGCCACAGCGGCGGATCCAATCCGTGAACAGTGGATCAAAGACATGGAAGCCCAGGGCATTCCTGGTCAAGAGCTCTATGATCTGGTGATGAAAACACTGGAAGACACCCGCGCAGGCAACTAAGCCGCGCGCTATAGGATCGGGGCTGGGAGGTATCTCTCGGCCCCGATTTTTATGTTCTGGAACTCTCTAACGAAAGGTGGGCCCCA
>CAJXIL010000200.1 GCA_913054455.1 uncultured Roseobacter sp.
AAAGGCCAACCATGCACTAACTTTCAATTTGGACCACTCAAGTGGGGCTGTTCAATTCTCCTGACATACATGGCCGCGATAACTTCGAGTTTTTCAACAGAATAAGCCCAAAGCAGACAAATTGACTGCGTGATTTCAAAGAACCAGCAGGTATTCGTTGTGAGTGTTTTCTTCTGATTTCTCTTGGCTGGAAAGGCAACTCATTTGGCGCTGGAAGTCAATCACGTGGAACTGAGCAGCACATCGTTCAGGAAAGCTAATTTAGGGTGCTAGCATTCTGGTGTAAGCGATTTGGTAGTACGCTGCGGCTTCCAAGTTCTTCACCGCTATTGCTGAGTGGATATTGTTGACATGCGCGCCAAGGTTTTCACAAGCAGCATTGAACCAATCTCTGTCTTTCGCCAAACTGTGCAACTGATGCCGCGTGGTTCGGCCGTAGTAGCTTTTTCCACTGGCCTGAAGGGCGAGGTTTTCGGTAATCTCGACAAAGGCATCAAAGGCCTCCATGTCAAGCAGCGCAAAGTCGACCACGTTTGGTTTCGCTTTCAACTGAGCGCAACGCTCAGTCAAGGCTTCAAAGCGAGTTGAGGCTGTGGCCAGATCGGTTGTCGGGTCGACTTCAACGATCGCGCGTTCCAGTGTTGTTCGCACAACGAAGCTTTGCGCAAGAGAGGCGGCATTCAGCTTGGTCACAAATGTCCCAACCCCCTGGCGCGATGAGATGAGCTCTTCTCTCTCTAGCCAGGCTAAAACGCGACGCAGCGGCGTCCGGCTACAGGCGAATTCCTTGGCCAAATCTGTTTCCGACAGGCGCATTCCTGGCGGGTAGTGCAGCGTGCAAATACGATGCCGAAGAGTGTTGTACATGATGCTCAATCGGTCTTGAACACCCTCCGCAGCCTCCAGTGTTTGGACCAGCTTATTCATATGCAAACTCCTGGCAGTGGCTGACCCGTTGCCGCTAGAGGGGGCAAGAATTTTATGAAAACACCCCTCCCCCTCCTGCGAAGAACTAGGCGGTTTCGAGCTCTAAAGCGTAGGACCCGTCCTCACGGTGGATTTCATTGCCAGTTACCGGCGGATTGAAACAGCAGGCCATGACCAATTCCTCTTCAGCAAAAAGAGTATGGCGGTCGTGTTTGTCCAAGGCATACATAACCCCAGGGCGAATTAAGTGGGTCTCACCTGTCGTGAGATCCGTGATCGAACCGGTTCCCTGCATGCAATAGACACTCTCAAAGTGATTTTTGTACTCAAAAGTGTGCTCGGATCCGGCCTCGAGAAAGGTGATATGGAACGAGAAGCCCATTTTGTCTTCTGCCAGAAGCATGCGCACGCTGCTCCATTTGGCATCAGATACCACGCGATCCCGTTCGCTTTTGACGATCTCGTTAAAATCCCGTACAATCATGTACTTACTCCGCTGCAAATTTATGGCCGCCGATCACATCCTGTGCGGCGTTGATGAGAATAGAGAGCCCGCGCTGAAGCATGCTGTCGGGTGTTGTAAGGGGCGCAAGGATCTTGACTACCTGATCTTCGGAGCCCGAGGTCTCAATAATGAGGCCCTGCTCAAAAGCCCGCGCACAGATTTTGCCAGCCAGATCACCACATCGCAGGTCTACGCCCCGCATCATTCCGCGCCCCTTAAGCCGCGCGCCAGGAACCATCTCTGCAAGGGATTGCAATCCCTCGCCAATGATTTCGGAACGGCGCAGAATATCCTTCTGCAAACTGTCGTTCACCCAGAATTTTTCAATGGCAACAGTGGCAGTTACAAAGGCATGGGTATTGCCCCGAAATGTCCCGTTATGCTCGGCTGGCCCCATGATGTCATGTTCTGGCTTAACCAATACCAAGCCCATGGGCAGCCCAAAGCCAGAGATCGATTTTGCCAGGGTCACGATATCAGGGCTGATACCTGCCTCTTCAAAGGAAAAGAAGCCACCCGCGCGCCCACAGCCCGCCTGAATGTCATCGACGATCAAAAGCGCACCAGCCTCCTGCGCCAGCGCCGCAACCCGCTGCAGCCAGCCCGTCGTGGCAGCATTCAACCCGCCTTCGCCTTGAACCGTTTCCAACAAAATTGCGGCAGGTGCATCCATGCCCGAAGAGCGATCTTTGAGCATCGCCTCCAGAAAATCAGTCGTATCGCAGGACTGGCCCATATAGCCGTCATAGGGCATCCGCGTCACATTGCTGAGCGTCACTCCGGCACCGCCGCGATGGTAGCTGTTACCGGTTGCTGCCAAGGCACCCTGGGTGACACCGTGAAACCCGTTGGTAAAGGAGATGACATTGGTGCGACCAGTGGCTTTGCGTGCGATTTTCATCGCCGCCTCAACGGCATTTGCTCCCGTCGGCCCGGTGAACATCACCCTGTGATCCATCTCGCGGGGCTGCAAGACAAACTGTTCAAAAACCTCAAGAAAACGGGCCTTCGCAGCTGTGTGCATGTCCAAGCCATGCGCAACACCATCGGTTTCCAAATGGGCGATGAGGGCGCGTTTCATATCCGGATCATTGTGTCCGTAGTTCAAAGAGGAGCACCCAGCAAGAAAGTCAATATATTGCCGTCCGCTCTGGTCGATCATCTCGGAGCCCGTGGCGGACGTGAAGACTGTATCAAACCCGCGGCAATAGCTGCGGGCTTCGGATTCCCGACGACCAAAAATGGCCTTGCTGGCAAGCTGTGTAGACATAGGGTTTCTTTCAGATTTGAGAGGGGGCAGGAAGAACTGGCTGGCAAAAAACGGCATACGCATCGCTCAGGCTGCGAGCGCCTGCTGCCTTGTCAGAGGAATAGTGACGAGGTTTTCCGTCTTGTGCCGCTCTTGGAAATGCAGGGCCTGCGTGTAGTAGGGTTGGATGTCCATCTGGCTGTCTTGAAAACTCGCGAACCTGCGAAACAAGGACCAAGAGGCATTATTGTCAGCGGTGATTGTGGTTTGCAGGCGGTTTACATCTTTGCACTGCGGCCGCCGCAGAATGGATTGCAACATCATGGAGCCCAGACCGCGTCCGCGCGCATTTTCGGCCACGGCGACCTGCCAAACAAACAGCGTTTCAGGATCATTGGGCAAAACATAAGCAGAGACCCACCCGACCATCTCCTTGGACAATTCTGCCAGACAGCAGGTGTCGGCAAAATGATCGCTCTGCAATAGATTGCAATACATGGAGTTCTCATCAAGAGGTTTGCAAGCCTGCACCAGCTCCCAAACCTTGGCACCGTCTTCGGCTACAGGCCTACGAACTGTGGGAAGATCGATGCGCATTGGGTCAATGGGGTGTTGCATGTTGTGCTTCTCCTGTCGCTTTGACTGTCGAAGTATCAGGCAACTGCAAAAACTTCAATAGTCAAAGCAAATTTACCCTGGTGGCGCGCTTTTGCGACGTAAAATGGTGATTGTGGTCGTAAAATGACCACTAATTGCTTCGAAATTGGAAGCTATTTGAGAATTGAAACCACCTGTTCGCCGCTGTATGCTTTGACGCCTGAACTATCGGAGATTTTATGGACCGTATCGACAGCAGTCTGATCGCGCTGCGCCGCATCATTCGTACAACTGAGTTGTTTGGGCGCGAAATTCGTCAAGCTACTGGCGTCACCCCTGCCCAGTTCCGCGTTCTCCAGATTATTTCGGAGAATGGCTTTGTGACGGCAAAGACAATTTCACTGCGTATGCAGGTCTCTCAGGGAACAGTCACCTCCCTCGTCGACAAGCTTGTCCGGGATGGCTTGGCTTTGCGGCAGAAATCCAGTGAAGATCGGCGGCAAATTCATATTTTGCTGACCGATGCAGGGCGTGAAACTCTTGTTGATGCGCCAGACCCGCTACAACAACGATTTGTACGCAAGTTTCGGGCCATGGAGGATTGGGAACAGGCGATGCTGGTTGCCAACTTGGAACGGGTGGCAACCATGTTGGACGCTGAAGACCTGGACGCGTCTCCTGTTCTGGCGACTGGTGAAATTCGCCCAGCAGGCACCCAGTGAAATCAAAAGCGGGCGGTTCCCAGCGCCTTATGGTTCGCAACCTCCACCGCCTAAGGCAGTCCGGCAACTCCTAATATGATCAACTACTTAAAGGTCGTGCGGTTGCCTGGGATGCGCATTGGGATTGAATTCTGAAGCCAATTGCGGCGTCAACACCCTTCCTCACCGAAATATCTTGTCATGAATTTGCCAATGTCGGCTTTCTGCAAACCTTCACGACTTTGCAAAGGTCGCAATCTGCGCCTAGCTGTCGCTGATGTTGACTGCAGCAGTGGCAATCCAATGCTAGGGTGTTTCAATGACCGTATTCGAGCAACTGACTCTCAAACCTCGCATTTGCGGCATAGATGGTTTGGCGCTCAGTGTTGGCGATCCCTTAGGCTTGTGAGCGGTCGTTACAATCATCCTCAAAGCTGTTTTCGAATTTCGCAAGGTCGTCAGCTGGGCCTTGTTCGCGTTGGTATCGATCAAGTTTGCCAGTGTTCCGAACCGCCTCTTGGCCTGAAGCAGTAGCTCGTTTCTTGGTGTCCTAATGCGTTGCAGGACTTGATTGGAAGAGGATTGGCAACGTTTCGCAATCCATAAACTTTTTGATCAACGGTGCATCTCGAAAATCCATCTATTACATTGATTTTGATTGATTTATTCTCCCCCTGAATCCTACCACCACATTCTAACCCATGAACTGTCAAGGATGCTTGCTGTCACTCAGTTTCTGAAGTCACCCTAG
>CAJXIL010000201.1 GCA_913054455.1 uncultured Roseobacter sp.
AACAATCAACACAACAAAACACTTACACACAGAGATAACCACAGACTCACTACAAGGAATCGCAAACTCAAAAATATCAAAACAATAAGACAAGGGAATCAAAACCAAGGACCGCCCATCAAAATGCAAAAAGGGCCCGACCATAGGTCGAGCCCCGATAGATTGGCCAAGGCTTCAGCCAAGTGGCACCTCAGGCTTTGGCTGCCGTCACCAAGAACTCCACCAGAAAATCCGGGAATGCCAACTTGGCCTCACCGCAGGCACGCGCCGGCGCCTGGCCTTCGGGCACCCAAGCATCCCAGACCGCATTCATCTCGTCAAAGTCAGCCATGTCGGCGAGCCAGATGGTGGTTTGCAAAATTTTGGATTTGTCCGAACCCACCTCAGCCAAGAGGGCGTCGATCTTGTCCAGGCAATCCTGAGTCTGCTGCGCCAAGCTTGCCCCTCGGGTGCCGACCTGCCCGGCGAGATAGATGGTATCGCCATGCACAACGATCTGGCTCATGCGGGGGCCAGTGTGGAGACGGGTGATTTCAGTCATGATTGTATTCCTAGTTGAAAAGAAAAAGCTGCCGCCGAGGAAAACCCCGACGCCTATTTAAGGGAGACACCCTTGCAGAAAGTCAGGCCTCGACTATTGCGACAACAGCCACTTCCCGCTGGCTTCCTGGCAGAACCGGCGAGAGACATTTGCCGTCGCAGCCCCGCCATTGGGGTGCGCCGTGTGCGCCAGCGAGACACAGGCGCCCTGCTTGGCCGTCACCTTGACCACGCCGTATGAACGCGTTTGCGGATTGCTCCACTTAACCGAACTGCCAACTTTTACGTTCGCATGCTCATACAATGCCGCCTCTGCGGCGCGCATAGTGTCAAAATCGGCAGGCGACAGCGGCGATTGCGCCAAAATCCGACTCAGGGGCTTGGCCGTTGCTGGGACCACGGCAAATAAAGCAGATGTAGCAACAACAAGTGCGGAGAAAAAAACAACGGATTTGATCATGGTGGTCTCAACCTGAAAGAAAATGTTCAAAACAGCCCCCCCCTACAACCTACGACAAGGTAAGAGCTGGTAGGCTCCAACATGACGCAAGCCGCCTGCCCTGTCCATCCACCACGGCGCAAAGCCCGGCGCTCTCATGAGAACTTGCGGAACAAGCGCGTCGTATCAAAGAGCTCATCCAGGCGATCATAGCGATCCTTGGTCTTATCCCAACTCTCCTCCTGCGTGGCGGCGATCATTGCCTCTAGCAGCATCATGGTCGAGATATTCGAATCCCAGGCTGAGGGGATTTCAACCCAGCAGTTAAACGTATGTGCGGCAACCGCAGCGATTGGGCTGGCCCACTGGTCCGTAATCAGCACGACTTTGACACCCCGCTCTGCCGCCAATTCAGCGAGGCGCTGCAGGTTGGTCTCGTAGCGGCGCACGTCAAACAACAGCAGTGTGTCCCCCTCCTCCATGTCCAAAACATAGTGAGGCCATGTGGCGGAGGAGGAAGTCATATGCGTGACCCGCTGTCGGATCGCCTGAAAATGGGTGAAAGCATAATCCGCTAGGGCCCGGGTAATCCGACCTCCAACAACATATAACCGCCCCTCGGTTTTAGCGAGCTGACGCACGGCCGCATCAAACTGCCCCGAATCTACATTGGAAAAGGTCTGGCTGAGGTTATCGGTCACCGCCTGGGAAAACCGATTGAGCATATGCCCCTCTGGCGCTTCGGAGGCCCAGTTTTCACGGCGTTGCGTTGGACCAGAGACCTTGGCCTCCAGCTCTTTTAGTAGTGCCTGATGGAACTGTGGATAGCCTTTGAACCCCAGTTTTTGCACCATCCTTGCTATGGTCGGCGTTGAGACCTCGGCATTGGCTGCAACGATAGTGATCGAAGCCAGCCCCGCCGCCGGGTAGTTCTCCAGTAAAGAATTCGCAAACTTTCGCTCCGACTGGGTCAAGGTCGGGTAATGGTCCCGGATCAGCTCTCGCACTGTGAGCGGCGGTTTGGTCAAGGGGCCCCCTCCTGTGGGTGATTAAAAAGTAGGCGACAGAGCCACGGTAAGCACCATTAAAGCATGTCTTCTGCCAGAACAGGAAAAATCTCTTCTGAAATTATATTGACAGAAATTATATCGCGTGAAAAGATTTTTCCAAAATGGGGAGAAATGCATGTCACTGAGCGATTCCAACGCTCGCTGCGAAGCTTACGAGGTGTTCAACGGTGCAGGCCGTGGGGGCGCTCTGATCCTATGCGAACATGCCAGCCATCACATCCCGCGCCGTTATGGAGACTTAGGATTGGCCGAAGCCGATCGCAAAAGCCATGCTGTCTGGGATCCTGGCGCGCGCGCCGTTGCCCGCGCCCTGTCTGAGGCGCTGGATGCGCCCTTGATCGCGTCGCGCGTGTCGCGCCTGGTCTACGATTGCAACCGCCCGCCAGAGGCTGCCTCGGCGATGCCGGTAAAATCCGAGTTGGTCGAGGTGCCCGGCAACATCGGCCTGCGGCCCGAACAGCGCGAAGAGCGTATTCACACGGTGTACCAGCCCTTTTGTGACGCGGTTTCGCGCCTGATTGCGGCCCGCAAAGCCGAAGGGCTGGAAACCGCACTCATCACCATCCACAGCTTTACGCCAATCTATTTTGGCAACCAGCGCGCGGTCGAAATCGGTATTCTGCACGACACAGACAGTCGGTTGGCCGATGCAATGCTAGATCATGCCTCTGCACTGCCCCATCGCCAGGTCGACCGAAATGAGCCCTATGGCCCCACCGACGGTGTCACCCATAGTTTACAATACCATGGGCTGAAAAACGGGCTGGCAAATGTTATGATCGAAGTCCGCAACGATCTATTGCGCACGCCGCAAGAGGAAGCCCAAATCGCGGATGAGCTGATGACCCTGCTGCGTCCCGCGCTCGCAACATTGCAAGCCGAAGGAGGCACCGGTGCCTAAAATCATTTTGCGCTACATTCGCGCCGTGGAGGCGATGAACCGGCTCATTGGTCGCTTTGCCATGTATCTCATCTTTGCCCTCATCGCCGTGTTGCTGTGGTCCTCAGTCTCAAAGACGTTTTTCAACCCCTCGCTTTGGACTCTTGAGATGGCTCAGTTCATCATGGTCGCCTATTACATACTGGGTGGACCCTATTCGATGCAGATGGGATCAAACGTGCGGATGGATCTGTTCTATGGTGGCTGGACCACCCGGACCAAGGCCTTTGTGGATGCCTTTACCGTGCTGTTCCTGATGGTTTACCTGGGCATCCTGCTTTACGGCGCAGTCAGCTCGATGGCCTATAGCCTGGGCTATTTTGGGCTAGAGCCCTTCTCCTTCTTTGGCGATATCATCGTGACCTTCTTTACAGAGGGCCCAAGTGCCGCTTGGGGTAAGATTGGCTATATCGAGCGCAGCTCCACAGCCTGGCGCCCCTACCTGTGGCCCGTAAAATCCATTCTCTGCTTCGGTGTCTTCCTGATGCTGTTGCAATGCCTTGCCGAATTGTTCCGCGATATCGGACGTCTTCGCGGAGTTGAAATCTGATGCCTTATGAATTGATCGCAATCGTCATGTTTGCCGGCATGATGCTGATGCTGATGACCGGCCAGCGGGTCTTTGGGGCCATCGGCTTTGTTGGCGCTGTGGCGGGCATGATGCTCTGGGGCACCGGCGGGGTCGAGATCCCCTTTGCCGCCTCGATGAAGCTGATGAAATGGTATCCGCTGCTGACGCTGCCAATGTTCATTTTCATGGGCTATGTGCTGTCTGAATCCAAAATTGCCGATGACCTGTACCGGATGTTCCACGTCTGGATGGGACCTGTGCAGGGCGGGTTGGCCATTGGCACCATCGGGTTGATGGTGCTGGTTTCCGCCATGAACGGGCTGTCGGTGGCAGGCATGGCCATTGGGGCCACCATCGCTTTGCCCGAATTGCTGCGCCGAGGCTATGACAAGATCCTGGTGACCGGCACTATTCAGGCGGGGTCTTCCCTGGGCATTTTGGTGCCGCCCTCGGTTGTACTGGTGCTCTATGCAATGATCGCGCGTCAGCCCGTGGGGCAGCTGTGGTTGGCCGGTGTGGTACCCGGCCTACTAATGGCGACGATGTTCATCATCTACATCTACATCCGCGCCAAGATGCAGCCTAACCTTGGCCCTGCCATGAGCCATGAAGAACTAGCAGAATATGATGAGATCAGCAGCCATCCGCTGCGGTTGAACTTCATTGTGCTGGCCGGGATCGTCCTGGTGCCGCTCATGGTCAAGCTGGACGTGATTGCGCCGAAGTCGGCCATTGGTTTTGCTCTTGGTGCCGCCCTGCTGGCCTTTGCCACCCGTGCCATGCCACTGTTCTACCGCGATGTTTTTCTGAAAGAAAAACACCGACTGCTGTTCTCCGGCGTGCTGCCCCTGGCGATCTTTGCCACCATGATGGTGCCCTTTGTGAATGGCTGGACCTCGCTGGTGGAAAGCTCGGCCATTGGTGCCATGACCGCCTTCATCGCCGCCGTTCTCAAGGGCCGCATGAACAAGGCGGTATTTGAAACCACCGTGCGATCAACCCTGGGGATCTCCTGCATGTTCATGTGGATCATCCTCGCGGCCTTGGGCTTTGGCGCCATCTTTGATGGGCTGGGTGCCGTGAAAGCGATTGAGGATCTGTTCACCGCGCAGCTGGGCCTCAGCCCCTGGATGATCCTGATCCTGATGCAGCTCAGCTTTATCG
>CAJXIL010000202.1 GCA_913054455.1 uncultured Roseobacter sp.
GAGCAAAGATGTCAAGTTTTCCCGTTGCAAGCCATGCAGTGCCGCCCTAGCTCTTTTGCAAAGCAGACAACAGGAGCGCCCTTCATGTCGATGTCCCGCAAATCTCTGGCGGCGATTTCCGCTGTACTGTTTTCAGTGCAGGCTTCCTTCGCCAACGAAATCGAAGACCAGTTGCAGGCTGCCTTTGACGGCGGAGACCTATCGGGTCTACATGGTCTCCTGGTCCGCCGAGACGGGGAAACCCTGGCTCAGGCCTATTTCAAAGGTCAGGATCAACGCTGGGGCGATCCTCTTGGAGAGCGTCAATTTGGCCCTGAAGAACTGCATGATCTGCGCTCTGTCTCCAAAAGCATCGTCAGCCTCCTATATGGCATTGCCCTGGACAGAGGCCTGGTGCCCCCGACCGAGGCCGGCTTACTGGCGCAGTTCCCTGAATATGCCGATCTGGCTGACCCGCAGCGCAATGCGATCACCATCGAACACGTCCTGACCATGCAGATGGGTTTGGAATGGAACGAGCGGCTTCCCTATTCAGACCCGAAAAACTCAGAAATCGCCATGGAACGGGCCGAGGATAAGCTGCGCTTCATCCTGTCCCGCCCAATCGTCGACGCGCCTGGCACCACATGGACATATTCCGGTGGCTCCACTGCATTGCTTGGGGCGCTGATCAGCCGGGGTTCGGGTCTAACACTGGCTCAATTTGCCCAAGAAGCCCTGTTTCACCCTCTTGGCATCGACAATAGCGACTGGGTGTTGGGATTTGATGGCAAAACCCATGCAGCAGCTTCGGGGCTGCGCCTAACGGCACCGGATCTGGCACGGATCGGCACCCTGCTGGCCAACAAAGGCCAATATCAGGGCCAGAAAATCGTTTCCGAGGACTGGATCACGCGCAGTTTCACCGCCCATGCCGCGGTCGGTGGGCTGCGTTATGGCTATCAATGGTGGCTGGCACCTGTCGGCACCCCGCCCGTTTGGGCTGCAGGTTTTGGCAATGGTGGTCAGCGTTTGACCGTTGGACAAAAGACCGGAACGGTCGTGGTCATCCAGGCCGGGAACTACAATCAGCCGGATGACTGGAAACTTCCGGTCAAGATCATGGAAGAGTTCCTGATCCCCGGGTTGCCACCCAAGTAGCAGCGCCAGCCACCTAGCTATTGCGCTGCAACCGGAGCTTAGCAAAATACTCGGAGCGGCGTTTCAACTCGCGCTCGAAACCACGTTCTACAGGCTGATAGAGCACCGGGCGGCGCACCCCGTCCGGGAAGTAGTTCTGTCCGGAAAACCCGTCCTCCGCATCGTGATCATAGGCATAACCATCGCCATAGCCCTGTTCCGCCATCAGCTTGGTTGGGGCATTCATGATATGTTTGGGCGGCGGCGCTGATCCGGTCTCTTTGGCCAGACGCCGCGCCGCCTTGATGCCCACATAAACCGCATTGGATTTTGGCGCCAAGGCCAGATAGACGGCGGCATTGGCCAAAGCCAGCTCGCCCTCGGGGCTGCCAAGGCGTTCATAGGTGTTCCAGGCATTCAGGCAGACTGTATTGGCCTGCGGGTCGGCCAGGCCGATATCCTCGGTCGACATCATAGTCAGACGTCGCGCCAAAAATCGCGGGTCCTCGCCGCCTTCTAACATGCGCCCCAGCCAGTAAAGCGCCGCATCTGGGTCAGAGCCCCGGATGGATTTATGCAGCGCTGAAATCAAGTTGTAATGTTCATCACCAGATTTGTCATATTTCGCCGCCCGTCGCATCAGCCGGGTCGCCAAGGCCTCGCGCCCCAGGGGGATATCCACCCGCCAAGCCGCAACCTGTTCAATGAGATTGAGCAGCGTGCGTCCGTCGCCATCGGCCATTTCATGCAGCGCATCCCGCGCTTCACCGCTAAGCGGCAGGGCTTTGCCCAGCTCCCGCTCGGCCCTTTGGGTCAACAGCTCCAGATCCACCAGTGACAGCCGCTCCAGCACCAGGACCTGGGATCGCGACAGCACAGCGGCGTTCAGCTCAAACGACGGGTTTTCGGTGGTGGCCCCAACCAACAAGATGGTGCCATCTTCCATGTACGGCAAAAACCCATCCTGCTGCGCCTTGTTGAAGCGATGGATTTCATCCACGAACAACAATGTCCCCTGCCCGTTCTGGCGACGAATCTTGGCGGCTTCAAACACCTTCCGTAGGTCCGGCACCCCGGTGAAAATGGCCGAGATTTGGACAAAATGCAGATCGGTCTCCCGCGCAAGGAGCCGCGCGATGGTGGTCTTGCCCACCCCTGGCGGCCCCCAGAAGATCAACGAGGACAGCGAGCCGGAGGAGAGCATCACGCCCAGCGGAGCCTCCTCACCCAGGACCTGCGCCTGACCAATCACCTCTGACAGCGATTTGGGGCGCAGACGATCCGCCAATGGCCTGTTTACATCCGCGGATGGTTGGGCTTCCGGCTTTGCCTCGCTATCGAAAAGATCTGCCATAGCTCAGCGCCGCATATGCAGGCTGACCCGCTGACCGCGACGGTTCAGATCAAAACGCAGGCGGCGCCCGGCCTGCTCCAACAGATCTGGCACATCTTCAGAGACAGTCACCTCCGCGCCGTTGATCGCCAGGAGAATGTCACCGGCGCGGATCCCTGCTCGGGCCGCATAGGGGCCAGGATCCAGAACCGCTACCCCAGTTGCCGAAAGCGGCAGCTGTAGGCGGACGATGGCGACCGGGTTGATCAAGCCAACGGTCAACCCAGGCAACACGCTGTTTTCATTCATCACAACAGAGCGCGCAGCCGGGTCATTGGGCGCCGTGAACATCTCTACCACTAGGGTTTCACGGGTCTCGCCGCGCAGCCGTGTCACCATGGAGGTGCCATCAAGCCCAGCAACAGACATGCGAAACACCATTTCGGACGGAGAATTCACCACCTCACCGTCAACTTCGGTGATCACATCTCCGACCTCAAAACCCGCCTTGGCAAAGGGGCTTTTGGGGTGCAATTCGGAAATCACCATGCCTTCAGGCAGGTCCATCCCCAAGGACCCGGCCAAATCCGCATCGACCGGCTGCCCTGCCATGCCGGCCCAGGGGCGTTGGAACTCTTCCGAGCCGGCTCGCGCCTGTTTGACAAATTCCCGCACCAGATTGGCCGGGATGGCAAAGCCAATGCCGTTGGACCCACCAGAGCGGCTGAGGATACGTGTGTTGATGCCAATCAGATCCCCGTTCACGTCAATCAGCGCGCCGCCAGAGTTGCCTGGATTGATCGGTGCATCGGTCTGGATGTAATAGCCAAAGCCCTCACCCGAGGCGGTGCCGCTGCGCGCCAACCCCGAGACAATGCCACTGCTGACCGTCTGCCCGACCCCAAAGGGGTTACCAATGGCCAGGGCCAACTCCCCCACCTCGACCTGATCGCTGTCGCGCAGGTTCAGATAGGGCAGGTCTTTGGCCTCTTCGAGCTGGAGAATGGCCAGGTCGCTGGCCTGATCAGCCAACACGACACGGGCCTCATATTCGCGCTTATCTGTCGTCACGACCCGGATTTTCGTCGCCATGGCCACCACATGGTAGTTGGAGACCACAACACCATCCTCTGATAGGATCACCCCTGAGCCCAGCGAGCTTTCAACCCTTGGGCGTGGATTGGAGAAATTGCGAAAAAAGTCCTCAAAGAAGGGGTCGCTCATAAAGGGAGAGCGCTGCTGCTGTTGGCGCACAACTTTGGCATAGATATTGACCACCGCCGGCGCGGCCTCTTTGACCAAGGGCGCAAAGCCCAATGAGATTTCTGCCTGCGACTGGGGCACACGGGTTTCAGCCTGCGCTGGCCCTAACGCTACATGAGCAAGAAATAGGGACAGGGCAAGGTGGGCGGAAAAGACAGAACGGATCATGGGATCTCCCGTAAGTGTGTTCTCCTAGGATATGCTGCTGCTGCCGCCCGAATGCAAGCTTTGCAGAAGTGCCTTGTGATAGGCCCCGCCCCCCTACGACAGGGCGCGGGACCGTGTTCAAATGTGATCACCCGGCCAACTGCGATGGGCGCCCACGGCGCGCCTTGACCGCCTCGGCCAATTTGCGCAGTTCTGTCACGGTGTCTTCCCAACCGATGCAGCCATCGGTGATTGACTGGCCGTAGGTCAGATCGCCTTTGCCCAAATCCTGACGCCCCGCCACCAGATGGCTCTCAACCATCACACCCGTAATACGCTGTTCTCCTGCGCGCAGCTGATCGCCCACATCCTGCAGAACCAGCGGCTGTTTGGCCGGGTCTTTGTCGCTGTTGGCGTGGCTTGCGTCGATCATCACATGACCGCGAATACCGTCCTGCTCTGCCTTCTGACAGGCCGCATCAACCGACGCAGCATCATAATTGGTGCCTCCCCCCCCGCGCAGAATCAGGTGGCAATCCGGGTTCCCGCTGGTCGCCGCAATTGCCGCGCGGCCATTTTTGGCCAGAGCCATGAAATGGTGCGGATGCGCAGACGAGCGCACCGCATCAATGGCGATCTGCACATTGCCACGGG
>CAJXIL010000203.1 GCA_913054455.1 uncultured Roseobacter sp.
AGATGGCGATGATCTTTCAGGATCCGATGGTGACGCTGAACCCGGTGCTGACCATCGGCCAGCAGATGGTGGAGACTCTGCAGGCCCATCGTAAACTTAGCAAGGCCGAGGCGGAGCAGATCGCCATCGTCAAACTGCGTGAGGTCTATATTCCCTCCCCTGAAGAGCGTCTGGACCAATACCCGCATGAGCTGTCGGGCGGTATGCGCCAGCGTATCATCATTGCTATTGCGCTGCTGCTGGACCCGCAGTTGATCATCGCGGATGAGCCAACAACGGCGCTGGATGTGACCATTCAGGCCGATATCATGGAGCTGCTGCTGGAGCTCTGTGAATCCAACAAGGTGGGCCTAATCCTGATCACCCATGATCTGGGCGTTGTCAGCCAAATGACCGAGCGCACGCTGGTGATGTATGCTGGGCGCATTATTGAATCCGGGCGCACCCGCGAGATCATTAACGACCCGCAGCATCCCTATACTCAGGGGTTGATCAACGCGCTTCCGCAGCAGACCAAACCGGGGCAGCGGCTCAAGCAAATTCCGGGCAATATGCCCTCGCTGACCTCGATCCCCAAGGGGTGCCCCTTTAGCCCGCGCTGCGAATACGTGCAGGACCATTGCCTCACCGAAGCGCCTAAACCGGTGCAATACACCCATGTCGAGGTTGCCTGCCACGAGGTGAACCGGCTGCACAGCGACAAAGCCGAGGAGATGAACTGATGACGATTTCTCGGCCTCTGTTGAAAATTCACAACCTGGAAAAACGCTTTGAGCTGGACCGGGGCTTTCTGGAAACCCTGAAGTTCAAGCGCGGCAAGCTGGTGCAGGAAAAGCGCGAGGTCCATGCGGTCAACAATATCTCGCTGGAGGTCGCCCCAGGAGAGGCGCTTTGTGTGGTGGGGGAAAGTGGCTGTGGCAAATCCACCGTGGCCCGGCTGATCGCGGGGCTGCTGACGCCCAGTGCCGGTGAAATCCACTACGATGGGGAACGCATCGACGATCGGTCCCGGCGCGCGCTGATGCCGCTGCGCAAAAAGATGCAGATGATCTTTCAGAACCCCTACGCTTCCTTGAACCCGCGTATGACCATCCAGCAAGCCCTGGAAGAGCCAGTGCGGTATCACAATCCAGCCCTGTCCAAGGGCGAAGTACGCGACAAGGTGGCGGAGGTGATGCGCTCAGTTGGTGTCGACCCAAGCTGGGCTGGACGTTACCCCCATGAGTTCTCTGGCGGTCAGCGCCAGCGGATCGCCATTGCGCGCGCCTTGACCGTGGATCCTGAATTCATTATCGCGGATGAGCCGATCTCGGCGCTGGATGTATCGATCCAGGCGCAGGTGTTGAACCTGATGCTGGAGGCCAAGGATGAACGCGGGCTCACCTATCTGTTCATCACCCATGATCTGAGCGTGGTACAGCATTTTGGCACCAAGGTGGCGGTGCTCTATCTGGGGTCTGTTTGCGAGCTGTCGGATACGGCGACCCTGTTTGAGAACCCCAAACACCCCTATACCCGCGCTTTGCTTTCTGCGGTTCCACAGTTAAAAGATGATCATCCCAACCACATCAGATTGCGTGGCGAGATCCCGACACCGATCAACCTGCCGCAGGGATGTCCCTTTGAAAGTCGCTGTGCCCATGCCAATAGCCGGTGCCAGAGTGAAAAGCCCCGCCCTCAGCTGCAACCAGACGGCGCGCTGGTGGCCTGCCACGCTGTCGAAGAAGGTCGGCTGGACGGGTAAGGCCCTGGGCATGCTAAACGGGATGACACAGTGGACATAGCCTGGCTCAGAGATTTTGAGGCCCTGGTCGCGCAGAAGAATTTCTCGCGCGCGGCGGAAGAGCGCAACGTCAGCCAACCGGCCTTCTCACGGCGCATTCGTGCGCTTGAGGAGGAATTCGGTGTTAAGCTGATCAACCGCCAAACCTTGCCCTTGTCGCTGACGCCGGCGGGGGAGGTGTTCCTGGCCCAGTCGCGGGTGATGCTGCGCACCTATGACGAAACCCTGGAGCGCTGCCAGATCATTGATGCGGCAGGGGAAAACGTCATTCGTTTTGCCACCTCGCAGTCGCTCTATATGACCCATTACAAGACCCATATTGCCCCCATGGTCGACGAAGGCGGGTTGGAAATCGACCTGAACTCCACTGGCTGGGCGGCGGATCAATTTGTTTCAGCCCTGCAGCAACGCTACTGCGATGTTATCCTGACCTATTGGCATCCTTCAATGGACGCGCTGGCGCCGCTTGCCCTGGGCAATTGTGACTATATCACCCTGACCGATGATGTCTTTGTTCCGGTGTCAAAATCGGGCCCTGACGGCCCGCTGCATCGGTTTGAAAGCACGCCCAAAAAGCCGGTCTCCCTGCTGTCCTACGGTACGGTTTCGGCGCTGCGTTCGGTGGTGGAACATGCCTTGCGACAAAACACGAGCGGACCAAAGATGTTGGTGGTAAATCAAAGCGCGCTTGCCAGTTCTGTCAAGGCGATGGTGATGGAAGGCTTTGGTCTGGGCTGGTTGCCGCAAGAGCTGTGCAAGGACGAGCTGGCGGCGGGTCGGATGCAGATCGTGGGCGATGCCGCGCAGCGTCATCCGCTGGAAATCAGGCTCTACCGTGACAAGGACAACGACAAGCCCACATTGGACCGTCTCTGGCGCGATATGCAGGCGCTGTCATCCGGGGCAGGGCAGTAAGCTCTTGGGGCTGTGCGTCTATTTGGGGGAGGTGTTGACGGTATAGGGCTGCAGGCTTTCCAAGAAGGTATCCACAAAGTCCAGCGAGAGCAGGGACCGGCTTCCAGAGGCAGGGCGCAGGATCGACAGCCAGTGGTAGAGTTCGGGCTCAAAGGGGCGGCTTTCAACGTTTTTTGATTTGAACTGATCCGCATCCAGTGCGCTGACAACCGAAACCCCCTGACCCTCAGCGACCATGAGGCAAGCGGTGGAAAATTGGCGGACCTCGACCCAGGAATTCAACAAAACTCCGTAGTCTGAAAAGGCCTGCGATAGGCTTTTGTAAAAGGTGCTGCTCTTGCGGGTGTGGATGATTTTTTCATCCACCAGATCCAGCGGCGAGATCCGCTCCAGTTTGGCAAGCCGGTGACCGCGCGGGAAGATGCAGACGGTCTTTATGGCGATATCAATATGTTCAACGGCGGGGTGGCCGGAAAACCCATCTGTTATGCCACAGTCATATTGCTCCCCTATGATCCATTCCAGGATCCGTTCCGGGCGGTCCGGCTCAAGCGTGAGATTCACTCCCGGACGCTGCTGCAAAAACGTAGCCAGCAGCTGTGGCAAATGGGAGCTGGCAAACCCCGGCAGGCAGGCAATACGCAGATGCCCGGCCGTACGATCCGTCAAGTCACGGTTGAGTTCCTCTAGATGACGGAGGCTGTCAAAGACTCGACCAACCTCGGACAAAAGATAGCGCGCCTCGCTGGTTGGAATCAGCATACCGTCTTTGCGCTGAAAGAGCTCGATTGCGACCGAGTTTGAAAAGTCTGACAAGAGGCGGCTGGTCGCGGGTTGTGAAATGCCCAAAGTTTTTGCGGCCCGTGTGACGGAACCGGTCTGCGCTACGGCTTGAAAGGCCTCGAGCTGTCTCAGTTTAAATTTCAACGGTTTAGCCCTGATTTTGGGTGGGATTCGAGGAATTTAATAACATCATGTTATGATCCATGTCAAAAAACTTTCACTTGCATTATGCCCTGTTCTGCCCACTCTTTAGGCATCAAATGAACGGGGAAAACTCTTATGTCTATCAAATCACTTCTTTGCACATCGGCCATTCTGGCCTCTACTGCGGGTGTTGCCTTTGCTGAAACCGAGGTTCAGTGGTGGCATGCTATGGGCGGCGCCAATGGCGAACGCGTCAACAAGATCGCCGAAGATTTCAATGCCACGCAGAGCGACTACAAGGTCGTCCCTGTCTACAAGGGCAACTATACCGAAACTATGACAGCTGCGATTGCGGCCTTCCGTGCCAAAGAGCACCCGCAGATCGTGCAGGTCTTTGAAGTTGGCACCGCCACCATGATGGCAGCCAAAGGCGCAATCTACCCAGTTGAGAAACTGATGAAAGACGCAGGCGAAGCCTTTGACGGCGACGCGTTCCTGCCCGCCGTTGTCTCTTACTACGAGACTCCAGAAGGGGAACTGCTGTCGATGCCATTCAACAGCTCTACCCCTGTGATGTGGTACAACAAAACTGCATTGGACGCGGCCGGCGCCTCTGTGCCAACCACCTGGGATGAGGTGAAGGAAACCGCGCAGAAGCTGGTCGACAACGGTATGGATTGCGGTGTGTCCTTTGGCTGGCAGTCCTGGGTCATGGTCGAGAACTTCTCGGCTTGGCACAACATCGGCATGGGCACCAAAGAAAACGGCTTTGCCGGTTTCGACACTGAGTTCTCCTTCAACAACGAAGCAGTAGCAGCCCGTCTGGATGGCATCGCTGCCATGACCGACGGCAACCTGTTCAAATACG
>CAJXIL010000204.1 GCA_913054455.1 uncultured Roseobacter sp.
GCTATCATGCTGGATTCATGCAGTGAATCCCCCAACCGATTTGTGCAACAAAGCCGGTCGGTGGGGGTATCCAGATCATCTCTGGATCAAACCAAATCGACAACGATCCCTGCTGCTTCAGCGCATCGTTGTAAGGCGACCAGTTCGTGGTCTTGTACTTCAAGGGGGCATTTGCCCATAGCCTCCAGCTATCACGCTGGATTCAAGCCGTGAAACCCTAGGCAGGATTTGTGCAACAAAGCCTATTCTGGGCCAATTCGGAGGTGTTATCTCGCTGGATGCTGCGCCGCAACACACCTCAGGGGAGAATTTTAGTTACTGAAATGTGCGTTATGCGGTATGTGTGATGAGTCACATTTTTCAAACTCGATTGGAATAGCCATGGAATTCAACGTTTCAGTCCTTTTTACTAAGCGTTTCTGGCTCACAGCCGTTGCCATTGTTGCGCTTGTTATATTTGTTGCCCTGCGGAGCTCGACCGCGCAAGAAATCCTGGAAAACTTGACCCCCCCTGAACTGCCTGACAGCATCACTATCGCCAACCGGGATAGCTTTGATCAAAATTGGGATGCGGCCACAACCGAAAGGTTCCATTTTGTCTCGCAGGGAACTGCCACTCTGCCTATCCCGTATGACTGGTTGATTGCACTTGAACAGCCTGAAAGCTCCGCTTGGGGGCTCTTGTGGCCGGGCGCAAAACCCGCCTTTACAGAGGCAAACTATCTGGGCCGGTATGGGTTTATCGCAAGCCCCACCTCGGATGAGAACCCCGATGGCCTGCCCATCGGTTTTGCTGCGACTCCTTTTCAGAACCTTGCCGGCTATCCCACCACAACCACCGCAATCGGATTCACCTGCGCCGCCTGCCACACCGGCCGCCTTGTCCATGGAGATACCGAATATCTTGTGGAAGGCGGTCCAGCGGTGACAGACCTTCAGGGCTTCTCCAAGGGGCTGGGTGCCTCTCTTGGTCAGACGTTCTTTGCAAGTAAACTGCCTTTGCCTAACAAGAGATTTGACCGGTTTGCGCGCAGGCTCTTGGGGGACACTTATTCGGCAACCACCAAGGCGAAGCTTGCTAAAGACATGAAGTCGGTGATCGACGCGGGTGCGGAGTCAGTAGAGACGATTGCAGTTGTCGAAGGTTTTGGCCGATTGGATGCGCTCAATCGGATCGGCAACCAGGTCTTTTCTAAAAATACCGGGCAACGTAATAACTATACGCCTATCGATGCGCCGGTGAATTACCCCCAAATATGGACTGCAAGTTGGTTTGACTGGGTTCAGTATGACGGTTCGATCATGCAGCCACTGATCCGCAATGCCGGCGAGGCGTTGGGGGTGCATGCGGCGATCAATACAACAGCTCCGATTGATGAGGGGCGGTTTTCCTCCTCTATCCCGGTTGAAGACTTGAATTGGATTGAAGCTACGCTTGCTGGACCAAGGCCTCCGGCCGAGGCACGGGCCTTCGGGGGATTGTTGTCTCCTAAATGGCCAGCCTCCTTGGGAGACATCGATTCGGCGCTCGCCGCTGAGGGAGCAGACCTATATGCGCGACATTGCAAAGGTTGCCATATGCCACCGCTGAACAGCGAAGAAATCTGGAGTGAGCGATACTTCAAGCCTATCGAATGGCAGACTTACAACGGGGCCAAAGTGACCCAGGCGGATTACCTCGCGCTGAAGATCATTGATATTGATGAAATTGGGACAGACGCCGCACAGTCGGACATTCTGGCGCTGCGCACGGTGAATACTGCAGCTGACGAACAGACGGGTCGCCAGGGCATGGGGATCGATACAACGGTCTGCGCGCCTAAACCGCAGTATACCGGGGCGGCCAGCGCCGACAGCGGCTATGATGCATCTGTTAGTTATCGCGGCAACAGTTCAGAGAACTCTCTGGTTCCAGTTCAGGTTCAGGACGGGCCAATGCTGAGCTTTGCATTGGCTCTGGGGGCCGTTGTCCAGCAAACAGACAACGCCTGGTTCAATGCGAATAATGTACCGGCTGACCAGCGCCTAGCGTTTGAGGGCGACCGGCCAAATTGCTTGCAAGCCGGGGCGGGCTACAAGGCGAGACCCCTGAACGGTGTTTGGGCAACTGGCCCGTTTCTTCACAACGGGTCGGTGCCAACTTTGGATGACCTTCTGCGCCCTGCTGATGAACGCCCCCGGTTTGTCCGGCTTGGGGACCCCACCTTTGACACAGTCAAGGTTGGTTTACAGCAGCCCGAGCTATCTAAGGATAGCTATCCGGCCTATGTGGATGGGTATTTCATTCTCGACACCGCAGTGGATGGAAACCGGAATACGGGTCATGCCTTTGGCGCGAGCAAGGATGGCACTACAGCAGGTGTGATTGGTCCAGAGTTCACGGATCGGCAACGCCAAGCGCTGATAGAATACTTGAAGACTTTGTAAGTTCGTGACCCTGACGGGGAACCAAAAGAGGCCGCCCGGGGTAACCAGGGCGGCCTGTCTTTTTCGCTGTTGAGCTTGGTATCGATCAAGCCCTGTGGTTCAAATCTCGACAGGGGGAACCATGCCGACGATTTCATAGGTTTGGCGCAGGATCGGTGCGGTGATAGCGCGGGCACGCTCGGAACCGCGGGTGAGGATCTTGTCGATCTCATCCTGATGCTGCATCAGCCGCGCCATCTCGGTTGAGATTGGGGACAGCTTTGCCACCGCCAGATCCACCAACATGGGTTTAAACTCCGAGAATTGCTTACCGCCCACATCCGCCAGGACTTGATCCACGGATTGTTCGTTAAGGGCAGCAAAAATATTGACCAGATTGCGCGCCTCTGCGCGGTCTTCTAACCCCTTGGCCTCTGAGGGGAGCGCATCGGGGTCGGTTTTGGCCTTGCGGATCTTCTTGGCAATCGCTTCGGCATCGTCCGTCATGTTGATGCGACTGGCGTCCGAGACATCGGATTTCGACATCTTCTTGGACCCATCGCGCAGCGACATCACGCGGGTGGCAGCTCCTTCGATGACCGGTTCGGTGATCGGAAAGAACTCAACGCCATAGTCGTGGTTGAACTTGGTGGCGATGTCGCGGGTCAGCTCCAGATGCTGTTTCTGGTCCTCGCCCACCGGAACATGAGTTGCGTGATATGTCAGGATATCCGCCGCCATCAGGGCAGGGTATGCAAATAGGCCAAGCGAGGCGTTCTGGGCGTTTTTGCCCGCCTTGTCTTTGAACTGGGTCATCCGCTGCATCCATCCCATACGGGCGACGCAGTTGAAGATCCAAGCAAGTTGGGCATGTTCAGGCACCTGGCTCTGGTTGATCAGGATCGCCTTTTCGGGATCCAGACCAGCTGCAATGAAGCCGGCGCAAAGCTCGCGGGTGGACTGCATCAGGTCCTTGGGGTTTTGCCAGACGGTGATCGCATGCAAATCCACCATGCAATAGATGCTTTCAACATCGCGGTCCTGCCAGTCGACAAAGCGCTTGAGGGCACCAAGGTAGTTGCCCAGGTGCAGGTTGCCCGAAGGCTGAATGCCGGAGAAGACGCGCGGCGTAAATGTCGTGTCGCTCATGGGGGCGAAACTCCCGTCTGGAATTATGGTCCCTAGTCGCTTACCCATGGGCCAGCGCAGGGTCAACAGGGCAGCGTGAACAGGCGGGCTGCAGGGGCCGTAAAACGACCGTGATAGGTTATGGAGGACGACAAGTTATGAGTGACGATCCAAATATCTCCCCCGTCAACCCGCTGCCTCCGGCCGTGGTGGCGCTGGTGCTGGTGATCATGGGGATTGAAGCGGCGTTCTCTTTAGGGATGCGGGGCATCATTGGTGGCCCTGAGGCCATTGGCTGGCGGCTGGAGGCCTTTCAGTCCTATGCCTTTTCTTCAGAGATCTTTTGGTGGATGCAGGAAACCGGGCAGTGGCCAGCGGAACATTTGATCCGGTTTCTGTCTTACACGTTTGTGCATGGAGCCTTTACCCATGCGCTGTTTGTCTGCGTTTTTGTGTTGGCCATGGGCAAGATGGTAGGTGAGGTGATGGGCGATCTGGTGATGGTCATCATCTTTATGGCTTCGGCTCTGGGCGGCGCGGTTGGATATGCGGTTTTGATGAATGCATCGGTGCCGCTGATTGGCGGCTTTCCGGCGGTCTACGGCTTGATCGGGGCCTTTACCTATATTCTGTGGCGACAGCTCTCGCTGGTGGGCGCACAGCAAAGCCGGGCCTTTTCGCTGATTGCCTTCTTGATGGGAATACAACTGCTGTTTGGGCTGCTCTTTGGCGGCGCACAGGACTGGGTGGCTGACCTATGTGGCTTTGCCACCGGCTTTGGCCTGTCGTTCTTTTTGGCGCCTGGGGGCTGGGCGCGTATTCGCAGCAATATCCGTCGCGACTAGCAGAGGTGTCGTTAAAAGGGGGGGGGCTCCCGCCCGTCCTGCGGCCTTTGACAAGGCCTTGTCCCGTTGGGCCGG
>CAJXIL010000205.1 GCA_913054455.1 uncultured Roseobacter sp.
TGTCAAACCCTCCTTAGTTCAGGTCGTCTTTGGTCATCAGCGTGTAGAACAGCCAAGAGACCAGAAGCGTGATTGCAAAGTAGATGAGCGACATGGCAGCAGCCGGGCCGAGGTCGAACTGACCCAGGGCGATCTTGACCAGATCAATAGACAACAGCGTTGTGGAGTTGCCGGGGCCACCACCGGTGAGCACGAAGGGTTCGGTGTAGATGTTGAAACTGTCCATGAAGCGCAACAGGATCGCGATGGTCAGAACCGTTTTCATCTTGGGCAACTGGATGAAGCGGAACACTGCCCAATTGGAGGCGCCATCGATTTTTGCTGCCTGATAATAGGCGTCTGGGATCGACACCAGGCCAGCGTAGGAGAGCAGTACCACCAGCGAGGTCCAGTGCCAGACATCCATGGTGACAATTGTGACCCAGGCCGCCAGCGGGTTTTGGGTCATGTCATAGGTGATGCCCAGAACATGGTTGAGGAAATAGCCCAGGAGGCCGATATCGGGCAGGGTGAAGATGTTCCACATCGCGCCCACCACGTTCCAGGGGATCAACATGGGCAGGGCCATAGTCACCAGACAAACAGGCACCCAGAACCCTTTTCGCGGCATAGACAGGGCAATGATAATGCCCAGCGGAACCTCGATGATCAGGATCAGGAAGGTAAAGAGGAACTGACGCCCAAGGGCGGCGTGAAAACGATCAGAGCGCAGGATTTGTTCAAACCAATCCAAGCCTTGCCAGAAAAACACGTTGTCACCAAATGTTTCCTGCACCGAATAGTTTACCACCGTCATCATCGGGATCAGCGCGTTAAAGGCGACCAGCACCAGGACGGGCAGCACAAAGAACCACGCTTTTTGATTTTCAGTTTTCATCGCGCGGCCTCCGCTGAGGTTTGGGGATCAGTGGCCAGCCAGCCGTCCACATAGAGCCGGGTTTGGTCCCGGCGGAAATCAAGATGTACATCGGCGCCTTTTTCAGGTGTGTTGTGTTGGGCGGCGCCCTCAAGGACGGCGTTGATGCGGGTGCCATTGGCGTTGCATTCCACCACCGTGTGGCGTCCGACATCAGAAACCTTGGTGACGGTTGCGGGCAGGCCACTATCGGACAGTGAGACAAATTCCGGGCGGATGCCGATCTGGGTTTCACCAGTGGCTTCGCCGCGGATCGGTCCCTCTAGGGCAATGGTGTGATCGCCAAAACGGGCGGTACCAGCCTGCAACTGGCAGGGCAGGATGTTCATACCTGGAGAGCCAATGAAATGGCCGACAAAGGTATGAGCGGGGCGTTCGAACAGCTCAACCGGGGTTCCAATCTGAACCACTTCGCCTTGCTGCATCACCACCACCTGGTCGGCAAAGGTGAGGGCTTCGGTCTGGTCATGAGTCACGTAGATCATCGTGGCTTTGACACGCTGGTGCAGCTCTTTCAGTTTCGAGCGCAGTTTCCATTTCAGATGCGGGTCAATCACCGTGAGCGGTTCGTCAAACATCACCACATTGACATCTTCGCGCACCAGACCGCGGCCCATCGAAATCTTTTGCTTGTTGTCTGGCGACAGGCCTGCAGCCTTTTGATCCAGCATTTCGGTGACTTCGAGCATCTCGGCGATGTCCATGACCCGGCGACGGACCGTGTCTTCATCGCGGCCGCGGTTGCGCAGTGGAAAGGCGAGATTGTCGTAGACCGTCATCGTGTCGTAGATCACTGGGAACTGAAACACCTGCGCGATGTTGCGCTGATCGGGGGGGAGGGCGGTGACATCCTGCCCATCAAATAGGATTTGACCCTCGGAGGGGACTAGTAGGCCAGAGATGATGTTGAGCAAGGTGGATTTGCCGCAGCCCGAGGGACCGAGCAACGCATAGGCCCCGCCATCGCTCCAATCGAGATCCACTTCCTTCAGCGCATAGTCAGAAGGAGACTTGGGGTTGGGGTAGTAGCTGTGACGCAGCTTTGAGAGTGTAATTTTAGCCATATTAACCTCAGGCCACGCGGGATCCGTCGGGTGCAAAGAAGTAGCACGCCGAGGGGTCCATATAGAATTCATGCATTTCACCGACCTCGTAGGGGTGGACACCTGCCGAGAGCGAAACCCAATTGGCATGGGTAAGGCCCAGGCCCAGATCAAAATGCGCGGAGCTTTCAGAGCCGGAGAGCTCTGTCACCTGTACTTCGCCCGACAAGCGCACAGTGGCCCTGTCCCCCGCGATCGGCAATACGTGGTAGGGACGCACTGCCACGGTATAGGGCCCATCGACGAGATTGGCGGCATCGCCGCTGAGCTGCCAAGTAACATTGGGGCCCATGCGTATCTCGCTGCCCTGTTTAACCACTTCTGCAGTATTGATGGGAGGGTCGGAAAAGACCCGCGCAGCATCCAGGTTTTCCGGGTTGCGGTAGATATCAGCAGTGGGGCCAAACTGAGTGACGCGACCATCGCGCATCAAGGCTGTTTTGCCGCCCAGGAGCAGCGCTTCTTCGGGTTCCGAGGTGGCATAGACCACCACCGCGCCCCGCCCGGCAAAGAGCTCAGGCAGCTGATCGCGCAGCTCTTCACGCAGTTTATAGTCCAGGTTGGCCAGGGGCTCATCCAGGAAAACCGCGCGGCTTTCCTTGGCGATGGCACGGGCCAGCGCACAGCGTTGCTGCTGGCCGCCAGACAATTCATGGGGGCGGCGATGCAGCATCGGTTCTAACTGTAAGATCTTGGCCGCTTCCGCGACGCGGTCTTCGATCTCGGACTTCGCCATTCCAGCCACTTTAAGTGGCGAGGCGATATTCTCGTAAACCGTCATATGCGGGTAGTTGATGAAAAACTGGTGCACCAGACTGATATTGCGTTTCTGAGTGCTGAGTCGCGAGACATCCTCGCCCTCCATCAACACCTGCCCGCTGGCCATGGGGTCCAGCCCGGCCATCAGCTTGATAAGGGAGGTCTTGCCCGACCCAGTGGCGCCCAGAAGGACGTTAAAGTGACCAGGTTCAAGCAGCAGGGAAGTGTCCTTGATATGCTCAATCGCGCCAACGCGCTTGGTCACGTTTTTTAGTTCAAGTGCCATCGTTATTTAACTTTCCGGCAACAGGCCATGCAGCCAGGACTGACTGGGCCGTGTTTGTATTTCGCGGGGGAGAAAGAGCCCCGAAGCATTGCAATAACAACGCTCCGAGGCAGGTGTCGGGCCAAAGCCGATGGGGATCAGGCCCGACGGGGAGGAGGGTTTACTGCGAGGCCCAGCGGGCGACCAGCTCGTCATAGTTGACGGTCTGACCTGCAGGTTTCTCGTTCTCCAGCGGTGGCTTGGCGCCGCCATTGGCATACCACCATTCAGCGTCTTTTTCCTCGTTCAGACGCGGACCGCAGCCGCCGTAGATCTCAGCTTGCTCATCTGCGCGCTGCATCCGGGCCATGGTGATGTCCATTTCTTCGGCCAGACGGTTCATCGCTTCCTGCGGGGTAAAGGCACCCGAGTTCACGTCACCAATTTGCTGCCACCAGATCTGGGCCAGCTTTGGATAGTCAGGCACGTTGACGCCGGTTGGCGACCAGGCCACACGATCTGGCGAGCGGTAGAATTCTACCAGACCACCAAGGTTCGCGGCACGCTCCGAGAAGCTCTCGTGGTTGACCGAGCTGTCACGAATGAAGGTCAGGCCCACGTGGGACTTTTTCACGTCGACAGTTTTGGACACGACGAACTGAGCATAGAGCCAAGCCGCCTGCGAACGCTCCAGAGGCGTGGACTTGAGGAAAGTCCAGGAGCCAACGTCCTGATAGCCAACCTTCTGGCCTTCTTCCCAGTAGGGGCCATGTGGGCTTGGGGCCATCCGCCACAGCGGCTTGCCTGCTTCGTCCACGGTGTTGTTGCCTTCGGACTGTGGCTTTACCATGTCTGCGGTAAAGGCCGTGTACCAGAAGATCTGCTGGGCAACATTGCCCTGCGCCAAGGCAGGCAGCGACTGGTAGAAGTCATAAGACGCGGCACCGGGAGGTGCATATTTGCGCAGCCATTCGTCCCATTTGCGGATCGCATAGACCGCCGCTGGACCGTTTGCAGCGCCACCACGGGACACGCTTGCGCCCGCTGGGTTACAGGAGCCGGCTTCCATGCGGATGCCCCACTCGTCGATTGGCACGCCGTTTGGCTCACCTTTGGAACCGGCACCGGCCATTGACAGCCAGGCATCGGTCATCCGCCAGCCAAGGTCAGGCGCACGTTTGCCGTAATCCATGTGGCCGTAGATTGCTGTCCCGTCGATTTCCTTCACGTCTTCGCTAAAGAATTCGGCGATGTCTTCATAGGCAGACCAGTTGACCGGAACACCCAGGTCATAACCGTATTTTGCCTTAAAGGCCTCTTGCAGATCTGCACGATCAAACCAGTCTTTGCGGAACCAGTAGAGGTTGGCAAACTGCTGGTCGGGCA
>CAJXIL010000206.1 GCA_913054455.1 uncultured Roseobacter sp.
GGCAGGAAAGCCTCGCGCCCTGGCTTTTGCTCATCACTGCGGCTGTTCAGCTGGCCTATTGGAGACAGGGCGACAAGGCCTTCGCCGAATCCGGTACCACCATGGGCACCGCCACAGGCCTGGGTGATCGGGGCAGCGTTCGCGCGTTTGAGCCGCCCCATACCGGCAGCAACTATCTGCTGCGTGAATTCGTGCATGTTGTCGGGCGCAAACATGCGCAAAAACTGCGTGTGTTCGCTTTTGGTCTGGGGTTTGTTCTGCCGGTTCTATGCCTCTGGCTGCCAACAGACTCCAGCATGCTGAAACACCTGATGGCTGCAGTTGCCGTGCTGGCTCATTTGGCAGGAGTCGCGATTTCACGCTGGCTGTTCTTTGCCCAGGCCGAACATGTCGTGGGACTTTATTACGGAAAACGCTGAGTCACCCAGTGAAGCACCACAGGTGTTGCGATGTAAAGAGATCAGGAGAGAGGGGCCAGCCCCTCTGCGCCTGAGGGCGCATTCACCCCGGAATATTTAGGGACAGATGAAATCAAAGAAAAGCCCCGCTGCAAATGCGGGGCTTTTCAAGATTTGTGTCAGCGATGCGGATTTACAATAGGCCTGCGTGCTGCAGAGCTGCATCAATGGCAGCTTTGGTGCTGTCTTCAAGGCCGGTCAATGGGGAGCGGACCTCTTCGGAGCACAACCCCAGTTTGCTGAGGCCGTATTTGGCACCGACCAGACCTGGTTCGATAAAAATCGCCTCATGCAGCGGCATGAGCTTATCCTGATACTCTAGGGCTTTAGCGTAGTCACCGTTGAGGGTCGCCGCCTGGAATTCGGCGCAGAGTTTTGGCGCTACATTCGCCGTCACCGAGATGCAGCCCACGCCGCCATGGGCGTTGAAGCCCAGCGCGGTGGGGTCTTCGCCGGAGAGCTGAACAAAACCGGCGCCACAGCTGGCGCGCTGCTGGCTGACACGCGCAATATCGCCAGTGGCATCTTTGACGCCAATAATGCGCGGCAGCTTGGCCAGCTCACCCATGGTGGCAGGCGTCATGTCGACGATCGAGCGGCCTGGGATATTGTAGATAATGATTGGCACATCTGCACAGTCGTGGGCGGCCTGGAAATGTGCCAGCAAACCGCGCTGTGTCGGCTTATTGTAATAGGGGGTCACAACCAGAGCAGCATCGGCCCCAACCTTCTGGGCAAACTCAACAAAACGAATCGTCTCGACCGTATTATTTGACCCGGCACCAGCAATCACCGGCACCCTTCCAGCGGCGGCCTTGACGACCTCGGCAATCACCGCTTCGTGCTCATCATGGGTGAGGGTTGGGCTTTCGCCCGTGGTGCCAACTGGCACCAAAGCGCTTGACCCTTCATCAATATGCCACTCAACCAAGCGTTTGAGCGCATCCAGATCCAACGCGCCGTTTTGAAACGGGGTGACGAGGGCTGGCATAGAGCCTTTAAACATGGGTGCGCTCCCTTAGCTGTTGGTCTTGACAGGCGGAGGACCGCCTTCATTGTGGACATAACCGGAATTTGTGTTGATACCGGCCAATCTCGAATTATCGTCAATGCCTCTATCCCCTGATCCACTATAAAAGCAAGCCATGACACGCATTCTCCTCTTCTTATCGCTGATCCTGATGCTTGGATCCGCCGCACAGGCTCAAACGCACGCATTAGAACGTGCCTTGGAGCTGGTGCGCTCTGAGGACTGGTCAAGCGCGCTTCAGGCTGCCGGAACAAGGGGATCGGTGTCGCGTGACATTGTTGAATGGCATCGACTACGGGCCAAGGAAGGCACCGCTGAGGATGTGGAGAGCTTTTTGGCGCGACGCCCCAACTGGCCCGGCCTTCCCTATCTGCGCCGCCGCACCGAAGAGGTCATCATAGAGAAATCCCATAAACGGGTCCGTGCCTTTTTTGCCGATCACGCACCGCGAACTCCCGAAGGAGCGGCCAGCTTGGCACGTGCATTTTATGCCGAGGGCGCACAGACCCTGGGCGATGCAGAGCTGATCCGCGCCTGGCAGACCATTCCGATGAGCGAAGAGACGCAGGCTGACTATTTAGCAGAGCACGCAACTCTGCTGAGCTCCCACCATGCCACCCGCCTGAGCCAGTTATTGTGGGACGCCCATGATGTGAGTGCGACGCGGATGCTGCCACTGGTTGGCGCGGGGCCGCGTGCGCTGGCAGAGGCACGTATTGCGTTGCAAAAGCAATCCAAGGGAGTGGATGGGAAGATCGAAGCCATTCCGCCAGCACTTCAGGATGACCCTGGCCTCGCCTATGATCGCTTTGTCTGGCGCGACCGCAAAAGACGCCAAGACGATGCTGTTGCCCTCATGATTGATCGCAGCACCAGCGCAAAGGCCCTGGGGCAGCCGGAAAAATGGCTACGTCGGCGCCGTGATCTGGCGCGACAGTTAATGCGAGATGGCAAACATGAGCGCGCCTATCAGTTGGCAGCGCATCATTTCTCAGCCCCAGAAGCAGGTTATGGTTATTCCGATTGCGAATGGCTGGCAGGTTATATCGCGCTGCAAAAACTGAAGGATGCAGAGCTGGCTGTATATCATTTTGAGCGGTTTTTGGCCTCGATAGAGACGCCGATTTCCGTCGGCCGTGGAGGTTACTGGCTTGGCCGAGCCCATGCCGCGCTGGGTGAGGTGGACAAGGCACATGCGGCCTATGCCAGGGCAGCTGAGTACCAGACCTCTTTCTATGGGCTATTGGCGGCAGAAGCCCTGGGGCGGGCGTTTGATCCTGCCCTTGTGACACCGCCTCAGCTCCGCCCTTGGCGCAGCGCCGGGTTCCTTGACTCCTCGGTGATTGAAGCCGCATTGCTGCTATTGCAGGCCGGTGATCTGACACTGGCGGAACGGTTCTTTACCCATCAGGTTGAAAGCCTGTCCCCGCAGGAAGCGCAGCAGTTGGGACAGATGGCTGTCGACATGAAAGAGCCACACCTGGCGGTTATGATTGCCAAACGCGCCGCCCAGGCGGGGGTTGAACTCCACAGCGCGTACTACCCTTTGCACCCCGTAGCAGAGCAAAAACTACCCATGGCCGCCGAGATGACGCTGGCGATTTCCCGACGGGAAAGCGAATTTGACCCCGTCGTGATCAGCCATGCCGGTGCACGTGGCTTGATGCAACTGATGCCAGCCACTGCCAAACTGGTCGCCAAAGAGCTGGACATCCTCACCAAACATGACACCTCCCGCCTGACAGCAGAATGGGACTACAATGCAAAACTGGGCAGCCAGTATCTGGCCGGGCTTGCAGGGGAGTTCGATGGAAATGTGGTGATGATGGCGGCAGGCTATAATGCCGGCCCCCGCCGCCCGATCGCTTGGATGCAACGCTATGGCGATCCGCGCAGCGGCATCCCGGATATCATCGACTGGATCGAACATATTCCCTTTAACGAGACCCGCAATTATGTGATGCGGGTCACCGAAAGCCTGCCGGCCTATCGCGCCCGCCTTGGCAAAGTCCCCCTGCCAGTGCCCTTTTCCAAGGAACTGTCAGGCGCGAGCCTTGCGGCTTTCGCGCCAAAGGGTGAATAGACCAGCTGCGATAATAATGGCTGCGCCTGTGGCCACATTGAGGCGGATAACTTCCCCAAAGATGGAGACCCCCAAAATGGCCGCCCAGATCAAATGGAAATAGGCAAAGGGTTGCACCGCGCTGGCCTCGGCCATCTCGTAGCATTTTATCAGCAACCAGTGCCCGGTGACACCCGAGACGCAGAGCAAAGCCATCCACAGCCAATCATTCTGGCTCATTGGCTCCCAGAACCAAATGCCGATTGAGGTCATGAACACCATGCCGGCAATCCCGGTCCAGAAAAAACTGGTGGCAGTGCTGTCACGCCGGGCGGCATAGCGGGTGACAAGACCATAGACCGCAAACATCAGGGCCGAGGCAAAAGGGATCAAAGCCGCCGGATCAAACACTCCGACGCCTGGTTGCAGAATAATCAACACTCCGATGAGCCCAACACCAATGGCCGCCCAGCGCCGCCAACCCACGCTTTCGCCCAGAACCGGTCCGCTGAGCGCCGCAACCAAAAGGGGATAGCAGATAAACACCGCTTGGCTTTCGACCAGTCCCAACAGCGTGAAGCCATAGACAGCGACGCAAATCTCAGCGACCAACAGAACACCTCGAAAGATCTGCAATCCCAGCTGACTGGTGCGGGCAACCCCTTTTATGCCACCCGGCGCACGCATCGCCAGGAACACAACAAAAGCGGCAAAGAACCAGTAGCGCACCATCACCACCATATAGGTGTTGTAGGTGCCCGCCAGATGACGCGAAATCCCGTCCTGCAGGGCAAAGACAATCGTCGCCCCGATCATCA
>CAJXIL010000207.1 GCA_913054455.1 uncultured Roseobacter sp.
CCGTCGTCGTATTTCCCGGATCCAACTGTGACCGCGATCTAGCGGTTGCCTTTGAACAAGCCGGTTTTGATGTTTCCATGGTTTGGCACAAGGACAGCGTGCTGCCTGAAGGTGTTGATATCGTGGGCGTTCCCGGTGGTTTCTCCTATGGGGATTATCTGCGCTGCGGTGCCATTGCGGCCCAGTCTCCCATCTGCCAGGCGGTTGTCGAACATGCCAACCGTGGCGGCTATGCCATGGGCGTGTGCAACGGGTTTCAGATCCTCACCGAAACCGGTGTTCTGCCAGGTGCGCTGCTGCGCAATGCCGGGCTGAAATATATCTGCCGCACGGTGGATCTGCAGGTTGCCACCGAGGACAGCGTCTTTACCCAGGGCTACGCTAAGGGGGATGTGATCGGCATTCCAATCGCCCATCACGATGGCAACTACTTTGCCGATGCCGAGACCATTGCCGCGCTGAAGGATCAGGACCGCATTGCCTTTACCTATGCGGACAACCCAAATGGCTCGGTTGATGATATCGCCGGGATCCTCTCGGAAAACCGTCGTGTGCTTGGCATGATGCCTCACCCCGAACGTGCCGCTGACGAAGGCCACGGTGGCACCGATGGAATGGCAGTCTTTCGCGCATTGGCGGGTATCCTCGCCACCGCGTGACTTGAGCTCCTGCGGCGTCAGGAATAGGATTGCCCTATGAATGCGCCGCAGACCTCCAAGCCATCCCCCGCAAATGAAACCGGATCGCGCACTATTCCCTGGGGCGCGCGGTTGGCGCTTTTGCTGTTTATGGCGGTTGCGGCCGTCACCGTCTGGGTGACAAATCAGCAATTAACACACCGCTTTACCGACAGTACCCGCAACCGTGGCGAGCTGCGGCTAGCACTTTATTCTGGCAACCTTGTCAGTGAGTTGCGCCGCCATGCTATTGTGCCGCAGCTCTTGGCGCGGGACCAGACCCTGATCGCGGCGCTGCAAAGTCAGGACTTCTCTCTGTCGACACAGCGGCTGTTGTCTTTCATTGATGAAATTGGTGCCAACTCGATCATGCTCATGGCCAGTGATGGGCGCACGGTCGCGGCGACCAACCGCAATCGGCTTGGTGAAAATCATCGCAATGAGGCCTATTTTGTTGATGCGGCGCGGGCCAGATCCACCGTGTTTTCAGTGATCAAGCGTGAGGTCGGCGGCTACCGGTTTACCTATTCGCGCCGCATGGTGGATACCTCTGGCCTTTTGGGGGTGATCGTCATTGAGGTTGATCTGCGTAAGTTTGAGCGCGCCTGGGCCGGTGTTTCGGATGCGGTGATGGTCACCGACAGCAAAGGCAATATTGTGCTCGCCACCGAGGCTCGCTGGCGTGGCTTGCAAGAGGCGGAGGCCTTGGTGCTGCAGACGCCCGAAAGCGCCATTCAGCGCGCCATTCGGGCGACTGCCGATTGGAGCACGCTGCCGCCCGATGCCTATCTTCAGGGCGAGGCGGTGATGCGCCTTGAAAACCGGGTGCCCTTTCAGGGGTGGCGGATGACCTCCTTTACCACCTTCGCCTCGATCCGGGAGAAAGTGAACGCGGTATTGGCGCTCGAGATCATGGGATTCGCCATCCTTCTGGCGCTGGCCTTTTATGCGCTCAGTCGAAAGACCGCGCTCAGGATGGCGTTGTTTCAGCGTGAGTCGGCGGAGCTTCGCGTATTGAATGCACGGTTGCAGCGGGAAATTGCCGAGCGCGAACGCATGCAAAAGACCCTCGCCGTGGCCGAACAGAGCCTGGCGCAGAGCTCCAAACTGGCCGCCCTGGGGGAGATGTCAGCCGCTGTCAGCCATGAGCTTAATCAACCCTTGGCGGCGATGAAAACCTATCTGGCGGGGGCGCGGCTTTTGCTCAACCGCAACCGCCCCGACGAGGCTCTGGCTTCCTTTGGTCGGATTGACGATCTGATTGAGCGCATGGGGGCCATTACCCGGCAGCTGAAATCCTATGCCCGCAAGGGGGGCGATGCCTTTAGCCCTGTAAACCTTGGCGATGCGCTGGCCTCTAGCCTGTCGATGATGGAGCCACAGCTGCGGCAGCGTCATGTCAAAATCACCCGCCTACTGCCGGAAGATCCGGTTTTTGTGATGGCGGATCGCATGCGGTTGGAACAAGTCATGGTCAACCTCTTGCGCAATGCGTTGGATGCTACCAAATCAGTGGAAGAGCCAGAGGTCGAGATCCTGTTGGCCGCAGGGGAGACCGCGACCCTGACGGTGCGCGACAATGGGGTGGGGATTGAGGATTTTGGCAGCCTGTTTGACCCGTTTTATACCACCAAACAGGCGGGTGACGGCGTTGGCCTGGGGCTTGCCATCTCCTCTGGGATCGTGAACGACCTAGGGGGACGGCTCGCCGCGCGTAACGGGCAGAAAAGCGGCGCCGTGTTTGAGATGCAATTGCCGATCCTTGTGGACGGCATTGAGGCCGCTGAATAGCGGTCCAGACAAAAGAAAGAGAAGGGGTGTCCTATGGCACAGGCCATGAAAATCGCGATCGTTGATGATGAGCAGGATATGCGCCAGTCGATCAGCCAGTGGTTGGCACTTTCGGGCTATGACACTGAGACCTTTGCCAGTGCCGAAGAGGCGCTGAAGGAGCTGAGTGCGGATTATCCAGGCATTGTGATCTCGGATATCAAAATGCCAGGCATGGATGGGATGCAGTTCCTGAAAAAGCTGATGGGCAGCGACAGTGGCCTGCCGGTTATCATGATCACTGGCCATGGCGATGTTCCCATGGCCGTTGAGGCCATGCGGGTTGGCGCCTTTGATTTTCTGGAAAAGCCCTTCAATCCTGATCGCATGTCAGAGCTGGCAAAACGCGCCACTGGTGCCCGCCGTCTGACATTGGATAATCGGGCTCTGCGCCGCGAGCTGTCGGATGGCAGTCAGATCATGAAGAAATTGATCGGCATGAGCCCGGTGATGGAACGTCTGCGCGAAGATATTCTCGACCTTGGGCAGGCGGATGGTCATGTGTTGATCGATGGAGAAACCGGCACCGGTAAGACGCTTGTCGCCCACGCGCTGCATGCGGTTGGCAGCCGGGCTGGAAAAAAGTTTGTACTGATTTCTTGTTCTGCGCTGGAGGAAGAAGCCCTGTCCAAACGCCTGTTTGGCCCAATGCAGCCCGAGGACAGCCTGTTGCCTGCCCTGGAAGAGGCGCGCGGCGGCACATTGGTGCTGGAAGGGGTTGAGGCGCTTAGCGAGGCGCTGCAAGCAAAACTCCTGAGCGCGATCAATGAACAGGGCATGCCGGGGGAGACGCGGATTATTGCTATCTCTAACCTGCAAGAGGCGGGGAAAACCTGCGAAGACGCTCTGCGCCCGGATCTGTTTTACCGTCTGGCAGCGTTGCGGATCATGGTGCCTCCGTTGCGCCAACGTGGCGAGGACATTCTGACGCTCTTTACCCGGCTCTGCGAGCAGTTCGCAGAGGAATACGGCTGTGATGCTCCGCAGGTCTCGGCGCAGGAGGCGGCCCAGTTGCTGCAGGCCCCATGGCCAGGCAATGTGCGCCAGCTGATCAATGTGGCCGAACGTGCGGTGCTGCAGGCGAGACGCGGTTCCGGAACGATCGCGTCGCTACTGATGTCGGATCATGAAGAGATGCAGCCTGTTATGACCACAGAAGGCAAGCCCTTGAAAGAATATGTCGAAGCCTTCGAGCGGATGTTGATCGACAACACCATGCGCCGTCACAAGGGATCCATTGCCAGCGTCATGGAAGAGCTGTGCCTGCCGCGCCGGACCCTGAATGAGAAGATGGCTAAGTACGCACTGCAACGCTCTGACTATCTGGGATAGGCACGATCTTACCCATGGCGCAGAGGTTGCCCTGTGGGTAAGCGGGCTTTCTGGTGTAACCTCAGTGATTTGGCCTGTGGGCAGTCCGATCTGCCTGCATTCGCTCTAGGTTTGTTCATCAAACATTCATCATTTTGCCTTTTACCCGGTTTGTTGCCGTTTCGACAGGCCAGGAATGACGAATGTCCATTGTCATTGCCGCTGCGCTGGTCTTATGGTGACCCAATGGGATGTGGTTTTGGTACCCGCCCAGCAATGATTGAGATTCGCTGTCTCGCAGATTTTAACGGCATGGCCCGACATCGGAACGACCCGACATCGGCATGGACCGCAAAAGCAAGACAGACCGATTGGCTCCGAAACCATACGGAGTAGCTAAGCGCCTCTTTGAAAAATCAAGGAGGAATAACAAGGCAGGCAACGGGCCCTCCCGACCTGTCGGAGAAGAAACGCGATGACG
>CAJXIL010000208.1 GCA_913054455.1 uncultured Roseobacter sp.
GCAAGACACCCAAGAAAGAGGCCGAAGAGCGGGCGATGCATTTCCTGGAAAAGGTCAAAATCCCGGATCAGGCCAATAAATACCCCGGTCAATTGTCGGGTGGTCAGCAGCAGCGTGTGGCGATTGCCCGCTCGCTTTGCATGATGCCGCGCATCATGTTGTTTGATGAGCCAACCTCGGCGCTGGATCCAGAGATGATCAAAGAGGTGCTCGACACCATGATTGAACTGGCGGAAGAGGGCATGACCATGCTTTGTGTGACCCACGAGATGGGCTTTGCACGTCAGGTTGCGAACCGGGTGATCTTTATGGATGCGGGTCAGATTGTGGAGCAGAACGAACCAGAAGAGTTCTTTAACAACCCACAAAGTGAGCGGACGCAACTGTTCCTGAGCCAGATCCTCGGTCACTAAGGCGGCTCTGAAAGCTGGCAACAAAGACCAAGGTCGGGCATTTGCCCGGCCTTTTTCATTTTTGGATTATCGGATGAAAGTCACGAATGCTGGGCAAAGACCTTGGTTGATCCATCGGCCATGATCAGCAGGGTCGCAAATGGCTCTTTTTCCGCCCCCATTTCCATCCCAGGAGACCCGATCGGCATGCCTGGAACCGTCAGTCCAAGAGCAGCTGGCTGTTCTGCCAGAAGTCGCTGGATGTCCTTTGCGGGGACATGGCCCTCAATGACATAGGCTCCGGCAAGTGCTGTATGACAGGAGGCGAGCTCGGGGGTGATACCCAGGCGGGACTTCATGGTCCAAAGCTGGTCGTCTTCGACATTGCGGATTTCAGTGGTCAACCCGGCCGTGTGCAGATGGTCAACCCAGCCGGTGCAGCAGCCACAGGTCGGAGATTTCATCACCTGAATTGGGTCAGCTGCTGTTGCCAGCGCAGGCAGGCTGGCAAAGGGCAGCGCAGTAACAGTGAGAAAAAAGGTTCGGCGATGCATTCTAGCATACTCCTGGAGTTGGCAGCGGTTTCCCCCCGAAGCTACGCCAGAGGCGCCCAAAATTTCCACAAGCCTGCCCCGCAGGAGCGGCGGTTTGTCACAACTAGGCTATGGCCTCTTCGCCGAGCAATTCGCGAGGGACAACAAAGTCCAACACCCGGCCTGAGCTCCAGCTGAGCTGACTCCAGCTGTCGATGTCAAACTGTGCAACCAGGGTGGCCCCTGTCGGATAATCATCAAACCGGACGTGATCTGGCGGGCTTGCGACGATGGCATGGGCAAAGGCGGCGATGCCAGGGTTATGGGTCACGAGCAACACCCGACTTTGTTCCGCTTCGCGCAGGGCCTGAAAGATCATCTCGGAGCTGGCGTGGTAGAGCCGCTCACTAAACGAGGTCGGGGCCTCAAACCCCATCAAACCCTGGGTTTCGCGGGTGCGCTGTGATGAGGAGCAGAGGATTTGATTTGGCACGTGATGGTTTTGCCGCAGCCAATTTCCCAGCGCTTTGGAAGATCGGCGGCCTCTCTTGTTCAAGGGGCGGGCGTGGTCGCTGGGGGCGGTGCTGTCCCAGGCAGATTTGGCGTGGCGGGTCAGAATCAGGGTACGAGTCATGATGGGTGAAAATACCTCATGTGATGTGCGGTTTGTTCAATGCGTCGTCCTGCCCCCTGGCTTAGAGGGCATGCGCGCCGAGCGAGGCATCCCTGCGTCATGCAGGCTACTCCGGCCGGGGTGTCTAGATGTTGGTGACAGGCGGTCAAATCATAGGGGTCGCCATCAGCCAAGGCATGTACCGGGCATGTGTTCAGACATGGCTGGGTTGTGCAGGTCGCGCAGGGGGAGTGTGCCAAAGGTGGAGGGGGTATGTCAAAGCTTTGATCGAAGTGGAGCGCCCCCCGGTAGGATATCAACATGCCTACCGTATCATGCACCATCATTTGTGACGGGGATGTGAAGGCACGCCCAGAGGCCAGAGCCCAATTCACAAAAGGGGTATAGGGCGGACCGTCAAATGGGAAATACGCCCTGGCCCCCAAGGCGATGGACAGGGCACCAATGACACGGGTTGACCACTGATCGACAGGATCTGAATGTCGGCTCAGGTATTCTGGGGACTGGGTGAACAGGGGCCAGAACTCCGCACCAGTGCCCAAAAGAACCAGGGTGCCATGCGTGAGCTCTTTTACCGGGTGCGTTTGCGGGTGAAGCGCGCCATAGATGATCAGGCCCTGTCCAAGCGCTGCTTGGCGGGTTTTGTCATAGCTCGGAGCTGTCTGTGAGGTCTTGGCTGTTTTGGCGTTCACTTTATCCCTCTCCACCGTCCTGGGGGAGAGGATATCAGACTGATCAGAAAGAGACGCGCAAAAACGGCCATACCCGTTCGGATGCGCCCATTTGGACCTGCGGCGCCCTACGCGCGGATCATTGAACCAGCGCCGTGATCGGTGAACAGCTCCAACAAGACGGCATTCTTGACCCGCCCATCCACAATGGTGCAGGCGCGCACACCGGATCGTACGGCCTCTAGGGCGGTTTCGGTCTTGGGAATCATGCCACCAGCAATGACGCCCTCGGACGTCAGGCGCTCAACATCTGCGGCTTTCAGCTCGGTCACAACCTCGCCCGTGGCATCTTTGACACCAGAGACATCGGTGAGCAAAAGCAGCCGATCCGCATTTAGGGCTGTGGAGATAGCTCCGGCGGCGGTGTCGCCGTTGATGTTGTATGTCTCGCCGTCATGACCGGCCCCAATAGGGGCAATCACGGGAATGATGTGTTTCTCAAACAGGTCATAGAGAACCTGAGGGTCCATTTTTGCCGGAGCCCCAACAAAGCCGAGCTTGGCATTGGCCTGATCACAGGTGATCAGATTGGCATCCTTGCCCGAGAGGCCAACAGCGCGCCCTCCCTGGGCATTGATCGCCTGAACGATGCGCTTGTTGACCACACCGGACAGCACCATCTCCACCACTTCCATGGTGGCCTGATCGGTGACGCGCTTGCCGTCGACAAACTCCGACTGGATTTGCAGCTTGTCCAGCATGGCATTGATCATTGGCCCACCACCATGGACAATCACCGGATTGACCCCAACCTGGCGCATCAGCACGATGTCGCGGGCAAAGGTTTCCATGGCTTCATCGCTGCCCATGGCATGGCCACCCAGCTTGATGACAACAATGGCACCGTCATAGCGCTGCAAATAGGGCAGGGCGCTCGACAGAGTTTCGGCAGTGGCAATCCAGTCGCGGTTCATATCTTGTTTCTTCATGGCTCAAGGTCCTCTTGGCGTCTGGTGTTACGCGGTTCTGTCGGCGCTGCCAAGTGTGACATCATCGGTGATATAGCGATTGCGGCTGTGGCTTGGGCTGATAGGGTCGCCTCACGCCTCAGAAAAGATGGAAATCACGCCATGCGCCAAAAGACTTTGCTTCTGACCGGTGCCAGCCGCGGTATCGGACATGCCACCGTGCGCCGGTTCAACGCCGAAGGCTGGCGGGTGATCACCTGTTCGCGCCAACCTTTCCCAGAGGAGTGCCCCTGGGGTGGTGGGGCAGAGAACCACGTGCAGCTGGACCTGTCAGACCCCTCTGACACAATCAACGCGGTTGGGGTCATCCAGGAACGTCTTGGGGGAGAGCTGGATGCACTGGTCAACAACGCCGGCATTTCTCCCAAGGGTCCCGAAGGCAAGCGGCTGAGCACTCTGGACACTGACCTGATGACCTGGGGCAAGGTCTTTCACGTCAATTTCTTTTCCTCTGTAGTTCTGGCGCGTGGGTTAAAGGACGAGTTGGCCGCTGCCAAGGGATCGGTGGTGAATGTGACATCGATTGCGGGTAGTCGGGTGCATCCTTTTGCTGGGGCGGCCTATGCCACCTCCAAAGCGGCGCTGGCCGCGCTGACCCGCGAGATGGCCCATGATTTTGGACCTCTGGGCGTGCGGGTCAATGCCATTGCACCGGGTGAAGTTGAGACGGCAATCCTATCGCCCGGCACGGATAAGATTGTCGAGAAACTGCCGATGCAGCGTCTGGGCCAGCCGGAAGAGGTGGCTGCCGCGATCTATTTCCTCTGCTCGCAGGAGAGCTCATATATCTCGGGCAGCGAGATCGAGGTGAATGGCGCGCAGCACGTCTAAACGGGCACGTAAAAGAAACGCTCCCCTATAGGCTCAGTCAGGGGAGAGCCCCAAAAAATACTATAGTTTCAAAGGCCTATGCGATTCTTGCGTGTCGGAAAAACAGTGGCGGACCGAGGAGGATTCGAACCCCCGACCCCCTGATTCGTAGTCAGGTA
>CAJXIL010000209.1 GCA_913054455.1 uncultured Roseobacter sp.
GCCAATATCTGATCGCCCGCGGCCCCGAGGATTTCACCCGCCTGGGCGGCACCATAGACGACGCCCCGGGCGAGGCCTTTGATAAAACCGCGCGGCTGTTGGGCCTGCCGCAGCCCGGCGGTCCCTCGGTGCAGAAAGAGGCCGAGAGCGGCAACCCCAAGCGATTCCACTTTCCCCGTCCGCTGATCCAGCGCGCGGATTGCAACCTATCCTTTTCGGGTCTGAAAACCGCGCTGATGCGAATGCGCGATCAGATCGTTGACGAAAAATCCGGCCTGACGCGGCAGGACCGCGCCGATCTTTGCGCTGGGTTTCAGGCGGCTGTGGCGGATGTTCTGGCCTCCAAAACCCGCCGCGCGCTGGCAATCTATCTGGCTGAAAACCCCGCCACACCGACCTTGGCCGTGGCAGGCGGCGTGGCTGCAAATACGGCTATTCGCGCCGCATTAGAGACTGTTTGTGCGGAAATGGACACTCAGTTTGTTGCCCCACCGCTAGCGCTGTGTACCGATAATGCCGCAATGATCGCATATGCCGGACTGGAGCGGTTCCGGGCTGGGGCCCGTGACGGAATGGATCTGACTGCCCGCCCCCGCTGGCCCCTGGATCAAAGCAGCCCGGCAATGTTGGGCTCGGGACGCAAGGGAGCTAAGGCATGAGCCTCTCTGTGCTTGGCGCTGGCGCCTTTGGCACCGCTCTGGCGATTTCACTGGCCAAGCAGGGGCCGGTCACCCTGTGGGCACGGAATGCTCGGCATGCCACTGAGATGCAGGAAAGCCGCTGCAATGCGGCCCGACTGCCGGATGTCACCCTACCGGAGGCTTTGACGCCCACCAGCGATTTCCACCTGGCTGCCAGTGCCGAGGTGCTGCTGCTGGCGGTGCCCATGCAGAAACTGCGTTCAGTTCTGGAGGCCAACCGCGAAGCGTTGGACGGCAAAGTTCTGGTGGCCTGCTGCAAAGGCATTGAGCTGAAAACCGGGTTGGGCCCGATCGCTGTGATCTCTGAGGTGCTGCCAGATGCCAGAGCGGCCCTGCTGACCGGCCCCAGTTTTGCAGCGGATATTGCCCGTGGCCTGCCCACAGCGCTCACCCTGGCCTGCGCCGATGCGGATCTGTGTCGCCAATTACAGGCACAACTGACCACCAAAAACCTGCGTCTGTATCGCACCACGGATACCTGCGGGGCCGAATTGGGCGGGGCGCTGAAGAATGTCATCGCCATTGCCTGTGGCGCCGTAATCGGTGCAGGGCTGGGCGATAGCGCCCGTGCGGCGCTCATGACGCGCGGCTATGCCGAAATGCAGCGTATGGCGCTGGCCTGTGGGGCAAAGCCAGAAACCCTGGCTGGTCTCTCCGGCTTTGGCGATTTGACGCTCACCTGCAGCTCGACCCTGTCGCGCAATTACCAATTGGGCCTGTCCATCGGACGCGGTGACGGGTTTGACCCCACTGTCACCGTCGAAGGGGCCGCCACTGCGCGTGCCACCGCAGCCAAGGCCAAAACCATGGGGCTGGACATGCCCCTGACCGAGACCGTCGTTGGATTACTGAATGGTGACTTGACGATTGCCACAGCCAGCGCTCAACTGCTGGCACGCCCTTTGAAAGAGGAATGAAATGCTGATTGCCCTGATCGCCCGTGACAAGCCCGGCCACCTACAAACCCGTGTGGACAACCGCGCGGCGCACCTTGCCTATATCGAAGAGACCGGCGTTGTGGCCCAGGCCGGCCCTTTGCTGGATCAGGATGGCGAGATGGCCGGCTCTTTGGTCATTCTCGACATCGAAGACATGGCCGCCGGTGAAGCCTGGGCCGAAAACGACCCCTATAACAAGGCCGGTCTGTTTGAGGCGGTCGAGCTGATCACCTGGAAAAAGGTCATCGGCTGATGCGCTACTGGCTGTTCAAATCGGAACCCTCCACCTGGGGCTGGCCGGATCAGGTCGCCAAAGGCGCGGTGGGCGAGGAGTGGGACGGCGTGCGAAATTACCAAGCGCGCAACTTCATGCGCAAAATGAAGCTGGGCGATCGTGGGTTTTTCTACCATTCGCAAAAAGAAAAATCGGTGGTTGGTATTGTTGAGGTCTGCGCCGAGGCGCATCCCGACAGCACCACCGAAGATGACCGCTGGGACTGTGTAGATATCAAAGCGGTACGCGGTTTTGCCCAGCCGGTGACACTGGATCAGATCAAATCGGATCCGCGCCTTGAAGAGATGATTCTGGTCAAAAACGCTCGCCTGTCGGTGCAGCCAGTCACGCCCGCAGAATGGCAGACGATTTGCGCCTTGGGGCAGACAGAAGCGGACTGATCTGCCAATCTGGACCACAACCTGAACTGGTTATGGGAGAGCGACCGTGGAAATTCTGAATGTTTTAGCTGCTGCGCTGGCGGGTTTTGCACTGGGTGCAGTCTATTACGGGATTTTAGCAGAGCCCTGGATGGTTGCTGCTGGGATCAAACGCGGGACAGACGGCAAACCCGAAAGCGGTCAGACGCCGATGATTTTTGCGCTCAGCTTTGTGCTGCAAGTGATTGTCGCTGGCATGATGCGGCATGTCTTTGCCCTGTCCGGCATTGGAAGCGCCGGAGCAGGTCTGATTGCCGGTCTTGGCATTGGCCTGTTTTTCATCACGCCCTGGATTGCGCTGAACAACCTCTACGCGGGGCGCCCGGTAAAATTGACGTTGATCGATGGGGGCTATGCCACGCTGGCCTGCGCAGCAATTGGCCTGGTACTGTCCTTATTCTAAGGCCCAATCTAGCATTGTCTGATCGATGATCTATCTTGCATGATCAACCAGTAGAAGCACTAGAAATAGAAAAGGGAAGATCCAACCGACAGGTAGGATCTTCCCTTCCACCCCGCGTGCTCCACAGTCCACCACACGCGTATGAAAATTCCGTCCTAGCCGTCCTGGCTGGTCTCTTTGTGGTAGCTCACTTGTGGATGATTTTGCAAACTCTATGCGCAGACAATACCATTCAAATGCAAAGCACCCGGCAATTTTTGCCGAGTGCCTAATACTCAATAGGTATTTTTTATATTTAAAAGCAAAACCTTAGATAGGATTTGACTTTAACCTTGGCTTAGCCGTAGACAGCTTCTTTGCTGAAATGTTTGGTCAGCATGTAGTAGACAACCGCGCGATACTTATTGCGCTCGGACTTGCCATAGATCTCAACAACCTTGCCAATGGCTTCCATCAGCTCCGGACCATCGGCCAGACCCAGTTTTTTGATCAGGAAGTTGTCTTTGACAGTTTCCAGCTCGCTCTCCTGGCTTGAGGCCACGGTGGAGGCATCGGCATTATAGATCGCTGGACCACAACCAATGGTAACCTTGGTCAGCAGGTCCATGTCTGGTTCCATGCCGCATTTGTTTTTCAGATCATCAGCATATTGCGCGATCAGATCGTCTCTCTTACCCATAAACGTTCTCCAGCTACAGTGTTGTGGTCGGCCAAAATCAAGAAATTGCAGAGGCTTAACGAAAGACTAACGCCAGAGAGGCAAGAGACAAAGGAAAAGTTTTGCCAGCTTTTCCCCCCAAGGCATTCCGTGATCTTTACGCGGTGGGTTCAGTCTGACAGTTTTCAAGTTGGATTTGCATGTCAGGACACAAAGGTCTGATGCTATGAAGCGGGTGTTCTTGGTTGCTGCGATTTTAGGCTTGCTGGGAGCAGCTTTTCTGCAATGGCAAAAGCATCGGTACAAACTCATGGTTCAAGATGCAGAGCAGCAATGCAACATCTTGGCAATTTCACACAGCGACACTGACCTTCTGGCCCATGAAGTTGACTGTGCCCTTGTTCACCACGACGTCCTGATGACCTTCAGACTGGGCCCGAACTCCAATTTTTATTGGGACTGTTTGCCCCCGGATCAGGTGATGATTCAGCATCTCACAGCCGACAACTGCAAGTTCTATCGAAGACAATAGGACAGTTCCGATCACCCAATTCTGTCAAACTGGAAGCCTCTCTTCCAATAAAGACGCCACCCAAGGTCTCCCTTGGATGGCGTCAATTTTCAGATCTGTATCAGATCTTAGTAGCGGTAATGCTCGGGCTTGAAGGGGCCTTCTGGGGTCACACCGATATAGGCGGCCTGCTCAGGGGTCAGGCTCGACAGTT
>CAJXIL010000210.1 GCA_913054455.1 uncultured Roseobacter sp.
TAAGACCAATTCGCCCATGGTCAAAAAGGCCCGTGAAGGCGTGATGGAATTCATGTTGATCAACCACCCGCTGGATTGCCCGATCTGCGATCAGGGCGGCGAATGTGATCTGCAGGATCAGGCCATGGCCTATGGCGTTGATTTCTCCCGCTTCCGCGAACCCAAACGCGCAGTGGACGATTTGAACCTCGGCCCGCTTGTGTCGACGGCGATGACCCGTTGCATCAGCTGCACCCGCTGTGTGCGCTTCACCTCCGAGGTGGCTGGCATCACCCAGATGGGCCAGACGGGCCGCGGTGAGGATGCTGAAATCACCAGCTACCTGAACGAGACTTTGGACAGCAACCTGCAGGGCAATATCATTGATCTCTGCCCCGTTGGTGCGCTGACGTCAAAACCCTATGCCTTTAGCGCCCGCCCCTGGGAGCTGACCAAGACCGAAACCATCGACGTGATGGACGCGCTTGGCTCCAACATCCGGGTCGATACCAAGGGCCGCGAAGTGATGCGGATCCTGCCGCGCAACAATGATGGCGTGAACGAGGAATGGATTTCCGACAAAACCCGCTTTGTCTGGGACGGGTTGCGTCGCCAGCGTCTGGACCGCCCCTATGTGCGCGTTGACGGCAAACTCAAACCCGCGAGCTGGCCAGAAGCTCTGAGTGCCGCTGCGACTGCCGTCAAAAACGCCAAAAAGCTTGGTGCTTTGGTGGGGGATCTGGCTTCGACCGAAGCTGTTTTTGCGCTCAAGCAACTGGTTGAAGGCCAGGAGGGCTTTGTTGAATGCCGCACCGATGGCGCGCGTCTGCCCGCTGGTAATCGGTCTGCCTATGTAGGGACCGCGGCGATTGAAGACATTGATACGGCGGGCTCGATCCTGCTGATCGGCAGTGACCCGCGCACCGAGGCGCCGGTTCTGAACGCCCGTATCCGCCAGGCCTGGATCAATGGCGCGCAGGTGTCCTTGATTGGTGAGAAGGTAGACCTGACCTATGATGTGAACCACATCGGCACGGATCGTGCGGCTTTGGAACAGGCGCTTTCGACCTCTGACCATGTCAAGGACAAGAACCCGATTGTCATCCTGGGGCAGGGCGCCTTGCAAGAGGCCGACGGTGCTGCGGTTCTGGCTATGGTTCAAAAGATCTGTGAGGCTGGCAATGCCAAGCTTTTGGTGCTGCACACCGCCGCCGCCCGCGTTGGGGCGATGGATCTGGGCGCCGTGACCGAAGGCGGCCGCAATGCGGTGTCTGACTGTGATGTGATCTACAGCCTTGGCGCCGATGAAGTCGAAATCGGTGAAGGGGCCTTTGTGATCTACCAAGGTAGCCAAGGGGATCGCGGCGCGCATCGTGCCGATGTCATCCTGCCGGGTGCCGCCTATACCGAAGAAAACGGTCTGTTTGTGAATACCGAAGGCCGTCCGCAATTGGCCATGCGCGCAGGCTTTGCGCCGGGTGAAGCCAAGGAAAACTGGGCGATCTTGCGGGCGTTGAGCGCCGAAATCGGTGCGCAACTGCCCTATGACTCGCTGGCGCAGCTGCGTCAGGCTCTGGTCAAAGAGGTGCCGCATCTTGCGATGGTTGACCAGGTTCCGGAAAACACCTGGCAGCTCGAGGAGGAAGGCCCACTTGGCAAGGCGGACTTCCGCAATGCTTTGGGAGATTTCTACCTGACCAATCCGATTGCCCGTGCATCGCAGGTGATGGCCGAGCTATCGGCGAATGCCAAGGCCCGCCGGGCCGAGAAGATTGCGGCCGAGTGATCCGCGCTGCACTCATATCCTCTGTGATGCTGGCGGGCTGTGCCCCGATTCCCGGCGGATCAGCTGACGCGTTTGACCCGGATTATCACGGGGTTCAGACCAGTCTGTTGGAGGGGGATCTGGTGCAATTTCACGTGACCATGTCTGGGGCCCGTGCGGCGTCGGATGTGGATGACTATGCCGAATGTGCGGCAGCACAATATGCGTTGATCCGGGGTTACGGGTTTGCGCGTCACGTTCGCACAAAAATGAAACATGAGGGTGGCAAACAGATAGCTGATGCTGTCTACACGATTTCGCCCTCCCTACCGCGCGGTTTGCGCACCATCGACGCCGAAGTCGTGGTCGCCAATTGCGAGGCAAACGGAATACCTACGGTGTGAGGACCTATGGCTGAATTCTTTAACACCCCAGGCGGCATTGCTGTACTGATATTGGCGCAAGTGCTTGCAGTTGTTGCCTTTGTGATGATCTCCCTTCTGTTCCTCGTCTATGGGGACCGGAAGATCTGGGCGGCTGTGCAGATGCGCCGTGGCCCCAATGTTGTGGGTGTCTTTGGCATCCTACAATCCGTGGCCGACGCACTGAAATATGTGGTCAAAGAGGTGGTGATCCCGGCGGGTGCCGATCGCACTGTCTTTATCATGGCGCCGCTGACCTCCTTTGTACTGGCGATGGTGGCTTGGGCGGTGATCCCCTTCAACGATGGTTGGGTGCTATCCAACATCAATGTGGCGATCCTCTATGTCTTTGCGGTTTCCAGCCTTGAGGTTTACGGTGTCATTATGGGTGGTTGGGCTTCGAACTCGAAGTACCCCTTCCTTGGGGCACTGCGCTCAGCGGCGCAGATGATCTCTTATGAGGTCTCCATTGGTCTGATCATCGTTGGGGTGATTATTTCCACCGGTAGCATGAACTTTGGCGATATCGTACGGGCCCAGGATGGCAATGCAGGACTGTTCAACTGGTACTGGCTGCCGCACTTCCCCATGGTCTTCCTGTTCTTCATCTCCTGCCTGGCGGAAACCAACCGCCCGCCGTTCGACCTGCCCGAAGCGGAATCCGAACTGGTGGCCGGTTATCAGGTGGAATACTCTGCGACGCCCTTCCTGCTGTTCATGGCGGGTGAGTATATCTCGATCTTCCTGATGTGCGCGCTGACTTCGCTGCTGTTCTTTGGTGGCTGGCTGTCGCCAATCCCCGGCCTGCCAGATGGCGTGCTGTGGATGGTTGGCAAGATGGCCTTCTTCTTCTTCCTCTTTGCAATGGTGAAAGCTATCACCCCGCGCTATCGCTATGACCAGCTGATGCGCCTTGGCTGGAAGGTCTTTCTGCCCTTCTCGCTGTTCTGGGTGGTCTTTGTTGCCTTTGCTGCCAAATTTGACTGGTTCTGGGGCATCTTCGCCCGCTGGACCGTGGGAGCCTAATCATGACAAACCAAGTCGATTACACCCGCGCCGCCAAGTATTTCCTGCTGCAGGATTTCTGGGTCGGTTTCAAACTGGGGATGAAGTACTTTTTTGCCCCCAAAGCAACCATCAACTACCCGCATGAAAAGGGGCCACTGTCGCCCCGTTTCCGCGGTGAACACGCGTTACGTCGCTATCCCAATGGCGAAGAGCGTTGCATTGCCTGCAAGCTGTGTGAGGCGGTTTGCCCGGCGCAGGCGATCACCATTGACGCGGAACCCCGCGAAGATGGCAGCCGCCGCACCACGCGCTATGACATCGACATGACCAAATGCATCTACTGCGGTTTCTGCCAAGAAGCCTGCCCGGTGGATGCCATTGTCGAAGGCCCCAACTTTGAGTTCGCTACGGAGACCCGCGAAGAACTGTTCTATGACAAAGACAAGCTCTTGGCGAATGGCGAGCGTTGGGAAGCCGAAATTGCCCGTAACCTCGAGATTGATGCGCCGTACCGATGACTGATGCAAAGAACCCCTTTGAGGCCATGATGGCCCAGGCGCAGGCCCAGTACCAGGAGATGGTCAAGGCCATGAACCCGGATGTGGCATCGGGCCTGGATCCTATGACCAGATCGGGGTTCGAGGCTCTGTGGCCGACCATGCCCAAAGAGGTCATGGAAATGATGTTTGGCAAGACCATCAACAAGGATGGTCTGGATGCGAAGACCCGGCTTTTGCTGACATTGGCCGGTCTAACCTGTCAGGGCGCGCAGGCGGATTCCGCTGTGCGCCAAACCGTACGCCACGCTGTAGAGGCGGGTGCAAAGAAACAAGAGATCGTTGAAACGATCGGACAGATGTCGGTCTTTGCCGGCA
>CAJXIL010000211.1 GCA_913054455.1 uncultured Roseobacter sp.
GCCTCATGTCCCAGACCACAGCCGACGACCGCCTGATTGTTGCCATGGATGTTCCAGATGCGCTAGCCGGGCTAAAGCTGGCAGAGCAGCTGGGCGATGCCGTGTCCTTCTATAAGATCGGACTTGGCATGCTCACCGGCGGCGGGCTGGCGCTGGCCAATGAGATGAAACAGGAGATGGGCAAGCGCATCTTTCTGGATATGAAGCTCTTTGACATCGGTGCAACGGTGGAAAAAGCCGTGCGCGGTCTGGCGCAGTTTGACCTGGATTTCCTCACCGTACATGGCGACCCTTATGTGGTGCGTGCCGCCAAGGAAGGTGCCGCAGGTAAGGACATGAAAATCCTGGCTGTCACCATTCTCACCTCTCTCGATCGGGCCGATCTGGATAGCGCCCTGATCAAGCCTGGCGAGATCCGCGATCTGGTGCAGGAGCGCGCAGGCAAGGCCTTTGCTGCCGGCGCTGACGGGGTGATCGCCAGCCCACAGGAAGCCGCTTTGATCCGCGCCCTGCCCGAGGCGGCAGGCAAGCTGATTGTCACCCCTGGCGTGCGCCCAGCTGGCGCGGCTCTGGGGGATCAAAAGCGGGTGGCGACGCCTGCCTCTGCAATTCAAGAGGGCGCGGATCACATCGTTGTAGGACGGCCGGTCTGGCAGGCCACGGATCCCCGCGCCGCAGCCCTGGCGATCCTGGACGAATTGCGCGAAGCCTGACGATGTGACGCTGGATCAGGCGCGTATGTTCTTTGATTATCTGCGCGTCTTTTCGCCAGCTATCAGCCTATCACTTGTGCACCAGGGCCGGGTAAAAGCACCAAAATTCGCGCTTTCTGCGATCAATGCACAAATATGCATCAAAAAATAAACTTCCTGCGCACTTTGGCTTGAGGGACATCCGGATGCCACCCCAACGGGGTTACCCAACGTCAACACCATGTATTCAGGCGAGAAAATAGGCAGAGCCGACAGACTGTGCCAAATTGTCACGTGACGGGAATGCCACATCTAGGGGGGAGGCACCCAGTCAGACACCAGATGAAATTTGCGAAACCTCCGGTGATAGGCGATTCTGATCTTGAGACACTCCCCTGACGAGCTCCTCTTCCTGAGGCTCGTCTCCCTGCCCCCGCCTCAGAGCGGGGGAGTTTTTTCCCCACAGACCGCAAAACAAAGATCCCACAGCGGGCTTACCCCTGTCTCAGCGAGCAAGATAGCTAAGCAATTGTTCCGCAAAGTGAGGCACCGCCAGCGTGTCGCGGCAATACTCATGCGGATCCATCAATCGCCAGCATTGGCCCTCAGACCCGAGGCGCACCTGTTTCACCAAATCCGCCGGCTGATGGCTGACAAAAAACCAAACCGTGCCACGTGGACGTTGATAGCTGATGGACCAGGTCAGATCTGACACCGGGATCGACAGGCTCACCTCTTCCAGGGTTTCACGCAACACACAGGCCTCTGGGCTTTCCGCCCCTTCGCAGCCGCCGCCCGGCAGATCCCAAAAGCCCGGATAGGGAATATCCGGTTTGTCATCGCGTTTGATGACCAAGAGCTGTTGCCCCAGAAACAGGGCCAATTTTGCGCCAGAAAAAGACATGCTCATCGCTTGAAAACTGATAGACTAAAAGACAAATCGAGACTGTGGCGGTAAACACAGCATCGCCCTGCACAGAGATAGAGCCCCCACTGCGCCATGCAAGCCCTTTGCCGTGATTGCCTCAGCCAGATCGCCCCAACGCGACGTTGCCCACACTGCGGCAGCCCGCGGATCAAGCAGCACGACGAGCTGTTTTCTTTGACGATTGCGCATATGGATTGCGATGCTTTTTATGCCAGCGTCGAAAAACGTGACAATCCCGAACTTGCCAGCAAACCGGTGATTATTGGCGGCGGTAAACGTGGCGTCGTCTCGACTGCCTGCTATGTGGCGCGAATTCGCGGGGTGCGCTCTGCAATGCCGATGTTTCAGGCGCTCAAACTTTGCCCTGATGCGGTGGTGATCAAACCGCGTATGTCGGCCTATGCCGAAGTCAGCCGGGCGGTGCGGGAAATGATGGATGAGCTCACACCCGAAGTTGAACCCCTATCGCTAGATGAAGCCTTTATGGATCTCTCTGGTACTGAAAAACTGCATGGTCGCCCGCCCGCCGTGATGCTGGCGCGTCTGGTGAAGCGGATGAAGGATGAGCTGGGAATCACCGGCTCCATCGGGTTGTCGCATAATAAGTTCCTGGCCAAGGTTGCCTCTGACCTGGACAAACCGCGAGGGTTTTCGGTGATCGGCAAGGGGGAGACCGCCGATTTCCTGCGCGACAAACCGGTGCGCATGATTTGGGGGATTGGCCCAGCGGCGCAGGTCTCTTTGGACAAGGCCGGTATTCGCAGCTTCGCTGATCTGCTGCGCTGGGAGCGACAAGATCTTGTCGCCCGCTTTGGTGGCACCGGGGAGCGGCTGTGGCATCTGGCACGTGGCGAAGACCGCCGCCGTGTGTCGGCAAATGCCCCGGTCAAATCCATCTCAAAAGAGACCACCTTTGTGGAGGACACCGCAAATCTCGATGTGCTGGACGGCCATCTGTGGCGGTTGGCCGAGCAGGTAGCGGATCGCGCCAAGGCCAAAGCCATGGCTGGGCGGGTGGTGACACTCAAACTGAAACGGGCCAATCACTCGGCACTGACACGACGAATATCGCTGCATAGTCCAACGCAGCTGGCCGATGTCGTCTATCGCCAGTCGCGCGCTCTACTGGATCAGGTTGGCGACCAGGGGCCCTACCGGTTGCTCGGTTGTGGTATCTCGGATCTGGTTCCAGAATCACAGGCCGATACCAGCGGAGATCTGCTGGACCCACAGGCAGGAAAACGGGCCCAAGCGGAACGCGCCACAGATGCGATTCGAAAGCGATTTGGCGGGAGTGCCATCCAAAAGGGGCGCGCCCTGCGCTGACCTTGCCCGGAGCATTGCTGCGCAAAGGCCATTGCAACACGCCCAGAGAGGGCAGCGCTATTCTGCCGCCAACGGCATTTCGTCTTGCCCAAGCTTTATCCCAGAAATCAACTCGACAACCTGCCCCAAGAGCTCGCGAAAGGCTGCAAAATCAGCACTAGGACGGACCTCTAACTCGTTCATGTAAAGCCCTCGATCAATCTCCACCTGTATCGCGTGCTGACCGCGCGATGGGCGCCCGTAGGTCCGGGTGATATAGGCCCCGGCAAAAGGCGCATTGCGCGCCACCCGCAACCCCGCCCGCACAAAGGCCTCCTCAACCTGATCCATCACCTCTGCTCCGGCGGACGAGCCAAAACGATCCCCCAAAACCACCTCCGGTAGGGCTGAGCCCCGTGACGGCAAGGTCGCCACCGCCTCATGTGGCATGGAATGACAGTCGATCAGAATAGAATGTCCAAACCTGCCCTGCGCTTGCCGCATCAATCCTTGCAGTTCTGTATGATAAGGGTGCCAATACTGCTGAATGCGCCGCTGTGCTTCTTCCTGTTGCAACTTGCCCCGGTAGATCGCCCGACCATTCGCCACCACGCGGGGAATCACTCCTAGCCCCGAAGCCACCCGCGGGTTTTGCCCCCGGCGCGCCACGCCCTCAATCAGCGCCGGATCCAATTCCTCGACAGCCCGGTTGAGATCCAAATATGCACGCGGTTTTGTTGCCGTGAGCAAAGGTGCCCCATATTTGGGAACCTCAGCAAAAAGCTGATCCACAAAGGCATCTTCCGAACTGCGAATCTGTTGGCCATCAAGAATAGAGGTTTGCAGAAAGGCAGAATCATAGTCAGATCCGCTATGTGGCGAGGCAAAAACCACGGCTGAGGTCAGCTCAGCTGGCGAAAAGACGGAAAATGCTTGCTTTGACATAGGTGCTTTTGCCCTTGGTTTCTGGAAATCACCATAGAGCGAAAATTCTAGCATCAAAAGCTCTT
>CAJXIL010000212.1 GCA_913054455.1 uncultured Roseobacter sp.
TCTATGTGGTGCATACCTCCTGTGAGGACAGCCACGAGGCCATTCGCCGCGCCCGTATGCAGGGCAAACGGGTCTGGGGGGAGCCTTTGATTCAGCATCTGACGCTGGATGATAGCGAGTATTTCAACCCAGATTGGGACCACGCGGCGCGGCGCGTCATGTCGCCGCCCTTCCGTAACAAACAGCATCAGGACAGTCTTTGGGCCGGTTTGCAGTCGGGATCTCTATCGGTTGTGGCGACAGATCACTGTGCGTTCTCGACTGAGCAAAAGCGCTATGGCGTTGGCGATTTCACCAAGATCCCCAATGGCACCGGTGGATTGGAAGATCGGATGCCGATGCTGTGGACCCAAGGGGTTGCCACGGGGCGGATCACGCCAAATGAATTTGTTGCCGTGACCTCAACCAATATCGCCAAGATCCTGAACTGCTATCCAAAAAAGGGCGCGGTCCTGGTGGGGGCCGATGCGGATCTGGTGGTCTGGGACCCGGAAAAGTCCAAAACCATTGCCGCCAGCACTCAGCAATCGGCCATCGACTATAATGTCTTTGAAGGCCATGAGGTCAAAGGCCTGCCACGCTTTACCCTGACGCGCGGCCATGTGGCAGTACATGATGGCGAAATCCGCACCCAGGAGGGCCATGGCCGTTTTGTGGAACGCGAAGCCAATGCAACCGTAAACAAGGCCCTGTCGACCTGGAAAGAGTTGACGGCTCCACGTCCTGTGGAACGCTCTGGCATTCCTGCAACGGGCGTATAGTGACGCGCATTGAATTTAGCAGCAGGGCTGCGCCGGGGAAACCGCGCGCGTGGCCCGCTCATAGTCTGAATAAGGCGAAGAAATGAATACTCAAACGACTACCCAGGCCGAGGCCCAATCCGGTGCCCCCGAGGCCGTCGTCGAAGCGAAGAACCTGGATCTGGTTTTTCCGACAAATGACGGCCCCGTGCAGGCACTGAAGGATGTGAATCTCACCATCAACAAGGGGGATTTTGTTTCCTTCATCGGCCCCTCTGGCTGTGGCAAGACCACATTCTTGCGGGTGATGGCGGCGCTGGAACATCCCACTGGCGGCACAATTACCGTGAATGGCATGAGCCCGGATGAGGCCCGCAAGCGGCGCGCCTATGGCTATGTGTTTCAGGCGGCAGGGCTGTACCCCTGGCGCACCATTGCCAAGAACATCAAACTGCCGCTTGAAATCATGGGCTATTCCAAAGCCGAGCAGGACAAACGAGTCGAGCAGGTGCTGGAACTGGTGGAGCTTGCGGGCTTTGGTGGCAAGTATCCCTGGCAGCTCTCAGGCGGCATGCAGCAGCGGGCCAGTATTGCCCGCGCCCTGGCCTTTGATGCTGATATCCTGTTGATGGATGAACCCTTTGGGGCGCTGGATGAAATCGTGCGCGATCACCTGAATGAGCAGCTGTTGAAGCTCTGGGCACGCACCAACAAAACCATCGGCTTTGTCACCCATTCGATCCCGGAGGCGGTCTATCTGTCGACCAAGATCGTGGTGATGTCACCGCGCCCAGGCCGGATCACCGATGTGATCGAAAGCACCCTGCCGCGCGAGCGTCCCCTGGATATTCGTGACAGCCCGGAATTCATCGACATCGCCCATCGCGTCCGCGAGGGCCTGCGGGCAGGGCATAGTGATGACTGATGCTTTGATTTTGACCTCAGGCGGGGAGGGGAAACGATGAAGACCTTTCTTTCCGTCCTGACCGTGCTCGCAGCCATTGTGGCCTTCTGGTATGCGGCCTGTGTGCCGATGAACATCAAAGGCGTGTTGGATGCAGCAGAACGCGGTGGCGCCGAAGTCATGCCTGCGACCTCAAAAGTGCGGCGCGACATGGGGGCCTTTGGTCTGGTGGCTGGCAATACCTTTGCCATCGCGCAGACCTGGGAACAGGATCGACCGCGCCTGCCTGCGCCCCATCAGGTGATGACCGAGCTGTGGAACACCACGGTGATGAAGAAAGTCACCTCGAAACGCTCCTTGGTCTACCATGCGCAGGTGACACTGAATGCGACCCTTCTGGGCTTTGTCATCGGCACAGGGTTAGGAATTTTGTTGGCTGTGGGCATTGTGCATTCAAAGGTCATGGATATGTCGGTGATGCCCTGGGCCATTGTCAGCCAGACCATCCCGATCATTGCACTAGCCCCGATGATTATCGTGGTGCTTTACTCGATCGGGGTGCAGGGGATCCTGCCAAAAGCGATTATCTCGGCTTACCTCAGCTTCTTCCCTGTGGTGGTTGGCATGGTGAAGGGGCTGCGCAGCCCGGATGCGATGCAGTTGGATCTGCTAAAGACCTATAGCGCCAACACTGCCCAAGGCTTTTGGAAGCTGCGGCTGCCCTCGTCTATGCCCTATCTCTTTACCTCACTGAAAATCGGGATTGCGGCGTCTTTGCTGGGGGCCATCGTCGGCGAGCTGCCAACGGGGGCGGTTGCTGGGCTTGGTGCGCGGCTGCTGGCGGGCAGTTACTATGGCCAAACCGTGCAGATCTGGTCGGCGCTGTTTGCCGCTGCGATTTTGGCGGGCCTATTGGTGGCCTTGCTGGAGCTGATTGAAAAGATGGTGCTGAAACGGATGGGGATGGCGTCATGATGGGACTGAGCAAGGGGGGCGCTGCCCCCGCCGCAACGCGGCTCCCCCGGGATATTCGTGGCCAAATGAAGCCTGAAGGGCCCGTGTTTGTGTGGGCGCTACGGGGCGAAGGAGACACCGGATGATGATGGTATTACTTGCCGCTCTGGTTTGGAGTTTCGGGTGGTGGTTGAACAGCCGCCTGGCCAATGGGAGCAATTCAGATAGCCGGGCTGTGAAGCTTTTGGTTCCGGTGATCTTTGGGATTACGGTGTTGGTGGTCTGGGAATTGCTGGTGAGGGGGCTTCAGGTCTCGATGGTGATTCTGCCGGCTCCGAGCCTGATTGCGGAGCGGTTTGCCTCTTCCTTGCCAATCCTGTGGAAGGATCTGTCGCAGACCTTTTTGAAAGGGGCCTTGTCTGGTTATGTGATGGGCTGTGGGGCTGCCTTGCTGATGGCTGTGGCGGTGGATCGCAGTGATTTCCTACGCCGTGGCTTGCTGCCCGTCGGCAACTTTGTCGCGGCTCTGCCAATTGTGGGAACCGCGCCTATCCTGGTGATGTGGTTTGGTTTTGACTGGCAGTCCAAGGCAGCTGTGGTGGTGGTCATGGTGTTCTTTCCCATGCTGGTCAATACAGTTGCGGGCCTGCGCGAGACCTCTGCGATGCAGAGAGATCTGATGCAGACCTATGCGGCCAGCTATTGGCAGAGCTTTTTCAAACTGCGTCTGCCTGCGGCTTTGCCCTTTATCTTTAACGGCTTGAAGATTTCCACCACCCTGGCGTTGGTGGGGGCTATTGTGGCTGAGTTCTTTGGCTCCCCCACCGTGGGCATGGGCTTTCGGATCTCAACCAGCGTGGGGCAGCTGGCGCTGGACATGGTCTGGGCCGAGATCGTGATGGCGGCCCTGGCGGGTTCGTTTTTCTACGGGGCAATTGCCTTGATTGAGAAAAGCCTGACCTTCTGGCATCCCTCGCAACGCGGGTAAATGAACATCCCATCGCGGGGGATCAACTACGCGGTGGGGAAGACCAGAGGGCGCTCTGGTTTTAGGTCTAGATGAGTGGTGAAAAATCAGTCACCGACCGGAAAATAGCGCCCAATTGCTACGCGACGGGGCAGAAAGCCTAACAAAAACTTAAGAATAATATTTGATCGAAGGGTCAAATTCGCGCTAGCTTTCATCATAACCAACGGGAGAACGATCTCATGAAACACATTTTGACAGCCGCCGGTCTG
>CAJXIL010000213.1 GCA_913054455.1 uncultured Roseobacter sp.
TCGTCAGGCTCATAACCTGAAGGTCGTAGGTTCAAATCCTACTCCCGCAACCAAATAAAATATAAGCAAATACAACGCACTAGCCACCCTCGGGTGGCCGTTTGCGTTTCTAGATCCAGAATTTCCCTTTTTTATGCCTTAACCGCTGAAGAGGATATGCAATCAGCGAGGTGGCTGAGCGATTGGGTATAGCACCAATACGCTGTAAATTTGGAAGGCGTAGTTTTCGAAGTCGCCACGTGTCAGATCGGAGGGAGCTGAGATCAAGCGGTTGAAGCGAGAGCTGGTCCGCGTGACCGAGGAGCGGAAAATCTAAAAAATGGGGCGTAAATTGTCTGCCATTGGTCTGAGGACAATGCCGCGCGCGAGCCTTCTTGATGTACGCGGTCATGGAAGCTCATTGCGCGGAGTTTTCGGTGCGGTCGATGTGCCATAAACTGGCTATGCATTTTATCGGGTTCTATGCATAGCTTAAAGAACCGTGAGGCCCCTGTGCGCTTGAAGCCGCGAAGCAAACGGATCTGACCCAACAAACACGGCCGAAGAGCGGCAAGGTCTACGGATACCGCCAGTCGAAACGATGGCCTTTCGGATCAGGGTGAGACCTGTGCAGTTTACCGTGTCGCAGGTTTCGTCAGTTTAGTAGGTATCGCCGCATAAATAGGGCCAGATGCACGACCTGCTGCCAAACGGCAAATCTGATTGTCGGCTACGAGAGAACTCTCACGCGGCTGCCCTTATTCTGAACAAACACCCAAGAAAATCATCCACAGTTCTGGTACTCTCTGACAGTTCCTGGCGCAGAGATGGGTGAGATGGGCCCCCATGCGCGTTTTGAACATGCCCTGCCAGAAGCCTATGCTGAGCACTTGCGTCCCCTAACGGTGCAAGTGAATCAAGCAATCGCTCGCCTGATATGTACCTGTGATAGAGTGGTAAAACGGTCTACACATTGGAGGCAAATGGCTGCCCCCTCCTTTGTCGCGCGATAGCAACGCGCCGGGACTTTGATGGGGCCAGAAACAAAAGGACACCAAGGCATGAAGCTTTCCCGATATGGCGACCGCGATGGGAACAAGATCCCCTGCATTATTGACTCGGATGGGATCCCGCGCGATGCCTCTTCTTTTGTGGCAGATTTTGGCCCCCACAGCCTGTCTCCAGAGCTGTTGAACCGATTGGCCTCTGTGGATCCCGCAACGCTGCCACAGGTGGAGGTTGCGGGTAAACGCCTGGCGCCTCCGATGGCCCAGCCGCTAAATATATGGTGCGTCGGGCTGAACTATTCTGACCACGCAGCCGAAGCCGGCCTGCCGGTTCCAGAAGAGCCGATCCTGTTCAACAAGTCGACGGTGACCTATTGCGGGCCATATGACGACATTCTGAAATCCGCACAGATGAGCAAACTGGACTGGGAAGTTGAGCTCGGTATCGTCATCGGCAAGCCCGCGCTGAATATCTCGAAAGACCAGGCCATGGATCATATTGCAGGGTTCGTTCTGGTCAACGATATCTCCGAGCGGGCCTGGCAAATGGAACGCTCTGGCCAATGGGCTAAGGGGAAAAGCTTCCCAAACTTCTGCCCGACTGGCCCTTTCCTTGCCACCAAGGATGAGTTCGAAGATGTGCAAAACCTGGGTATGTGGCTGGATGTAAACGGGAAACGCATGCAAACGGGCAATACCGGCACGATGATTTTTGATGTGGCGACCATTGTGAGCTACATGTCTGAATTCACCCGCCTGGAGCCGGGGGATTTGATCTGTACTGGAACCCCCCCAGGCGTGGGCGCAGGCATGTCCCCACAGGTTTGGCTGAATGAGGGCGACAAGGTCAGCCTCGGGATCGACGGCCTGGGCCAGCAAAGTCAAACCGTGGTTTCCTTGCCAAGATCCTGATGATTGCCGCCGCCACGGACCAGGGGGGGGAACAGCAACGCCCTCCCAGCAGCGCAGGCTGTTTCGCGTTCACGGCGGCGATAGTAAGGACAAAGCCACAGCGGACTGTAAGGGCCCCGGACTGAGCGTTCGGTATTTCTAACTAGGTTGCTACGGCTGCCATCCCCCAAATTTCAAGGGAGTTGCGCGCACCTAGAACAGCGCCAGCCAGATGCCGGTGAACATCAAGATCCCGCCAATATTGACCCAAGTGTGCCAGATCGCATAGCGAAACGGCAGGGTCTTGCGGGCATAGAACCCGGTTCCAATCACAAAGCTGGCGACGCCAGACAGGATGCACCACAGGCTGCTGGTCGGGACCATGGTCAGATCCGGGAGCGCAAACAGCCCAAGCGTGCCGAGCCCAAGGTAAGAGGCCGTGGACCAGCGCGACTTGACGTTTTCATTGGTGATCTTGTTCCAGATCGCCAGGGCAGTCAGCGCCCAGCACAGATACAATAGCGTCCAGGTCCAGGGGGTGTCGGCCTGAACAAAAAACGGCGTGAATGTTCCAGTGATGCTGGGGTAAATCGCGGCATGGTCAATGCGGCGCAGAGCCAGCCTTCGGTGATGCCATGGGCCAAAGTGGTAAAAGCTGGACGCGATGTTTGAGGCCAGCACTGAGAGGACATAGACGCCAAGCGCGATACTCAGCTCAAGATCGAGACCCGTGTCGGCCTTGAAAATCAAGATACCGACAGCCGTCAGGATCAAGGCTAGCCCGACCGCATGAACCACCATATCGGCACGACGATGCGACGGTTTGGCGCTGGGATAGTTTGCGGCAGGCGGTATCGAGGTCATGGCAAGCTCCCAGAGGGTTCGCCCTAGCGATAAGAAGGATGCGGCGCCGAGTCTAGATTTCCTAGGCGTCAGCAGCAGTTTCGACGGGCCCTTAGAAACGACCGTTGTCAGCAGGATAGACACCAAGAATTTCCACATTCGTGGTGAAATAGGAAAGCTCGTCCATCGCCAGTTGCACGTTTGCATCATCAGGATGACCATCGATATCCGCGTAGAACTGTGTCGCGGTAAAGGAGCCATCGACCATGTAGCTCTCTAGCTTGGTCATGTTGATGCCATTGGTGGCAAAGCCGCCCATGGCCTTGTAGAGCGCTGCAGGAATATTGCGGACCTGAAAGACAAAACTGGTGATCATGCCATGGGCACCGCGACGGCTGGTGTCGGGGTCACGCGACATGATCAGGAAGCGGGTGGTGTTGTCGCCACGATCCTCGATCTTTTTCTCCAGCACTTCCAGCCCGTAGATTTCGCCGGCCAGTTCGCTGGCCAGGGCCGCTGTGTGGATATCTCCGGCGGCGGCCACATCGCGGGCCGCGCGAGCATTGTCTGGGCTGACACGGCCTATAATATTGTTTTTGCGGAGGAAATCACCACATTGGGGCAGCAGAACCAGATGCGATTTAGCCTCGCGGATGTCTTCCAGCTTTGCTCCGGGGACGGCCAGCAGATTGATGTGGACCCGCACAAAGGCTTCGTCGACTATGTGCAGACCGCTATGGGGCAGCAGGCGGTGACTGTCGGCCACCCGCCCGTAGGTGGAATTCTCGACCGGAAGCATCGCCTGATCGGCAGCCCCCGACCGCACCGCCTCGATCACATCCTCAAATGTGCTACAGGGAAGCACCTCCATCTCGTGACGCGCATTGCGACACGCCTCGTGACTATAAGAGCCGAGCTCTCCCTGAATGGCAATTTTTCCGGTCATCAGTGCGACTTTCCTGCAAAACTTCAGCAAACGGGCATTTC
>CAJXIL010000214.1 GCA_913054455.1 uncultured Roseobacter sp.
TGATCCCTTTACTTACTAAGGCGATTACCCGCGGCCTGAACCCGTTGTGGCATCCAGGCCCCGATTTTGTTGCAGCGGGGTCTGCACCTCACTGCGTCACGGCGTATATAGGGAGCAGAAATTGACCCTGCAAGCGCCAGAACGCACCGAGAAATGCGATTCAGTGCGCTTTTTTGCATGTGATGTAGTTAAGAATGGAATAATCGCTATGAGCTTGTTGCGATTGCGTGGGTTTGAAATCCACAAGGGCTACCTGGATCTGGCCTCACAGCGGGCGCTGATCGAAGTCCTGCGCCCTATTTTGCGGACCGCCCCGCTGTTCTCTCCTACTGCGCCGGGGGGAAGGAAGTTGTCGGTGCGTATGACATCGGCAGGTAAATTCGGCTGGATTGCAGATGAGACCGGCTACCGCTACGTCGAAAATCACCCCAAGGGCATGGGCTGGCCTGCGATCCCTGACAGCCTGCTGGAACTTTGGCACGAGGTTACGGGTTTGCAGCGGCAACCGGATTCCTGTCTGCTGAATTATTTTGGTCCGGAGGCCAAGATGGGTCTGCATCAGGACAAAGATGAGGCGGACTTTTCCTTTCCTGTGGTGTCGATCAGCCTGGGCGATGACGGGCTGTTTCGCATGGGCGACACCCAGCGCGGTGGTAAAACGGATAGTATCTGGCTCAACTCTGGCGATGTGGTGGTCATGGGCGGCGCGGCGCGGCTGGCCTATCACGGGGTGGACCGGATCCGGTTCCAATCATCGCGACTGCTGCCCAAGGGGGGGCGTATTAACTTGACGCTGCGGGTGGTGACCTAAAGAGCGATGCACAGTGTAATAGGAGATACAGATTAGCGACGTGCATTCCAGCTGATCGAAACGCGGCGTCTGGTGTAGAATTCTCCCATCAGGCCAATCATCACCAACCCCAGCGCTATCCAGGCGGCATATTGCCAGCTGCTGTAGTGGGGATTGTAGTTGATGAAGACAAAGCCACGCGCCTGATCAATGCAGTGAAACAGTGGGTTCCAGTCAAACATTTTTAGCATGAATGTCGGCAGGGTATTGGCCAGAAACATCTTGCCTGAAGCAATCATATTGGCGCGTTGGTAGATGGTGGTCAGGATGCCGACAATACCTGGGGACCAGGGTTTGAGCACCAAAAACACCAGCCCAACCGCGGCACCAGTGACCCAAGCCAGAAGGACCATGCCATAGGCTTGAATGGGCTGTTCGATCTCCAGGGGCGTAAAGGCCACATGGTAGACAAAGAGGATCAGGAACAGGGAAATCGTCTGGATGTAGAGAGAGCCAAGCGCCGCTGAAAGAATCGCAACCATGGTGTTCATTGGCGCATGCTGCATCATCGGGCTGGCTGGGCCTTCGGCTCCGGCAACGGCGCCAACGGTTTTGGTATGGGTCAGAAACAGAAAAATCCCGGACATGACATAGAGCAGAAAATCGCCTCGAATAGCAGATCCGCGCATGCCAAGAATAGAAAACATAGCGTAGAAGACAGCGACAAACATCACCGCCTGCATGATATTCATCGCCAGGGCGATGAGCGCATTATTATGCTTTGAGCGGACACTGCGCACGATGGAGTGAAAGACCACCTCAAACAATGAGATGGCACTGGAAAAACGCGTCTCTACTGTGCGGACCTGAAACATTTTGCCTGCGATCTGTACTGGGGGCCAAATGAACCGGCCGATAATCTAATGGACTTCTTGATGATCCACCTGGGAGTCAGCATAAGGGGGCGGAGGCAAATTTTCAATTAACCCTTTTGAGTGGGAGTGTCTGACGTGACCTACGAAGAGCTTATTCCAGTGATCCGCCGTCTGGCGATCGAAGCCGGTGGCAAGATCATGGAAATTTATAATTCTGACGATTTTGATGTGAAGGTTAAATCTGATGACAGCCCGGTAACTGCAGCAGATGAGGCCGCAGATGCGCTGATTTCAGCGGGTCTGCGCAGCGCCTTTCCGGATCTGATGCTGGTCACCGAAGAGCAGTCCGACTCGCACAAGGTGCGCGGCGATACTTTCCTGATCGTTGATCCTCTGGACGGGACCAAAGAATTCATCCACCGCCGCGGCGATTTCACCGTGAATATTGCGCTGGTGGAAAAAGGCGTTCCGACCCGTGGTGTGGTCTATGCTCCGGCCAAAAACCGTATGTTTTTTACGCTGGCTGATGGCTCTGCCGTGGAAGAAACCGGTGCCTTTGATCCCGCGGTGATCGGTGAGACAACCCCAATCCGCGTCGCCAAAAGCGATAATGCGGCACTGATGGTTGTGGCCTCCAAATCGCACCGTGATCAGGCCACTGAGGATTACATTAACAAATACGCCGTCAAAGACAGTAAAAGCGCCGGCTCTTCCTTGAAATTCTGCCTGGTGGCCACCGGTGAGGCCGATATCTACCCCCGTGTTGGCCGTACCATGGAATGGGATACAGCTGCAGGGCATGCGGTCTTGTCCGGTGCCGGTGGTCAAGTTGTCCGTTTTGACGACCATTCACCGCTCGTTTATGGCAAAGAAGACTATGCGAACCCCTTTTTTATTGCCTATGCGCCTGATGTTGAGTTGAAAGAAGCCTGATGTCCGTTCTGATCGTCATTCCAGCCCGCTATGCCTCTACCCGCTACCCCGGCAAACCACTTGTGGAACTCACCGGGGCCAAGGGGGATAAGCGCACATTGATTGAACGCTCCTGGCGCGCGGCTTGCGCTGTTCAGGGAGTTGATCGCGTGGTTGTGGCAACGGATGACGATCGTATCCGGCTGACCGCCGAAAGCTTTGGTGCCGAGGTGGTGATGACCTCGGAAAACTGTGCCAACGGTACCGAGCGCTGCGCCGAGGCCCATGCCGCGCTGGGCGGCACCTATGAGGTGGTGGTGAACCTGCAAGGCGACGCGCCTTTGACGCCGCATTGGTTTATCGAAGATCTGGTGGCGGGACTGCGCGCTGCTCCCGGCATGGGGCTGGCGACTCCGGTTCTGCAATGTGATGGCGATACGCTCAACAGTCTGCTGCAGGATCGCGCAGAGGGGCGCGTTGGCGGTACCACGGCGGTTTTTGGCCAGGATCACAGTGGGCTCTATTTCTCCAAGGAAGTGGTTCCCTTTTGTGCGGAACGGTTTGAAGGTGCGGCGCTGACACCCGTTTTCCACCATGTTGGGGTCTATGCCTATCGGCCTGATGCGCTGGCGGCCTACCCCAGTTGGCCTGTTGGCCCGCTGGAGCAACTCGAAGGCCTGGAGCAGCTGCGTTTTCTTGAAAATGGACGCAAGATTCTCTGTGTAGAGGTTGAAGCGCGTGGGCGTGAGTTCTGGGAGCTGAACAATCCTGAAGATGTGGCGCGTATTGAGGCGATGATGACTAAGATGGGCGAAATTTAGGCAAAATTCCCCTGTTTGTCGCCGCGCTTTTCCTAAACATCATTGGGGTAGAGTTGAGCTAGGTCATGAAACCTGCGTAATTTATGGGTAGGGTAATTGCGGGAGAATGATCTTTCCCTGCCTTTTTGAGAGCTGCGCTGAGCAGACCCTAATCTTGGTTCTGCCGCTGAACAGTACATTTTGATGGCTGTTTTCGCGCAAGAATAAATTTTCCTTGGTTTTGGCCTTGGACGTTGATGAGTGAGAAATTCGATGCGTAAAAAAGTAACAAAAGCGATTTTTCCGGTTGCGGGTCTTGGCACCCG
>CAJXIL010000215.1 GCA_913054455.1 uncultured Roseobacter sp.
CCGAGGCGCTGAAACAGGCGCAGCACGATATCTCTGCCCGCTTGAATGCCATCATTCCTGTGGGCGCCACCCTTGGCAAACCGATGCTGCACGCCGTTCGTGGCGGCAAAATGCTGCGCGGGTTTCTGGTGCTGGAAAGCGCCCGCCTGCACGGAGTTGATGCCGAGGCCGCCCTAGACGCAGCCGTCGCCATCGAGTGCATTCACGCCTATTCTCTGGTGCATGATGACCTGCCCTGCATGGATGACGATGACCTGCGCCGCGGCTTGCCGACCATCCACAAAAAATGGGATGAAGCCACTGCCGTTTTGACGGGCGACGCGCTGCAAACCCTGGCCTTTGATCTTTTGGCAGATGGCAAATTCGGCCCCAATGCGCTGGAACTCATCCGGTTGCTGGCCCGCGCGGCCGGTCGCTCTGGCATGGTGCAGGGGCAAATGCTTGATATCGACGCCGAAACCGCCACAACGCCGCTGACATTGGAACAGATTACCCGCCTTCAGGACCGCAAAACTGGCTGCCTAATCAACTGGTCTGCCACAGTTGGGCCGGTGATTGCCGGTGACGATTCCCGTGCCCTGTGGCAATATGCGACTGCCCTTGGTCTTGCTTTTCAGATCGCCGACGACATCTTGGATGTTGAAGGAGACGCGGAAAAGGTCGGCAAGGCCCTGCGCAAAGATGCAGTTGCCGGCAAGGCGACCTTTGTCTCGCTCCTGGGGTTGGAGCCCGCCAAACAACGCGCGCGGGATCTGATCGACGAGGCCTGCGCCGCTCTGGCCCCTTACGGGGATGCCGGAGAAACCTTGAAGCAGGCCGCCCGCTTCGTTATTGCGCGAGACAGCTGACACCGGGACGCCTATGCCCCGCCCGCCACAAGGAAACACCATGTCTGACCGGCCCTCTACCCCGCTTTTGGACCAGATCGCGCGCCCTGCGGATATGAAGGGGCTGAGTGATGCCCAATTGGTGCAGCTGGCCCATGAGCTGCGGCAAGAGACCATCTCGGCGGTTTCCAACACGGGTGGCCATCTGGGCGCAGGTCTGGGCGTGGTCGAACTAACCGTGGCCCTGCACGCTATTTTTGACACCCCACGGGATAAACTGATCTGGGATGTCTCGCATCAAAGCTACCCGCATAAAATCCTGACCGAACGCCGCGACCGCATCCGCACCCTACGGACCAAGGGCGGGCTGTCGGGTTTTACCAAGCGCAGCGAGAGCCCCTACGACCCCTTTGGCGCCGCCCATAGCTCCACCTCGATCTCTGCCGCACTGGGCTTTTCCGTCGCCCGCGATCTGGGCGGCGTTGTGCCCGAAGGTCTAGGCGAAGCCATTGCGGTGATTGGCGATGGGGCAATGTCCGCTGGCATGGCCTTTGAGGCGATGAACAACGCTGGTCATTTGAACAAGCGCATGATCGTCATTCTCAACGACAACGAGATGAGCATCGCGCCACCCGTTGGCGCTCTCTCTTCTTATCTGTCACGGCTCTATGCTGAGGAACCCTTCCAAGAGCTAAAGGCCGTAGCCAAGGGCGCCGCCTCGCTTTTGCCCGAACCCTTCCGCGAGGGCGCCAAGCGCGCCAAGGACATGCTCAAAGGCATGGCCGTGGGCGGCACCATGTTTGAATCCTTTGGCTTTTCATATCTTGGCCCCATTGATGGCCATGACATGGACCAGCTGCTGCCGGTGCTGCGCACTGTCAAAGCCCGCGCCACTGGCCCGGTGTTGATCCATGTGCTGACCAAAAAGGGCAAAGGCTACGGCCCCGCCGAGGCCGCCCGTGACAAAGGCCATGCCACCGCCAAGTTTGATGTGGTCACCGGCAAACAACACAAGACGCCCTCCAATGCGCCCTCCTATACCGGGGTCTTTGGGGATGAGCTGGTGAAATTGGCCGCTAAGGACGACAAGATCTGCGCCGTCACTGCCGCCATGCCTGATGGCACTGGTCTGTCGCTGATGGCGGAACGCTACTCCTCGCGCTGTTTTGATGTGGGCATTGCCGAACAGCATGGCGTCACCTTTGCCGCCGCGCTGGCGGCTGGCGGGATGAAGCCGTTTTGCGCCATGTATTCGACCTTCCTGCAGCGTGGCTACGATCAGGTGGTGCATGACGTCGCCATTCAGCGCCTGCCCGTGCGCTTTGCCATCGACCGCGCTGGTCTGGTCGGCGCCGATGGCGCCACCCATGCGGGGTCCTTCGACATTGGCTATATGGCCAACCTGCCCGGCATGGTGGTCATGGCCGCCGCTGACGAGGCAGAGCTGGTGCATATGGTCCATACCGCCGCCGCCTATGACGCCGGCCCCATCGCCTTCCGCTATCCCCGTGGCGAAGGCGAAGGCGTCGAGATGCCCGAGGAGCCTGAGATCCTTGAAATCGGTAAGGGCCGGATGATCCAGGAAGGCAAGCGCGTCGCGCTGCTCTCCTTTGGCACCCGTCTGGGCGAGGTCAAAAAGGCTGCCGAGGCGCTGGCGGCCAAGGGCATCACCCCCACCATTGCCGACGCCCGCTTTGCCAAACCGCTGGACCGCGAGATGATCCTGAATCTGGTGGCAGGTCACGAGGCGCTGATCTGTATTGAGGAAGGCGCCGTCGGGGGCTTTGGTTCCCATGTGGCGCAGCTGTTGTCGGATGAGGGCGTCTTTGACGCGGGCTTCAAATTCCGCTCCATGGTGCTGCCTGATACCTTCATCGACCAGTCCAGCCCCAAGGATATGTATGAGACCGCCGCAATGAACGCTCCGCAGATCGAAGCCAAGGTGCTGGAGGTTCTGGGCGTGGCGCAGATCGGGGAAAAGCGGGCTTAATCTGCGCAAACAATAGGTCTGAGACTGCCTGGGGAGGCGAAAATGCGCCTGTCTGTTGTGTCAGAGTCAAACCTTCGGTTTGACGGGCAGGCAGGCGCAGGCCGGGCCGCAAGCGTGCGGACGAGGTATTCAAACCTAGTTGTAGCCAGTGGATTTGCAGAAGACTCGATAAACACTGGCTGACCCTCGATCGTTCAGCGCACGCACAAGTTTGGCAATTTGCTCATCACCCAAAAGATGAACTGGCAACCGATCCGGGTTCACAACCGCCAAGTTCATCAACATTGCCAGTTTTGTAAACACCGCGGGACCAAGAGCAACATCAATGCGACGCGTGAATGACTGCTGCTGCCACAGCTGGTCCATAACACCGGGAGACGCATCATTTACACGTCCGTAGAGGCGACGCAGCGTCCTGAAGTTCCACAATACAAAGATCAGATGCAAGAGGCCCATGCTCTACAACGCTGGCGGCTCAGCCGGCGGCACAAACGCCTCCATATCTTCTGCCGCCAGCACGGCCCGCAACCCCTCGCGATAGCTGGGATAGAGCAGCTCCACCCCCAGTTCGGACTTGATGCGGGTATTCCGCACCCGTTTGTTCTCACCGTAAAAACTGCGCGCCATCGGGGTCATACCCGCTTCATCAAAGGGAACTTCGGCAGGTATGGGCAGCCCCAGCAGCTCTGCCGCATAGCCCAGGACATCCTGCGGCGGCGCCGGGTCATCATCGCAGAGGTTGTAGATCCCGCCCGGGTTGGGCTGGTCCATCGAGGCCAGCAGCACCTGGGCGATATCCTCCACATGGATGCGGGAAAACACCTGCCCCGGTTTGACAATGCGCCGCGCCTTACCCGCCATCAGCTTGGCAAAGGGGCCACG
>CAJXIL010000216.1 GCA_913054455.1 uncultured Roseobacter sp.
GCACCAGTGCAGCCCCAGCCTCAACCTGGTCGCCGCCTGCGGCCAGAACCTCGGCGACAACGCCATCCCGGGCCGCCAGCAAGGAATGCTCCATCTTCATAGCTTCCAAAATGGCCAGGCGGTCTCCCTCTTTCACCGCATCGCCTGCCTTGGCAAATACGGCTTTCACCAGACCCGGCATTGGCGCCTCGATCAGGTTGAGGTCGCCCCCGGCTGAGGCATCGCGATCCAGCGGATCGACCACATCAAAGACATGTCCATAGCCATCAAAGACGGTGATCACATTGCCGGCCTGCACCATGGGTGGCAGCCTGTCACTGCTGAGCACCCAGGAACCGGCAATCCGGTTCGCACAGATCTGGCGTTCAGGATGCCCAGGGAACTCCCAAACTTGGTAATCCGGTCCATCCACCTCAACCGTGGCCTCAAAAATCTCACCCTGATAGCTGAGATGCACCGAGCGGCGCAGGTCGGACCAAAGCGTAAAGCCAGCATCCCATTGCTGATCGATCAGCCCCAGCGCTTGCATCCCAGCAGCCGCCCTGTGTTCGAACGTGACTTCTGGCGCCTGCACAAGCTGATCCAGATCACGGGCAATTAGGCCGGTGTCCACCTCGCCTGCGGCAAAACCGTCATGCGCCGCCAGCGCGCCCAAGAACGCTAGGTTGGTGACCGTACCGCCCACCTCAGTCGCCGCCAGCGCCTGCGACAAGCGCGACAGGGCGATTTCGCGGGTGGGCCCATGCACGATCACCTTGGAGATCATCGGATCATACCAGGGGCTGATGGTATCGCCAGCCCGCACGCCGCTATCGGCGCGGCAATTGGCCGGGAACTTCAGATGGGTTAGGGTGCCGGTGGCGGGCAAAAAGCCCTTGGGCACATCCTCAGCATAAAGCCGCGCCTCAAAGGCATGGCCTGTGATGGCCAGCTCATCTTGCTGTTTCGGCAAGGCCTCCCCTGCGGCAACGCGCAGCTGCCACTCCACAAGATCCACACCAGTGATCAGCTCTGATACCGGGTGTTCCACCTGCAGGCGGGTGTTCATTTCCATGAACCAGAACCCATCGGCGCGCAGGCCATTGCTGCCATCAACGATAAATTCCACCGTCCCTGCGCCTTTGTAGCCGATGGCCTCGGCGGCGCGCACGCCTGCCTCGCCCATGGCTGCGCGCATCTCATCCGTCATGCCCGGTGCAGGCGCTTCTTCGATCACCTTTTGGTGGCGGCGCTGCAAAGAACAGTCGCGCTCAAACAGATGCACCGCATGGGTGCCATCGCCAAAGACCTGGATTTCGATGTGACGCGGCTGCTGGATGTATTTCTCGATCAAGACATCGGGATTGCCAAAGGAGGTTGTCGCCTCGCCCTGAGCGCTGGCCAGGGCATCGACAAACTCCGCGGGGGCTTCGACCAGGCGCATGCCCTTGCCGCCGCCGCCCGCAACCGCCTTTATCAGTACCGGATAGCCAATCTTGTCAGCCTCAGCTTTCAGGAAATCCGCGTCCTGATTGGCGCCATGGTAGCCGGGCACCACCGGCACACCGGCCTCTTCCATCAGCACCTTGGCGGCGTCTTTCAGCCCCATCTTGCGGATGGCATCAGCGGAGGGGCCGATAAAGACCAGGCCGGCGGCCTCAACCGCGTCAACAAAGCCGGGGTTCTCCGACAAAAATCCATAGCCCGGATGGATGGCCTTGGCACCTGTGGCCTTTGCCATGGCAATGATCTCATCGCCCAGGAGATAGCTGTCAGCGGGCGCTGGACCATGGCCGATGTGGCAGGCCTCATCCGCCATGGCCACATGTTTTGCGTTACGGTCCGCGTCTGAGTAGACGGCAACGGTTTTGACGCCCAGCGCCCTGGCAGTTTCCATGACGCGACAGGCGATTTCACCGCGGTTGGCAATCAGGATTTTATCAAACATGGGGTTTTGTCCTTTGTTTGGAACGTCGGACCGGGGGCGCTGCCCCCGGACCCCCGGAATATTTTGGGAAAGATGATAGAGCCCGGATTACATCCGGAAGACACCAAAGCGGGTTTCATCGATTTCTGCATTCAGGGCTGCGCTGAGCGACAGGGCCAGCACATCGCGACTTTTGCGCGGGTCAATGATGCCATCATCCCACAAACGCGCTGAGGCGTAGAGCGGGTGGCTTTGCTCTTCGAACATATCGATGGTCGGCTGTTTGAACTGCGCCTCCTCATCCGTGGACCAGCTGCCGCCTTGGCGCTCGATGGCGTCCCGTTTTACGGTTGCCAGCACCCCGGCGGCCTGCTCACCGCCCATCACCGAGATGCGGGAGTTGGGCCAGGTCCACAGGAAGCGGGGTTGATAGGCGCGCCCGGCCATGCCGTAGTTTCCCGCGCCAAAGGAGCCGCCCACCAGCATGGTGATCTTTGGCACATTGGTGGAAGCCACGGCTGTCACCATCTTGGCACCGTGACGGGCGATGCCTTCGTTTTCATATTTGCGCCCCACCATGAAGCCAGTGATGTTTTGCAAGAAGACCAACGGAATTTTGCGCTGCGAGCAGAGCTCGACAAAATGCGCGCCCTTTTGCGCCGCTTCCGAGAACAACACGCCATTGTTGGCAATGATACCCACTGGGCAGCCTTTGACATGGGCAAAGCCCGTGACCAGGGTTTCGCCGTAGCGCGGCTTGAACTCATCAAAGCGCGAGCCATCCACTAGGCGGGCGATCACTTCTCGGATGTCATAGGGGGTGCGCAGATCACCGGGCACCACACCCAGGATCTCTTCGGGATCATAGGCGGGCTCTTCAGGGCTGGCCCAGTTCACCGTTTGCGGCTTGGTGATGTTGAGCGATTGCACCGCGCGACGGGCCAGCGCAAGGGCATGGGCGTCATCCTCGGCCAGGTAATCGGCGACGCCAGAGAGGCGCGTATGCACATCGCCGCCGCCGAGATCTTCGGCTGAGACCACCTCGCCCGTGGCGGCCTTAACCAGGGGGGGGCCCGCCAGAAAAATGGTGCCCTGCTCTTTGACGATGATGGTCACATCGGACATGGCGGGCACATAGGCGCCCCCGGCGGTGCAGGAGCCCATGACCACGGCAATCTGCGGGATGCCCTTGGAGGACATACGCGCCTGGTTGTAGAAGATCCTGCCAAAGTGGTCGCGGTCGGGGAAGACCTCGTCCTGTTGCGGCAGGTTGGCGCCGCCAGAGTCGACCAGGTAGATGCAAGGCAGGTGGTTTTCCTCGGCAATCTCTTGCGCACGCAGGTGTTTCTTCACCGTCATCGGAAAATAGGTGCCGCCCTTTACGGTTGCATCGTTGCAGACTACCATGACCTCTTGCCCGTGCACCCGACCAATACCGGCGATCACCCCTGCGGCGGGGGCTGCATTATCGTACATGTTATTCGCTGCGGTGGCGCCGATTTCGAGAAAGGGCGAGCCGGGGTCCAGCAGGTTAGCCACCCGCCGGCGCGGCAACATCTTGCCCCGGCTTTCATGGCGGGCGCGGGATTTTTCACCACCGCCCAAACGCGCGGCCTCGGCCACTTCGCTGATCTGCTCTAAGGCTTCAAGATGCGCGTTTAAATTGGCCTTAAAGCCCTCAGAG
>CAJXIL010000217.1 GCA_913054455.1 uncultured Roseobacter sp.
TGCCCGAGGCGACGCTGCCGGCCCCCATGATCAGCGAGGTCACTGCATCGCGGGTTTCATAGCGCCCGCCGCGCCCCTTGAGCGCGATCCATAGGAATTCGCCGAGGATGGCGGCGATGAAGATCGGAACCGCCAATTGCGTCACATCCGGAAAAGAGACTGTGTCCATGGCTTACACCTCTTGTACTGGGGGTTGGTTTTGCGGGTGGCCTTGCGGGGCTGATGCCCCCTCGATCATTCCTTGCCAGTGCGTGGCTTCGGGCTGGTCCAGCTGCAGCCGCACGGCCGGGGCAGAAAAATCCGCAAGGCGGAGGTGCAGTCCCTTTTTGCAGGGGCTCAATTTGGCATCTTCCAGAAATCGGGCCACCGTATCGGCCCCAAAGGACCAGACCAGCCCCAGTGGCGCATTGTCATCCGCGGTTTGGATCAGGGCGGCATGACCGTCTTTGGCCAGGGTCAGATCTACGACTGGGTTTTCTGGGAACTGTCGGAACCAGGCCTCGCGGGCTTCGGGCTCTGTCATCACCTTAGGCTGTGACCGCCCACTCTGGTGCAAGAGCAGCGCAATTGCGCTGATGCCTCCCACAACCAAGATCAACAAAAGTTCCAGCGGCATTGCTCACTCCCAGATCATGCCTGTTGCCGATCAGAATGGCGCTGCAAAGGCGCTGCTGTCAAAGGTAGCGTAGGGGCAAGCCCCGCTAAGTCACAGGTGGCCGCAAAAGCCAGTCGATCCGTCTGCAGTTTCTTTATGTCACTGACGCAAAATGAAGCCCCCTCCCCAGAGGGCGGAGGGGTTTGAAATATGCTTGCAGTTCTGAAGAACAGTTTAGCCGGTCTGTAGATCAAAAGCTGAAAGTGTTGGCTGGGCCTTTGCCCCTTTCACGGGTGAAGGTAACTGTGTCACCGTCGATGGACACGGTTTGGCAGTCCTGAGGCAATTGCTTTTGTCCAACATACACGTTGCGGCACATGAACCTTTTGTTCCAGACCCAGAGGCCGGTAATCTTATCACCCTTGCCTGTAACGCCTTTGATTTTTCCGTCGGCGCTCAAAATGAGCCAGCTATTGCCAGCTGTCAGGGTTTTCCCAGCTAGGGCCTTAACAAAATCGGCTTGCTTTCTCACTTGGCGCGCCTCAGCGGGAAGAGTTGAAACCAACGCAAGAGTTGCTGCCAAAGCAGTCAAAGATAAAAATCGCATAAATCAAAGTCCTCGGAAAATACTAGTTATAGTGGGGGAAGTCGTCTCCCCTCACTATAGAAATCACAAGACACTTTTTCGTTCAACAATTAGTGAGTGTCGTTTCCAATCATCGCCGCAACAATCGCCTTGGCGCTCTCAGAATTCCATTCGGCGTCCCCCAGCAGGCGGGCGACCTCTTTACCGTCGCGATCCAGCAGCACAGTGATGGGCAGGCCGATCACCGCCATTTCACGCGCCAGCGCCTGTTTGGGGTCCTGATGGCGCGGCAGGTTGGTGATGCCGTTTTCTTCAAAGAACTTGAGGATGCCAGCGGGGGAGTTGCGCCCTGCGGCGATGGTCAGGACCTCAAAGTCCTCACCGCCAAACTCTTCTTGCAGTTCGGCGATCTGCGGCATTTCCTTGCGGCAGGGGGCGCACCAGGTGGCCCAGAAGTTCAGCAGAACCACTTTACCCTTGTAGTCTTCCAGGCTGGCCATGCCGCCCTCATCCTCAAGGAAGAACTCGGCCTGCGAGACATCGCGGGGCTCTTTATGTACCACCAGACGTTTCAGACTTTCGGCGCGCAGGGCCTCAAGTTCTGCCACATCCGCAGCCAATGCCGCATTTGCACCCAGGCTCAGGGCGATATAAAGGGAAAGATGACGTAACAGACGCATATTATCTCCGGGATTCCACCATGACAGATCAAGCCTCGAACCAGATGTGGGGCGGCCGTTTTGCCGCTGGCCCAGACGCGATCATGGAGGCGATCAACGCCTCGATCGGTTTTGACAAACGGATGGCTGCCCAGGACATTGCTGGCTCCAGGGCCCATGCAGCGATGTTGGCCGCAACAGGCGTTATAAGCGATAACGACGCCGAGGCAATTCGGGAAGGCCTGCTCACGGTCTTGTCAGAGATTGAGAACGGCACCTTCCAGTTCTCTACCGCGCTGGAAGATATCCACATGAATGTCGAAGCCCGTCTGAAAGAGGTGATCGGTGAGCCAGCAGGGCGTCTGCACACGGGCCGTTCGCGCAACGATCAGGTGGCGACCGATTTCAAACTCTGGGTGCGCGATCAGCTGGATGCCGCTGAATCGGGCCTGCTGGCACTGATCCGTGCGCTGCTGAGCCAGGCCGAAGCGGGGGCCGATTGGGCCATGCCCGGCTTTACCCACCTGCAAGTGGCGCAGCCCGTGACCTGGGGCCATCACATGATGGCCTATGTCGAGATGTTTGGCCGCGATCTGAGCCGGGTCCGCGACGCGCGCAAGCGGATGAACGAATCGCCTTTGGGCGCGGCCGCGCTGGCGGGCACCTCTTTTCCTATCGACCGCGACATGACCGCAGCGGCGCTGGGCTTTGATCGTCCCGCGGCGAATTCTCTGGATGCGGTCTCGGACCGTGACTTTGCGCTGGAGTTCCTGTCGGCCGCCTCGATCAGCGCCGTGCACCTGTCGCGCTTTGCCGAAGAGTTGGTGATCTGGTCCTCGGCGCAGTTCCGTTTTGTCACCCTGTCGGACCGCTTCTCCACCGGCTCCTCGATCATGCCGCAAAAGAAAAACCCGGATGCTGCCGAACTGATCCGGGCCAAGGTGGGCCGGATTTTTGGCGCCAACACTGCGCTGATGATGGTGATGAAGGGCCTGCCGCTGGCCTATTCCAAAGACATGCAGGAAGACAAAGAGCAGGTCTTTGACGCCGCTGACAACTGGATGCTGGCGCTGGCCGCGATGGAAGGCATGGTTAAAGATATGACCGGCAACCGTGCCGAGTTGGCGGCAGCCGCCGGAACCGGTTTCTCCACCGCGACTGATCTAGCCGACTGGCTGGTACGGGTTCTGGGGCTGCCGTTCCGCGATGCCCATCACGTGACCGGGTCCCTGGTGGCAATGGCTGAAGAGCGCGGCTGCGATCTGCCAGATCTTACACTTGAAGACATGCAGGGCGTACATGCTGAGATCACCGCCGATGTCTTTACTGTTCTTGGCGTGGAAAACTCGGTAAACTCGCGCATGTCCTACGGTGGGACTGCCCCCGCGCAGGTGCGCGCCCAGGTGGCACGCTGGACCGCCATTCTGGAGGCCTAACCGGGCGACTGCAGAGAAGATAAATTGGCCATGGGCGGCCTTGAAATGTTGCCCATGTTGCCCATCTAGGCTCAGTAAGAACCGGGCCGGTTTTTGGAGATGCCACAATGAAC
>CAJXIL010000218.1 GCA_913054455.1 uncultured Roseobacter sp.
ATCATCACAATGCCATCTACCGCGCCCATTTTGTCGACAAAGGCCGCGAAGCTGCCCAGGCTGCGCTGATGATCGCCAAGTCGCGCCAAAAACTGGCGGCGGTCGCCTAAATGCGCAAATGGCGGTGGGTCTGATAACCCGCCGCCCTAGCCCAAATAGGCCTTTAGCACCGGGGGCGGATTGTCCAACAACTCCGCTGTTGTCACAGGCGGGTGCGCCTTGCCCTCTGCGACCAGAACCACCTGATCAGCTATGCGGCGCGCGTCTTGTGGATCATGGCTGACCATCAGAACAGTCGCGCCAGTCTCTGCGGCGATTTCCTCCACCAAGTCCAACATCTCATCCTTCAGGGCAGGTCCAAGTGCCGCAAAGGGCTCATCCAGCAGCAATAGGTCACGCCGCTGCAACAGAACCCGCGCCAGGGCCACCCGGCTTTGTTGCCCCCCGGACAGCTCCGCAGGTTTGCGGGTTGCCAGATCCCCCAGGCCCACACGGCTCAGCGCCTGCTGCACCTGATCCTGCTCAGGCTGGGACAGGCGCAGATTGGCCCGCAGCCCCAGCCCCGCGTTCTGTGCCACGGTGAGATGGGGAAACAGATTGCCATCCTGAAACAGCATTGCCACCGGACGCTGCCCTGGTGTCAGCCCCGTTAAGTCTTCCTCCCGCCAAAGCATGCGCCCTTGACCTAACGGGATAAAACCGGCGATTGCCTCAATCAGAGTGGACTTCCCCGCCCCAGAGGGACCGATCACGGCAAGTTTTGCCCCTGCAAGGATCTTCAGATCAGCCCGCAGCGTGAAGCCGCCGTTTTCTATCTCACAGTTCTCAAGCCTCAGCATGCCAGCGGCCTCCCCGGTCCAAGATCCAAAATGCGCCCATCGATAACAGCAATAGCAACAGAGCCGCCCCAGCGGCCGCCTCCATCTGGTAGGCCCCCATCAGGCGGTAGACCTGCAGCGGTAAAGTCGCGACCTCGGGATCGGCAAACAGGGTTATCACGCCGAGATCTCCCATCGACAGGGCCGCAGCCAAACCCGCTGCAAACCCAATCTGCGCTCGCATGCGCGGCAGAAACACGCGCCACAAAAAGGGCGCACCCGCCATGTCGAGCGAAAGGGACAACCGTCCGTAGCGTATCATTACCTCACGGGCGCGCGGCACCAAAATGCGCAGGGCAAAGGGCAGTGCCATCACCGCATTCACCAACGCCGTCACCGGCAGCGCCAGTGCAAAAGGATCAACAAAGGGGTAGATCACGATGAACAGCCCAGTACCCATCACCAAAGGTGAGGCAGCCAGCCCCAAAATGCCTGCGACCTCGATCAATGTGTTGCGCCCAAGGGCCACAGCAGCTGCCATTGGCAAGGCCAAACCGAGCAACAATAGTGTGCTTAACCCTGCAACCAAGACCGAGGTCAGGGCAGCCATCCATACAGAAGAGCCAAGCAGGACCAGCCCAGGAAGACCCGACACAACAACCGCAGACAGGGGCAGGATCAGAAACAGAGCAGCACAGCCAATCCAGACGAGATCGAAGCAGCGCGCCAGAGGCGTCTCTCCATCCCAGCGCCGTAGCACCCGATCTAGCCCAGCACCGACGCCATCATTGTCAGAAACCCGCAACGCCACAAAGCCCGCAATTCCCGTTAGCCCCAGCTGCACCGCCGACAACAGTGCCGCACGGCCTAGATCAAAATCAAATCGAAAGGCCTGATAGATGGCTAGCTCGATCGTGGTGGCACGCGGCCCACCACCCAGCGTCAGCGCCACGGCAAAGCTCGACAGGCAGATGGCGAAGACCACTGCCAGAGCACCGGGCACCACCCGCCGCAACATGGGCGCTTCCAGCAGTTGCCAGATGGCACCGGGGCCTGCATTCAACTGCGCCGCAAGCCGAAACCGCTCCGCCGGGATTTCCTGCCAGCCCTGTAGGATTAACCGTGTCGCCAGCGGCAGGTTGAAAAACACATGGGCCAGAACCACGCCATGCAGCCCGTAGATCTGCAGGGGCTCGAGCCCAAAAAACATCAAGATTTGGCTGATCCAACCAGCGCGACCAAAGACCGTAAGCAAACCAAGGATCGCAACGATGACCGGCAGGATAAACGGCGCGCCCAATAGCGCAATCAACGCGCGGCGCCCAAAGAACCGCCGCCGCGCCAGGGCCCGTGCCAGCCCAATCGCCAGCACTACGCTGATCACCGCAGAAAGCGTCGCCTGAGTGAGCGTAAAACGCAGGGCCGCCAAGTCACTGGCGCCAAAGCCGCGACCCGCCTCCGCCCGTAGGGCCACCGCTGCCAGCGTCCCGAGGATAAGCGCGGCCACAATCAGGGCCGCGCCAGCGCCGGGAAGCGCGCTTATTGGCTGAGCGCGTCGAGCCATTCGTCCAATGCACCATCCCGTACCGCCGCCGCTTCGTCCGCTGACAACAGCAATGACTTGGCAGGTGAGATCAAGGTCTCAAACCCTTCGGGCAAACCGCCCGCGGGTGTGACGGATGGGTACATCCAGTTGGTGGTTGGAATGATCGACTGGAAGTCTTCGGACACCATGAACTGCATAAAGGCACGCGCCAATTCAGGCTGATCGCTGCCCGCCAGAATGCCAGCAACCTCAACCTGCATATAATGCCCTTCCTCGAAAGCCGCCGCTGCTTTGGAGGCATCTTCTTCGGCAATCAGGTGATAGGCTGGTGACGTGGTATAAGAGAGCACCATATCGGCCTCTCCCTCTAGGAACAGCCCATAGGCCTCAGACCAACCCTTGGTCACGGTCACCACATTATCCGCCAGATCCGCCCAGATCGCCGGAGCCTCATCACCATAGGCCGCTTTGACCCACATCAACAAACCCAGACCAGGGGTTGAGGAACGCGGATCCTGAATGACGATCTTCACATCGCTGGCACCCAGCGCCTTAAAGTTCGTCGGCACAGTGGCATCTGCATTATGGACAAAGGCAAAGTAGCCCCAGTCGTAAGGCGCAAAGCTCGCATCCTCCCAGGCCACAGGCAGGCTATAATCAGCTGTCACGCCATGTTCGACAAAAAGACCGGTTGCTGCTGCAGCAGCGGTCAAATTGGTATCCAGACCCAACACGACATCCGCATCAGAGCGCGCGCCTTCCAGCTTGACCCGTGCCAACAGCGCAGCCCCATCGCCAGCCCCAACCAGCTTCAAATCGCAGCCGCACTGAGCTTCAAATGCTTTCTCTACCACAGGGCCTGGGCCCCAATCGGAAACAAAGCTGTCATAGGTGTAAACAGTCAGCTCAGGCGTTTCGGCATAAGCTGCCGATGCGCTCAAAATTGCTGCTGCAAAAACAGAATACTTCATGGCATCCTCCTTTGCGGCATCGGGCAAGGGTGGAGGAACTCCGA
>CAJXIL010000219.1 GCA_913054455.1 uncultured Roseobacter sp.
TGATCTACATACAGTCTGATTTTTGCACTCATGAGGCCCTACATATGCAAGGTGATGCGCCAAAACCAGATGGGCAGGTCGCAGATGCGGTCAAAGACAACTGGGTTGATCAATATGCACCAGAATGGAGCCGCCCTTATCTGCGCCTTAGCCGGGCGGACCGTCCCATTGGCACCTGGCTACTGTTGATCCCCTGTTGGTGGGGGCTGGCGCTGGCGATCCTGTGGGATGGAAGCCCACGCTGGGAAGACGCCTGGATCGCCATTGCCTGCGCCCTGGGCGCCTGGCTGATGCGCGGCGCGGGCTGTACCTGGAACGATATTACCGACCGCAACTTTGACGGCGCGGTTGAACGCACCCGCTCTCGCCCGATCCCTTCGGGGCAGGTTACAGTCAAAGGCGCGGTGATCTGGATGGTGCTGCAGGCGCTGATCTCCTTTGGCATCCTGCTAACCTTTAACCCCATGGCGATCTCGATGGGGATTCTGGCACTGTTTCCCGTGGCGATCTATCCCTTTGCAAAACGCTTCACCTGGTGGCCGCAGGTGTTTCTGGGGCTGGCCTTTAACTGGGGGGCGCTCTGGGCCTGGACCGCCCATAGCGGCGCGCTGCACTGGCCTGCCGTGGCGCTCTATTTTGCTGGTATCAGCTGGACGCTGTTTTACGACACCATCTATGCCCATCAAGATACCGAGGATGACGCCCTGATCGGGGTGAAATCCACCGCCCGCCTGTTTGGCAACAATACCCCGACCTGGCTGCGCCGCTTTATTGTCGGCACCGTCAGCCTGATGGCTTTTGCCGTTATTTTGGCGCTGGACCTAGAGGATAACTATTGGGCCTTGGGGCTTGCCCTTCTCGGACCCTGGGCGATGGGCTGGCACATGACCTGGCAATTGCGGATCTTTGATCCCGAAAACAATCAGCGCCTGTTGCAACTGTTTAGACTCAACCGGGATACCGGCTTGATTCCGCTTATTTTCTTCATCTTGGCTTGCTTCCTTTGATTGAAACGCCCGGCGCGGACCTATACACAAGACGCAGTTTTTCCAAGGAATAGCCGTTTCATGCGCCTGTCTTCGCTGTTGATCCCCACCCTGACCTTTGCAGCGGCTGCCGGCGTCAGCCTTGTTGCGGCCAGTTTTGCTGTGACTGCGGTGGAGCAAAACAGCGAAACCGCCCTGCGCCGCGCCCTGGACGAAGGCGGCATGGGCTGGGCCGAAGTCACAGCTGATGGGCTGCAGGTGACCATGCAGGGCACCGCCCCGGATGAAGCGACCCGTTTTGCCGCGCTGTCACTGGCAGGGGGCGTCGTGGATGCCACGCGGGTGATCGACGACATGTCAGTGCCCCCGTCCAAGGGTCTTGCTCCGCCCCGGTTCTCGGCAGAGATCCTGCGCAATCACAGCGGCATCTCCATTATCGGCCTGATCCCGGCCACGTCTTCGCGGGCGGCTCTCGTGAACCAGCTGAACAGCTTGGGCGAATCCGGACAGGTCGCCGATCTGTTGGAAACCGCGCGTTATCCGGAACCAAAGGGCTGGTCGAGCGCCCTGCGCTATGCCATCGCCGCGCTGGAACTGCTGCCGCGCGCCAAGATTTCGGTGGATGCCGAAACCATCAAGATCACCACAATGGCGGATTCCTCTGCTGCCAAGAACCAATTGCAGACCCAATTGACCCGTATGGCGCCGCCCGAACTTCATCTGGTTCTCGACATCACCGCCGCGCGCCCGGTGATCAGCCCCTTTACGCTCAGGTTTTTAATTGGCGAAAGTGGCGCGCGCTTTGATGCCTGTTCTGCCGAAAGCGCCGAAAGCCGCGCCATGATCCTCAATGCCGCCCGCGCTGCCGGGCTGGAGGGGGATGTGGATTGTGTCATTGGCATGGGGGTTCCATCGCCCAATTGGTCCCGCGCCAGTGCCCTGAGCATTGCCAGCCTCGCGAGCCTGGGACAGGGGACCGTCACCATCGCCAACGCAGATATCACATTGGTCGCTGCCGAAGCGACCACGCCTGATCTGTTTGATAAGGTTGTGGGCGAGCTGGAAAACGCCCTGCCGGAGGTTTTTGCCCTACATGCGGTGCTGCCGACGCCCGCCAGTGACAGCTCCGCTGGCCCGCCAGAATTCACTGCGACCCTCAGCCCAGAAGGTCAGGTGCAGCTGCGGGGTCGGATCAACGATGCCATGTCACGCGATATCGCCAGCAGCTACGCCAAGGCACGGTTTGGCGCCGATCAAGTGCATACTGCCACGCGTGTGGTGACGGATCTGCCTGCCGACTGGCCCGTGCGCGTCCTGGCCGGTCTGGAAGCCCTCTCTCATCTAGAGCGTGGCTCGGTTACGGTTACCCCTGAAAACCTGCAACTGCGCGGCATGAGCCACAAGGAAGACACCCTAGCCGAGGTCACCGGCTTTCTCGCCGGAAAACTGGGGGAGGCCGAAAGCTATGAGCTGGCCCTCACCTATGAGGAGCCCCCGGCCCCCAAAGATCAGCCACTGAGTGCGGAGCTTTGTGCTGCTCAATTGGCAGGGGCGCAGGCAAGCTCTGGCAAGATCGGTTTTGAACCGGGCTCCGCGACGGTGGCAGGCGGCAGCAGCGTGGTGCTGGATCACATCGCCAGTATTTTGGAAAAATGCGGCCCGATCCGGTTGGAAATTCAAGGCCATACCGACAGTCAGGGCCGTGAGGGCATGAACCAGGCTCTCAGCCAGTCACGGGCGCAGTCCATCCTGAACGAGCTGCGCGCTCGCCGTATTCGCACCTCAGCCTTTATTGCCATTGGCTATGGTGAAAGCCAACCGATTGCCTCTAATGACAGTGAAGAAGGCCGCGAGGCCAATCGACGGATCGAGTTCCGCCTTATCCTGCCTGAAACCAGCTCCGACGAAGAGACCACCCTCGAAGAGGCCGCCCAAACAGCGCAGGACGCTGCCGCCGAGGACAGTGCCCCATCCAGCAACGAACAGGAGACCACAGGACAATGAACAGAGCAGAGTTCATCCTCACCACCGCCATCATCCTGTTTGCCGCCTTTGCCATGGGCTGGTTCGCAAATTGGCTGGTGCATCGTTTTACCCGAGTTCGCCAAAGCGACGTAGCAGATCTGGACCGGATGAGTCAGGAGCTGCATGAGGCCGAAGAAACCCGCGATCAGGCCATCACCTACCTGCAGCAACGTGAGGCCGAGTTGAGCAATCAACTCACCCAGACCGAAGCAGAGCTCAGCGCCGCCATGGACGGGCTGCGCGATGCGCGCCGAGAGGCAGAGGAACTGCGTAGCTACCTGCAGCAGGAGTGATCCTCCGCTTGGCCTTTCCCGGCTTGGACCTGTCCCGCTTTTGTGCCGCCCCAAGTGCTCGTTTAGGC
>CAJXIL010000220.1 GCA_913054455.1 uncultured Roseobacter sp.
TGCTGAAGGAGCTTGAGGCCGAAGGGCATCTGCAAAAGCGCAACAAGACCTATCGTGATCCCGAGCAACTGCCGCCCGTCACCGTGCTTTTGATCAAGGCGCCGGATGAAAACGGCGATCTTTATGCGCAGCCACTGGAATGGCACGGTGAAGGCATCGAGCCCATCGTTCTGGTGGTGACAACGCCCGCAGGCCCGGCGCTGGGACAGGGTGATCGTATTCTGGCCCGCCTCAGCAAGGTGGAAGGCTCGGATCACCACTACGAGGCCCGGATCATCCGGCGCATCGGCGTTAATCCCAAACGGGTCATTGGTATCTTCCGCAAGGGGGCCGAAGGCGGCCGCATTGTGCCTATCGAGAAGTCCTCCTCAAACGAGTGGATCGTCCTCGAAGACGCCATACAGGGCGCCAAGGATGGCGAACTGGTCGAAGCGGAACAGGCCGGGCCCAAGGGCCGCATGGGATTGCCGCGAGCGCGGGTGATCAACCGACTTGGCGATCCATCGACCCCCAAGGCCGTTTCGCTGATTGCCATTCATCAGCACGGTATTCCCGATGATTTCCCCAACGACGTAGTGGCCGAGGCCGATACCGCCAAACCAATGGGGCTGTCGGGGCGCGAAGACCTGCGGGATATGCCACTGATCACCATCGATCCGGCAGATGCCCGCGACCATGATGACGCCTGCTATGCCGAGGCCGATAGTGATCCCCAAAACCCCGGTGGCCATATCATCTGGGTCGCCATCGCAGATGTCGCCGCCTATGTCACGACCGGATCGGAACTGGACCGCGAAGCCCGCAAGCGCGGCAACTCCTCCTACTTCCCGGACCGCGTGGTGCCAATGCTGCCCGACCGGCTATCTGGTGATCTGTGCTCGCTACACGAAGGCGTACCGCGCCCCTGTCTAGCGGTGCGGATGCAGGTGGATGTCGAGGGGAACAAGATCTCGCACCGCTTTGTGCGCGGGCTGATGCGCTCGCAGGCCTCGCTGCATTATGCTGAGGTACAGGACGCCATGGATGGTCAGGTGACAGACCGGACCGAGCATTTCCTAGAGCCGGTGATCAAGCCGCTGTACGCAGCCTATGCCGCGTTGAAAAAGGCGCGTGCCAAGCGCGAACCGCTGGACCTGGATCTGCCCGAACGCAAGATCGTGCTGAGCGACAGCGGTCAGGTGACATCGGTGGCCTTCCGCGACCGGCTGGATGCACACAAACTGATCGAGGAATTCATGATCCTTGCCAATGTGTCAGCCGCTGAAACCCTGATCAAGAAACGCTCGCCGCTTTTGTTCCGGGTCCACGAAGAACCCGCCCCAGAGAAGCTGGAGTCCCTGCGCGAAACCGCCATGGCAGCAGGTTTCCCACTGGCAAAGGGTCAGGTGCTGCAGACCAAACATCTGAACGCCCTGTTGAATGGTGCTGCCGGCACCGATGATGCCGAGCTGATCAATATTTCCACCCTGCGCTCGATGCAGCAGGCCTATTACACGCCAGAAAACTCTGGTCACTTTGGTCTCGCCCTGCGCAACTACGCGCATTTCACCTCTCCCATTCGTCGCTACGCTGACCTGATCGTGCATCGCTCGCTGGTCTCGGCCCACGGCTGGGGGGAGGATGGATTGCAGCCCGCGGAAATCGACCGTCTGGAAGAAACCGCCACCCATATCTCCGAGACTGAACGAAGATCGATGATCGCAGAACGCGACACCACCGACCGCTATCTGGCCTCTTATCTGTCGGAACGAGTAGGTAATGAGTTCGCCGGCCGGATCAGCGGTATCGCGCGCTTTGGCGCCTTTGTGAAAATGGACGAAACCGGAGCGGACGGTCTGGTGCCGGTGCGCACCATCGGGCGCGAGTTCTTCCACTTTGACGCCGAGGCCGGAACCCTGATGGGGGCGGATACTGGGTTCACCATCTCGATCGGCCAGCGGGTCACCGTGCGGCTAACCCAAGCGGCGCCCGTTACCGGCGGGCTGGAGCTGGAGCTTTTGTCGATCGAAGACGAAGGCCTGCCCAAAGGCGGCTTTAGCGGTGGTGGCGGCAAGGGCAGCGGCCGTCGACGCAGCCCAGCAGGACATACCGCAAAACGCAAAAGCAGCCGGTCCAAGCATAAGGCAGCCAAGGTGAAACGTAAGGTCGAGCGCAAACGCCGCTGAGCCTTTAGCGCGGCTATTTTGCCGCCGTTTTCTTTCGCAGCCGATAGGTCAGGGCCTGCTCAATCAGCCAACCATGGCGCAGGGGGTCTATCTCTGCGGCATGGTCAAACAGCACGGCACGGGTGCCATCCAACCGGTCCCACATAGGGTATGCCGCCAGATACTCTGGAATCAGACGGCTTTGGCAATGCACAAACAGCGCGAACCTTGCCGTCTTGGGCACACCCAGACGGATCGTGGTTCCTGCCTTTGTTTTTGGTGTCAAATAAGCAGGTTGCCCCCAACGCAGCGATTCCTCGATATCGCTGATATCAGGCCGCGCCAGCGCAGTGTCAAAGATCATCTCCCGCAGCTGCAAGAGGCCTTCACGCGCCGCAGGATCTGGCAGATCAAAGGCCGCTTGGAGTTGAACATTGGCAAAGGGATATCTCATCATGGTCACCTGGGCATTGGATTTGTCTGATCAGCGCCGGCGCTTTAGTGCATCATAAACAACGCGCATAAAAAAGGAGGCCCAAGATTTAATGGGCCTCCTTTGTAAGAATGATATGAGATCAGCCGCGCTTAGCTTGGGCTCATGCCCCGCAAGCGTTCGGAGCGACGGCGTAGCAGTTCAACAGTTGCCAGCAGCGCAATTGAGATTGCCACCAGAATCGTCGCCACCGCCAGAATGGTGGGCGAGATCTGTTCGCGCAACCCGATGAACATCTGCCAGGGCAGGGTTTTCTGACCGGCAGAGCCAACAAAGAGAACCACCACAACTTCATCAAAGGATGTGATGAAGGCAAACAGGCCGCCAGAGATCACGCCAGGCAGGATCAGTGGCATCTGAATGCGGAAGAAGGTGGTCACAGGATCCGCGCCCATATTGGCCGCCGCGCGGGTCAGCGAGCGGTCAAAGCCCACAAGCGTCGCCGTCACGGTAATGATCACAAAGGGAATACCCAGCGCCGCGTGTGCTAGAACCACACCGATATATGTCCCCTGCAGGCCAATACGGCTGTAGAAGAAATACATGCCAGCGGCCGAAATGATCAGCGGAACAATCATGGGCGAGATCAAGATCGCCATGATGGCCCGACGGAACGGCACGTGCGGCTGGCTGAGGCCAATCGCCGCTAAGGTTCCGAAGGTCACAGAGACAATCGTTGCCATGGGGGCAATCTTCAGCGAATTCCACATCGCGCTTTGCCAGGAGTCATTGC
>CAJXIL010000221.1 GCA_913054455.1 uncultured Roseobacter sp.
CAGATGCGGATGACGACACGCTGGTACTCAACGAAGAAGAAACCCTGGTGACCAAAACCGCCGCTCCTGCACATCTGTCGGATGTCATGGATGAGGTGATGTCGGGTTGGCACTTCCGCGCGGATGAGACCCAGGCCCTGCAGATGGACGATTTTGAAAACCCGGCAATGGTGTTTGTGGACAAGGCCTATGATGCCTGGAACACCGTTGAGGGCACTGAAGAAAAATCCTGCGCCTCCTGTCATGATGACGTCGAGGAGAGCATGGCCGGTGTTCGTGCGGTCTATCCAAAGTGGAATGAGCAGGCTGGCGAAGTCCGTACTCTGGCGATGCAGGTCAATGACTGTCGCGAGAACCAGATGGGAGCCAAGGCCTGGAAATACACTGGCGGTGACATGACCGCGATGGAGGCGCTGATCTCGGTGCAGTCACGCGGCATGCCGGTCAATGTGGCCATTGACGGACCCGTCCAATCGGTTTGGGAGCAGGGCAAAGAGATGTACTATGCCCGTACTGGTCAGCTGGAGCTTTCCTGCGCCAATTGCCACGAGGACAGCTATGGTCTGATGATCCGTGCAGACCACCTGAGCCAGGGCCAGATCAATGGGTTCCCTACCTACCGTCTGAAGAACGCCAAGCTCAACAACGTGCATGCGCGTTTCAAAGGCTGCGTCCGCGACACCCGCGCCGAGACCTACAAGCCCGGCTCTGCCGATTTTGTCGCGCTTGAGCTTTATGTCGCTTCGCGTGGCAATGGTCTGGCGGTCGAAGGTCCGTCGGTCCGCAACTAAACACACCTACACCCCGCGTCTGATCCAGGCGCGGGGTTTATCGCTTAACACAAATTCATAGATGCGAATATGAATCATGTTTACTGCTCATGATCGCCTATGATGACAAACAGGATGATAGATAGACATGATCTCGCGCCGTGATTTTTTGCAGGTATCAATGGCCGCTTCCGCCCTGGTTGGTGCGTCTGGTTTTGGCAACTGGGGCCGGTTGGCAGCACAGCAAAGCCTGACGCAGGATCAGCTGCTGGAATTTGATACCTTTGGCAATATCAGCCTGATTCACGTGACCGATATTCACGCGCAGCTTAAGCCGATCTATTTCCGCGAGCCCTCTGTCAACCTTGGCGTTGGTGGGAACAAGGGGCATGTGCCGCATATCACCGGTGCCGATTTCCGCAAGGCCTACGGCATTGCCGATGGCAGCCCCTCTGCCTATGCGCTGACCCACGATGATTTCTCCTCGCTGGCACAGGGCTATGGCCGCGTCGGCGGCATGGACCGGGTTGCCACGGTGATCAACGCCATCCGCGCGGATCGCCCCGATGCGCTGCTGCTGGACGGGGGCGACACCTGGCATGGCTCCTACACCTGCCACCACACGGCTGGTCAGGATATGGTCAATGTGATGAACGCGCTGAAGCCCGATGCGATGACCTTCCACTGGGAGTTCACCCTGGGCTCTGACCGGGTGAATGAGATCGTCGAAGGGCTGCCCTTTGCCGCCCTGGGTCAGAATATCTTTGATTCTGAGTGGGACGAACCTGCCGAGCTGTTCAAACCCTATAAGTTCTTTGAGCGGGGCGGGGCCAAGGTGGCCGTTATCGGTCAGGCCTTCCCCTATATGCCCATCGCCAACCCGGGCTGGATGTTCCCGGAATACTCCTTTGGTATCCGCGACGAGCACATGCAGGAGATGGTCGATGAGGTTCGCGCCGCCGGCGCTGATCTGGTTGTTCTGCTGTCGCACAACGGCTTTGACGTGGACAAAAAGATGGCCAGCGTCGTCACCGGCATTGATGTAATCCTGTCCGGTCACACCCATGACGCGCTGCCAGAGCCGGTTCTGGTGGGCAAGACCCATATCATCGCCTCCGGTTCTAACGGCAAATTTGTCAGCCGCATTGATCTTGATGTGCGCGACGGCCAGATGATGGGTATCCGTCACAAGCTGATCCCGATCTTCTCGGATATTATCGCGCCCGATCCGGTGATCACCAAACTGATCGACGAACAACGCGCTCCTTTTGCGGATCAGCTGGCTGAAGTGATCGGCAAGACCGACTCGCTGCTTTATCGTCGCGGCAATTTCAACGGGACCTGGGATGACCTGATCTGTGATGCTCTGCTCAGCGAGCGTGAGGCTGACATTGCTATGTCGCCTGGCGTGCGTTGGGGGCCGTCGTTGAACCCTGGCGATGACATCACCCGCGAGGATATCTGGAATGTTACCTCCATGAGCTATGGCGCGGCCTATCGCTCTGAAATGACGGGTGAATTCATCAAGGTGATCCTGGAGGATGTGGCTGATAACATCTTCAACCCCGACCCCTACTACCAGCAGGGCGGCGATATGGTCCGAATTGGTGGCATGGGCTATCGCATCGATATCACCAAGCCACAGGGCGAGCGCATCAGCGAGATGACCCTGCTGAAATCGGGCGAGAAAATCGACGCTAGCAAGAGTTATGTTGTCTCTGGCTGGGCCAGCGTCAATGAGGGCACCGAAGGCCCCATGATATGGGATGTGGTCGAGGACCATATTCGCAAACAGGGAACAGTTTCCGTCACCCCCAATACATCGGTCAACGTGGTCGGGGCCTAACCCCGACCCAGACGCCGTGCCAAAGATCCCTTTGGCACGGCGCCTTCCTGACCAAAATTTTTTGCGCTGATGAATTCACAATAATGAATTTATCGATGTAAGGAGAAAAGAAATGAGCGATAAAGCAGACGATTTTGCGCCCTCACGCCGCCAGTTTCTGGCGGGCGCGGCCGCAACCGGAGTAGGGGCCGCCGCCGTTGGCGCAGGCCAGGCTGCACAGGCCGCCACGCCGGACCCCCTGATCACCGAGGTGCAGGACTGGGCCAGTGGATTGGGCGATGGCGTTGATGCCACCCCCTATGGCATGCCGATCCAGTTTGAACAGGATGTAGTGCGCCGCAATGTGGAATGGCTGACAGCGGATACGATTTCCTCGATCAACTTTACGCCGATCCACGCGCTTGACGGCACCATTACCCCGCAGGGCTGCGCCTTTGAACGCCACCATTCGGGGGCCATCGAGCTGCGCAAAGAAGACTATCGTCTCATGATCAACGGCTTGGTGGATACACCTTTGGTGTTCTCCTATGCTGATCTGGAGCGTTTCCCGCGCGAAAACAGAGTGTACTTCTGCGAATGCGCCGCCAATTCTGGTATGGAATGGGCCGGGGCCCAGCTAAATGGCGCCCAGTTCACCCATGGCATGATCCACAATATGGAATATTCTGGCGTCT
>CAJXIL010000222.1 GCA_913054455.1 uncultured Roseobacter sp.
AGATGACGCGAAATCCCGTCCTGCAGGGCAAAGACAATCGTCGCCCCGATCATCAGCAAAATACCCATGGGCACATTGTTGCTTTGGGGCGTCGTGCCTGCCACTGCCTTGCTCATTTCAATGTCGCCTCTGCCCTGACCGCCGTGGTCATATGTCGTTTACGTCCAAACCCCGGTGCCCGCGTCACGGTGAACCCGGCCTCCTCGAGTCCGCGCCGTACAAACCCTGCTGCGGTGTAGGTGGATGCACTGCCGCCCGGCTTGGTATGATCCGCAACCGCCTGTAACAGATCCTGCTGCCACAGCTCGGGGTTTTTCGCCGGAGAGAACCCGTCCAGAAACCACGCATCTGCCCCGCCCGTCCACTCCGGCAGCGACAGTCGCGCGTCGCCCGTGACCACCTCGACTTGCAAACTGCCCAGATCACAGGCCGCGGTGCCCTGCCATTGTGCCAGAAAGCGGTTGGCCCAGGGCAGGATATCCGGAAAAGCCGCCAGGGCCTTTGCCATATCCGCAGGTGCCATCGGGAAGGCCTCAAAACTGGTGAATCGCAGCGCTGATTGCTGGCCGCTCTGCTCCCAGGCGCGCCAGGTTGCCAGCATGTTGAGCCCGGTGCCAAAGCCCAGTTCCGCCACATGGAATCCGGGGGCAAACCGGGCTGGCAGATCATTGCCGGCCAGAAACACATGTTCGGTCTCGGCCAGCCCATCCTGGATCGAGAAATAAGGGTCATCAAACTGATCCGAGACCGGAATGCGATCCTCTCGCCAGCTGAGCTGTGCCTGCTGGTCTGCCATGGCAATATCCCCTACATGATGCTTGAAAACTGGCGCGACACTGGCGAAAGGCTTGGCAAATGACAATGGCAGATATCACGGTCCGGGGCGCAGGTATTTTTGGGCTCTCCATTGCTTGGGCCTGCGTGCAGCGCGGCGCCAGGGTGCAGGTGGTGGATCCTCATGGGGCCGGGGCAGGCTCCAGTGGCGGTTTGGTTGGCGCCTTGGCACCACATGTGCCGGAAAACTGGAACCCCAAGAAACAGTTCCAATTGGAAAGCCTGCTTATGGCGCAAGAGTTCTGGGCTGAGGTCGAAGCCGCTGGCGGCCTCTCCGCCGGTTACGGTCGCACGGGCCGTTTGCAGCCACTCCAAGACGCCCGCGCAGTTGAGCTCGCCCACCAGCGCGAAGACACCGCCCGCGCTCTCTGGCAGCACCATGCCCAGTGGCAGGTACGCCGGGCTGAGGAGATAGGCGATTGGTGCCCGCCCAGCGCCACAGGGCTGGTGGTGCATGACACGTTGAGTGCGCGCATGCATCCCCGCCGCGCCTGCGCCGCCCTCACCGCTGCGCTCGCCTCCAAAGGCGTACCCATCCATGAAGCAGCCCCGGACACAGGCCTAGTGTTACACGCCACAGGCTATGCCGGGCTTTTGGAGCTAAGCGAGACCTTCGCCGCACCCCTAGGCAATGGTGTCAAAGGGCAGGCCGCCTTGCTGCGCTTCAATGCCGGAGAGGTACCACAGCTCTATGCCGATGGCTTGCACATTATTCCCCATGCCGATGGCACCCTGGCGATTGGCTCAACCAGCGAACGCCTGTTTGATCACCCAACCAGAACCGATAGCCAGTTGGACGATGTGATCGCCCGCGCGGCTCAGGCGCTTCCAGCCTTGCAAGAAGCCGAAGTCATCACTCGCTGGGCCGGGGTGCGCCCCCGCGCCAAAAGCCGCGCACCTATGCTGGGCGCCTGGCCCGACCGCCCCGGGCATTTCATCGCCAATGGCGGTTTCAAAATCGGCTTTGGCATGGCCCCCAAGACCTCCCAGGTCATGGCGGCGCTCCTGCTGGAGGGAGAGGACCAAATCCCGGACGGCTTTCGGGTCGAGGACAGTCTCTAACAGGAAACTGCCCCGCCTGCCCCCTTAAGGCTCGGTCAAGTCTTAGGAACGGCTTGCGCCTGCATGCATTGGCGCCCATCCGGTGCCCGCACCCATAGATCACGCCCCTTGCAACACAGGGTTGCCGCTTCGAAATGCATCAAGGGCGCTGTCGCGCGAAACGAAAACTCTGCCAGCGGCCCCATCAACTCTTCGGCCAGAAGCATCAGTTGCTGCGCCAATAGGGGCCCATGTACCACCAGCCCGGCATAACCCTCGACCTCGCAGGCATAATCAAGATCATAATGGATACGGTGACCATTGAAGGTCAGCGCTGAATAGCGAAACAGCAAGGTCGAGCTGAAATTGACCTGCCGTGCCTCTTCTTCATCCACACGGGCCTGGGGCGGCACGGGCTTTGGCGTCTTGGGAGAAGGGTCTTCGCGATAGACCAGATCATGCCATTCACGCACACAGAGCTGTCCCTCCTGGTGGATCTCATGGCGCAGTGTGACAAAGCCCAAAGGACCGGTGCGGCCGCTCTTGCGCTCAGATTGTTCCACAACAGAGTGCTTTTCCGCCGTGACCCCGGCTTTCAGCGGGTGTTCAAACTGCAGGCGGCCACCGGCCCACATGCGCCGGGGCAGGCCAAGATCGGGAATAAGCCCACTGTTGCTCCGACCTGGGTGGCCATCACGCCCCAGCTGTTCCGGTGGCACCGGCGTCCAAAAATAGAGTTGATGAAAAAACGGCGGTAGCTCTGAGCCCGCACTGATGCCCGGCTCCAGCCCAAGCGCAACTTGCAGAGCGGCAGAACGGGCTGGATCCATCACATCAGTGCTGCGAAACACTGTGTCGGTGGACGAGAGCGAGGGCGAGGGCGAGGGCGAAGCGGTGTCCTGAGCATATGTCATCGCGCAACCTTAGCCCCCATCGCATCAAGGGCAACCATCTAAATCAAGGTCTCAAACCAAAAGAGGCCACATCCCTATGTGGCCTCTCGTCGGCATCTGTCGATTTTTCTCACACAACCTGTCAGGCGGTAGGAACAATCACAATCTCAACCCGGCGGTTCTGCGCCTTCCCTTCGGCGGTCAGGTTGCTTGCCACAGGCTGGGATTCACCACGCCCGAAGGTCTGCAAGCGATTATAGGGCACGCCACCGGCCTGAACCTGATCTGCCACGGTATTGGCCCGTTGCTCTGACAGGGTCTGGTTATAGCTCGCGTCTCCATCGCTATCGGTGTGGCCGATCACCTGAACCGAACTGTTGGGGTAGCGCACGATGCTCTGGGCAACCTGGCGCAGATCGGATTCCACCGCCGGCGAGATCGCCGCGCTGTCGCTGGCAAAGG
>CAJXIL010000223.1 GCA_913054455.1 uncultured Roseobacter sp.
GCTTTCATGCTGGATTCATGCAGTGAATCCTCCAACCGATTTGTGCAACAAAGCCATCCCCTGAACAAAAACGTCAGGGCCATGTGTTCAAATGGGTCAATTCTCAGCGAAAAGTCACGGGGCTACCGGGGCAGTTCTCAGCAACATTCAGCAGATCCTCGCCGTCTCACCGCTTCATTCTAGGACGACCAGTTCGTGGTCTTGTACTTTGCAGGGGCCCAACTTCTGATGCCAACCAACTATCACGCTGGATTCATGACGTGAATCCTTCGCGTGATTTGTACAACAAAGCCACGCCACGGGACCAAGTGACATAGGTATCTCACAAAATTCCTCTCATCAATGTACACGGATTTGGATTTAGGTCAGGCCCTGCCCCCCTTTTGCAACTTCCGCAACACTGAGGGGAGTTGCTCAGGCAAGTCTTCTGAGATCAAGCCAGGCCCAAATTCAAGCGCACAGTCTACGTGAAGCCATGCCGCCATCTCCGCTGCCTGCATTGGCGCAATGCCGCGGGCCAAAAGACCGGCAATCAACCCAGCCAACACATCCCCTGACCCAGCCGTCGCAAGCCAGGGCGCTGCCCGCTCATAGTGCGCCGAACTTACCGAACAACGCCCGGACGGATCCGCTACCACGGTATCAGCACCTTTGAATAACACAATACAGCCCGCCCGCACCGCAGCTTGCCGCGTCGCCTGAACTTTGGAAAGGTCGGGGCCTGCACTGGCCGAAACCGAAAGCTTCTCGGCTAGATCGGGAAAGAGTTTTGCAAACTCCCCTGCATGGGGCGTCAACACGCAGTCTTTGTGCAACAACTCAAACAGCACTTGCGGATCCCTCTCAAACCGGGTGAGTGCATCTGCGTCCAGAACCGTGGCACGCCGCGCTTTCAAAGCCGCAATCACAACCGCCTGAGTATCCATACCCCGCCCAAGCCCGGGCCCCAGACACAGGGCATTAAAGCGCGGGTCTTCCAATAACTCGCTCACCCCATGGGCGCCATCAATCTGGTGCAACATAATTGCCGTCAGCTGCGCGGCATTTTCATGCATCGCAGATCGCGGCGAACCCAAGGTCACCAGCCCAGCACCGATCCGCAAAGCCCCGCGCGCCGCAAGCCGCGCCGCGCCGGTCTTGCCATGCCCCCCGGACAGAACCAGCGCATGGCCATGGGAATATTTGTGACTATGGGATCCCTTGCTCAGCGCCAGCGGCGGAGTCTCTACCAGTTTGACCACATCGGACGAAGAGCTCGACGGCAACCCAATATCTGCGACATATATTGCGCCACAAAGCGCAGGACCTTCGCTTAAAAAGTGACCAACTTTTGGTTGATGAAACGTCACTGTCAGATGCGCAGGGACAACACATTCCTGCCACCCTACCCCAGTGTCAGCACTCAGACCCGACGGGATATCTACCGCGACGAAGTGGCTTTCGCCACCTGAACTCACTTCATCCAGGACAAACTCATAGACCCCTAAGATATCTTTGGGCAGGTTTCCACGGAACCCTGTCCCAAACAGGGCATCAACAAAAACGGCTCCGCGCATTGGCCAAAAGTCGCTTGCTTCCATGCCCTCAATGGGGTGTACGACGTCCTCATTTGACCAACGATCACAATTGGCTTTGGCATCTGGCGGGAGCTTGCCAGCCTCTCCCAACATAAACACCTTCACCGCCCAACCAGATTGCTTTAACAGGCGCGCAACGACAAAACCATCGCCGCCGTTGTTGCCAGGGCCACAAAGCACCACCGCCTTCATCTTTCCGGAAATATTCCGGGGGAGATCCAAAGGATCGGGGGCAGCGCCCCCCTCTTCGCCTGCCGCCTGCGCAGAAAGCTCCGGCCACTCCGCAAAGATGGCATCCACAACCCCCTGCCCGGCGCGCTCCATCAACTCCAGCCCGGTGACCTCTCCCGACACGATGGCAGCCTGTTCAATGGCCCGCATCTGGGCAGCCGTTAACAGGTCCATAACAAGGGTCTCCTTCCCGTCGTTTTTGCGACCAAAATTTCCAGCGATTCATTTTTGCACATTATTAGTGCACTTCGCCTAATTTTTAATCACATCACATCAAATCACCCACCCTGCCGCCCCTGAGACAGCACAGCGCATTGTCCCCGTCATTAAGAAATGATCTGAGGGGCTTCGACAAGGTTGTGAGGAGCCCAGGGATGAAAAAGATCGAAGCCATCATCAAGCCGTTCAAACTGGACGAGGTGAAGGAAGCGCTACAGGACGTAGGCGTCCAAGGCCTCTCCGTCATCGAAGTCAAAGGTTTTGGCCGTCAAAAGGGCCATACCGAGCTTTACCGGGGTGCGGAATATGTCGTCGACTTTCTGCCCAAGGTGAAAATCGAAGTTGTACTAGAGGCCGATCAGGTCGATGCTGCCATTGAAGCCATCATTGATGCTGCTAAAACCGACAAGATTGGCGACGGTAAGATTTTTGTCTCTCCCGTCGAGCAAGCCATCCGCATCCGTACCGGCGAGTCCGGCACAGACGCGCTTTAAACAGAATTACCTGACATTAAAATCAGAAGGACCAAGGGAATGAGCACAGACGCAGTTCTCCAGATGATCAAAGACGAAGAAGCGGCTTATGTCGATATTCGCTTCACCGATGTGCGCGGCAAGCTGCAGCACGTCACCGTGGACGTGGATCTTGTTGACGAAGACTTCCTCGAAGAGGGCTTCATGTTCGACGGTTCGTCGATTGCCGGTTGGAAGTCGATCGAAAACTCCGACATGAAACTGATCCCTGACACCACTTCTGCCTATGTGGATCCCTTCTACGCAGAAAAAACCGTCTGCATTCACTGTTCTATCGTTGAACCCGACACCGGCGAATCCTATGAGCGTGACCCACGCGGCACTGCGGAGAAAGCCGAAGCTTATCTGAAGGCGTCCGGTATCGGTGATGTTGCCTACATGGGTCCCGAAGCAGAATTCTTCCTGTTCGACGACGTGCGCTATTCCAATTCGATCAACAAGGTTTCCTATGAGGTCGACGCGACAGATGCCTCCTGGAACACCGACACCGAGTATGAAATGGGCAACATGGGCCACCGCCCAGGCCTCAAAGGTGGTTACTTCCCAGTAAACCCCACCGACGAATCCCAGGACCTGCGTTCGGAAATGCTCTCGACCATGAAGCGTCTGGGCATGAAAGTGGACAAGC
>CAJXIL010000224.1 GCA_913054455.1 uncultured Roseobacter sp.
CATCACGGCTCACCACTTTATCAAAGCCTTAGGCGGAAACGCCTGAGGCTTTCTCCGTTTGGGGCCTAACCTGTTGAAAAATTTCGATTGGGTAAAGATGAAACAGCAGCAAAAAGGACCCAGAATCATCTGAGCCCTTTGCATTTGATTGGGCCATAAAGCGGCTTAGAAGGCGGCGTTGAACCGGTCCCGAAGGGCGCGACCTGCCTCCGAATTTTCAAAGCAGATGTGAAGACCGTGTTCCGCCAGGGGGGCGGCGTTGAATTCCAGCTGACCCGCGATTGCTGGCATCCCGGCAAGCAGGTGCGCCATGACTTCGCGGTCGATCACAGCGGCATCAATACGCCCAGCTGCAACTTTCTTGAGGTTCGCATCATCTGCGGTCACTTCTTGGGTCTGGATCTCGCCACTGGCGACCATGGCGTCAAAACGCGATTCGTTCAGATAACCTGCAACCACCCCAATGGTGTATCCCGTCAGATCGGCATGGTCGGACCAGGTGATAGGTGCGTCTGTGCGCTGGACAAAGCCAACTGGGCTGGTGCCAAAGGATTTGGAATAGACGCAGCGTTCCCCACCTTTGTCGGCATCGTCGGCCTCAGAGTAATATTCAGGGTAGACACCCATCCAGGCTGGATCTTTTGCGGCCAGGTTTACGGCTCGGTTCCAAGGGAAGACTTTAACGGTGCCCTCAATGCCGATACTACCCAGAATTTCCAGGACCCGATCCGTACTGTTGCCGGATCCATCTGCATTTACGTAGGGCGGCCATTCCAAGGTGGTGAGCTGCACCGATTCTGCCACCGTTTCAGACGCCATGAAGGAGGCGCTGCACACAACCGCAGCCGCTAGGGCCCGCGCTTTACCATTAAGTTTCATTCACATTCCTCGATTTGTCGCCCTATTGAGGCATCAGATTGTGCGAAAACGGTATTTTGTCGGGCCTAAAAACCGGGTTAATTTTCGGCGAAAGCGGCCTTGGTAATTCCTCAAATTAGCGAGATTTCTACAGGGCCGCTGGCCAATCCATTTTCAGATATCTGTACTTCTTTCGCACCGAGATCCCCTTAGCTTCTCCCAAGTGGCAGATCGAATTGCGCTTTGCGGGTGGTCCCGCTGATAAGATCAAAGCTCAGCCCCAAACGGTTCTCCGCCATGAGGACCACCTGAGCGGCCGCGCGGGCATCTTCGCCTGCGTCGTGGTGTTGAAAGCTGAGCCCCAGTTCCTGCTTTAGATTGGCCAACCCGTGACCGCCATTGCCTTTGAACTCTGGCCAGGCCTTGCGGGCTATTTTGACACTGTCGCTCCAGCTCAGGTCAGCAATGGGCATGCGATAGGCACGGCAGGCGGCGGAAATGGCTCTACTGTCAAAGCTGCTATGTTGAACCAAATGGTGCAGTTGTAAGAGTGGCTTAAGCAGCAACCAAGCCTCGGGGAAGCGGGGGGCAGCTGCGACGGTTTGAGCGTCGATCCCATGCAATTCGGTGTTAAACGGGGCAAAGCTTTGCTCAGGGTTCACATAGGTTGTAAAGGTCTTGATGTGGTTGTCATGGCGGACACAGGCGATGCCGATCTGGCAGATGCTTGCGCTGTCGCGGCTGGCCGTTTCTACATCGAGCGCGATAAAGCGAAAAGGGCCGTTGGGGAGGGTCACGGCAAGCGAGTGATCCGTCATACGTGGCTTACCCCGGTTTCTTGGACCAAGTCTCCCAGGGAAACCACGTGAAAACCTCTGTTCCAGAAGATGTTAAGAGCGCTGTCAACAAGCGGAGTGCGAGAGGCGGATTCGGGGCGGGGCATTTGGGTCCTTGTCTTGCAATGATCGGTCCATTTTACCCGTACAACCAGATCTCAAGGTCGGTGAGGTAAGATATGGCTAACGGTTTTTGTGACAAAAAGAAATTCTCCACTCTCCATGGCAAACAAAATGACCCTTCTTGAGTCCAACCTCCTCCCGCCTGTGGCGCAAATTCATGGTGTATCCGAGCGGGCAGGTCCGTCTGACCCTGCCCGATGAAATTTGTCACGCGATCAAAGACTGCCATGCCAAGCCATAAGCAAATCATAGAGCCAACACATGTCAAAACCTCATGAGTTGGGCTGTTAATCTCATTGGAATTCATGTCTGTTCTGCCCGATAAGAAGGGCCAGAACAGCAAAGGGGTTGCCAATGGACCGCGCTCAGATCGTGCATCAGAACTTCCTGGACCGGGTTGCCAGCGGTGCGCTGCCGCCAGGAGCCGCGCCACTCGCAGGCCTCGCACCCGAGCAAGCCGTGGGGATCTACCGCGCCCAGGTGCTCAGCCGGGCTTTGGATCTCACCAGTCGGGCGATGCAAAAGGCCGGGCAGGGGTTTTACACCATTGGGTCATCGGGGCACGAAGGCATGGCCGCAGTGGCCCATGCGCTGCGCCCAGATGACATGGCCTTTTTGCATTACCGTGATGCGGCCTTTCAGATTGGCCGCGCCGATCAGGTGCCGGGTCAGCGCGTCGCTTGGGACATGCTCTTGTCCTTTGCCTGCTCTCGCGAGGATCCGATCTCTGGCGGGCGGCACAAGGTGCTGGGCTCCAAGGCTCTGATGATCCCGCCGCAGACCTCGACCATTGCCAGCCATCTGCCCAAAGCAGTGGGGGCCGCATATTCCATCGGTGCCGCCAAACGCCACGCGCCTGAGCATCAGGTGATGCGCGACGACAGCATAGTGATGTGCTCCTTTGGCGATGCCTCGGCCAACCACTCCACCGCACAGGGTGCGATCAACACGGCAGGCTGGACCTCGGTACAGTCCACCCCGCTGCCGCTGTTGTTTGTTTGCGAGGACAATGGCATTGGCATCTCAACCAAAACCCCGCAAGGCTGGATTGAGACCTCGATGCGCGCCCGTCCTGGCATCAAGTACTTTAAGGCCGACGGGCTGGATATCTACGCCGCTCATGCCGTTGCGCAAGAGGCTGCCGACTATGTGCGCCGCCGCAAGAAACCCGCTTTCCTGCATCTGCGCACCGTGCGCCTATACGGTCACGCCGGGGCGGATGTGCCCACCACCTATCTGCCAAAATCCGAGGTTGAGGCGGATGAGGCCAATGATCCCCTGTTGC
>CAJXIL010000225.1 GCA_913054455.1 uncultured Roseobacter sp.
AGCGGGGCATCGGTATCGTCTTGGGTGTCGCTCATGCCTTTGTGATACTTCTCCCACCTGCTGCGGTAAAGCGATGGTTCATATTTATCCACTGCCTTGCGGTAGGTGGTGCATTTGCAGCATCCTCGGCGCCCGCCTGACCACCCGTCATTTTGTGCTGATAGCGCCCAAAGGGGGAGAAGCCCGCGCACTCTCCCCTGTGCTCTGGTACGATTCGAACTATATTAATCAGATCAGTTTAGGCTATGGCGGCCATTAAATGCTGCCGCAGTGGTCCAATGCCGTGTTCCAGCTTACTTGGACGTGCCGCCATTATTTGCCGCTATTGATTATTGTTCAGGGGGATGCGCTATGTCGCGCTTTGTTATCGTTTCTTTTGCGTTCTTGGGCTGGGGGTTCTACGAGATTAGCGGCGGAGCTGATTTTTTGCCGCCTGAACGCCCGCCTGAGCAGCTGGCTGAAGTCTCTACCACCTCTGCCCCCCTGGCAACCACATCCCCAGCGACCAATAAATTCCAGCGCAGTGCAAAAATTCGCGCGGCCTCTCTGGTAACAGCGCCTGTCCTGCAACCGGCGGCGGCCTCCCAGCCCGTGGCAGATTCGCGCCCCAGTGCAGATCCTGCCCATCGCCAGGCGGTGGCCCTGGAAAAAATTGCCGCCGCCGGCGCCAACCTACAGAGTTCCAGCAGCGCCTTTGCGCCAAGCGCCGAAACCGGACTCCTGCATATGGACCACATCCAGGGCGGGCTCATCGCCATGAGCAACCGCCAAGCCATTCCAGGCAGCACTGGCGGCTTGGCTCTCAACACCGGGTTGGCAGGTGCCGAACCAGCCCAGCCTGTAGCGCCAGCCGAAAGCTATCTCGACATTCGCGAGATCCGCGCCTCGCGGGTCAATATGCGCCAAGGGCCAGGAACCATCTATCCGGTCACTGCACGGCTGCTGGCAGGCGATGAGGTTCTCATTGTCGAAGATAACGGCACCGGCTGGCTGCAGCTCAGAACCCGCAATGGCAACAAGATTGGGTGGGTTGCCGCTTCCCTGGTGAGCAAGAAACGCTCATAACTCTGGCCAAGAGCTCAGGATCACTCCTGACCGGGCTATTGGAACAGGGTTACAGATGCAAAAATCCATATTGATCACTGGCTGCTCCTCTGGGATCGGCCTAGATGCCGCACGCGGCATGCGGGATCGCGGCTGGCGCGTCTTTGCCTCCTGTCGCAAAGCCGAGGACTGCGATCGGCTGCGCGCCGAGGGCTTTGACAGCCCGCGCATTGATTACGCGGACGCGCAGAGCATCACCACGGGTCTGGCGGAGGTTCTAAAGGCCACTGATGACACGCTGGATGCCTTGTTCAACAATGGCGCCCATGGGCTGCCTGGTGCGGTGGAGGATCTGGCAACAGAGGGGCTGCGGGAGATCTTTGAGACCAATGTCTTTGGTTGGCATGAGCTCACGCGGCAAGTGCTGCCCATAATGCGGGCCCAGGGCCATGGCAGGATCGTACAAAACTCATCCATCCTTGGACTGGTGTCTTTTCCCTGGCGCGGTGCCTATGTGGCGACAAAATACGCCATCGAAGGCCTGACCGACACGCTGCGGGTGGAGCTTTTTGACACCGACATCAAAGTCGCATTAATCGAACCCGGCCCAGTGACCTCAAAGTTCCGCGAAAATGCCATTCCCCATTTTGAACGCTATATTGACTGGCAGAACTCACCCTTTCGGCCCCTCTATGAGAAGAAACTGCTCAAGCGACTTTATGAAAGCTCTGGCCCGGATCAGTTTGAGCTTCCTGCCTCTGCCGTGACCGCCAAACTGATCCACGCCTGCGAAGCGCCACGTCCCCGCGCGCGCTATTATGTGACCACCCCGACCCATATCGCTGGTTTCCTGCGCCGCATTCTGACTACCCGGGCAATTGACCGCATCCTGTCGCGGCTTAGGTAAGCAATTCCCTGTCGCCAAGCCCGGCGGCAGAGGCTAGACCAGAGCCCAGGCAAACGCGAAGGAAGACAGAAAATGGGTGATCCGCTCTATCTACTGGCAATATTGGCAATGGCCGCCGTGGTTGTGGTGCTTGTTCTTGGGCTCGGCGGCTTTGGCAAAGGCGGGGCCTTCAACCAGAAATACGCCAATAAGCTGATGCGGCTGAGGTTGCTGTTTCAATTCATCGCCGTGGTGCTTTTGGTCGCCTATGTCTATCTGCGTGGTCAGGGAGGTCAGTAACTATGGTAGTCCTGAACAAGATTTACACCCGAACCGGCGACAAGGGCGATACAGCGCTCGGCAATGGTGCGCGCGTCGCCAAGCATGACGCCCGCGTGAATGCCTATGGCACTTCGGATGAGCTGAACGCCTTTATCGGCGTCGCTCGCCTAGAGGCCGTGGAAGACATGGATGCCGCCCTGTCGCGCATCCAGAATGACCTGTTTGATCTGGGTGCAGACCTGTGTCGTCCCGAAATGGAAAAAGACGCCGAATCGGAGTATCCACCTCTGCGGGTGGTCCAATCACAGGTCGACCGGTTAGAGGCTGAAATCGATGTAATGAACAAGGACTTGGCGCCGCTGCGTAGCTTTGTTCTGCCTGGTGGCAGCGCTCTGGCCGCCCATCTGCACATTTGTCGCACCGTTGCGCGCCGCGCTGAACGGCTGACCACAGAGCTGGCAACAGTCGAAGATATCAATCCCGTGGTGGTGACCTATCTGAATCGCCTGTCGGATTGGTTTTTTGTCGCTTCCCGGCAGGCCAATGACAATGGCGCCAAAGATGTGCTTTGGGTGCCAGGCGCCAATCGCTGAGCCCGTATCTTTGAGGCAAAGTGGGGGCTTCGTCAGGCCCAATCTTGCCAAAGACACCCAGCGTCACATGCTGCGCCGCAGCGTCACCGGCGCGTAAACCCCATCGACACAGGCGCGATTCGGGCCTACCAAACCCATGTTCCGGGCCTCCGTCACACCGGGACATTCCGCCAGCCGGTTTCGCGTCACCATGCGAAATGCGAGCAGCCACCACGAAACATT
>CAJXIL010000226.1 GCA_913054455.1 uncultured Roseobacter sp.
ATCTTGCGAAAATAGCTCTCGCCAAAGTCAAACTGCAGGTAGTTGACCAGCATCAGGCCAAAACGTTCCAGCGGCGGCTTGTCTAGGCCAAACTGTTCTTTCAGCTCTTCGATCAGTTCCGGCGGCAGGCCCTGACGACCTGCATAGCTGTCATTGGCCTCGATCACGGCGCTGCCACCAGAATCCCCGCCGCTGCCGGCAAAGCTCTCAAACACGTCACCACCGCCCTGAAGCTGCGCAATCACCTGTTCCACCGGGCCGCCGGGAACAAACTGCACCAGGGTAAAATTCACCACCATGATGCCAAACAGAGTTGGGATCACCAGCAGTAAACGTCGAAGGATATAGGCTGCCATACCGCGCCCTTACCGCAAGGCGCCGGAGGCTTTCAGCGCAGCCTCGCGATCCGCGTCCACCCACCACAGGTCCAGCAAGCCGGTGTCATAGGGCGGCAGGTTTTCAGGATAGGCATATTGCTTCCAATAGGCGATCCAACTGACGTCGAGATACCAGGTTGGCACCATAAAGCGTTTCGCACGCAGCACCCGGTCCAGCGCCCGCGTATTGGAATAGAGAACATCCTGGGTCTTAGCATCGACAATGTTGTCGATCAGCGCATCCACCGCAGGGTCAGCTAGGCCAGCTGGGTTGAACACGGAATACTCATGCGCCTCAGCGCCAAACTGCTGGTACAGCCCTGTCGAAGGTTCCAGCGATTTCCGGTAGGCAAAGGAGACCATGTCAAAGTCCTTTTCCCGGCGTCGACTGGTGTATTGCGCATAATCCACCCGGTTCAGTACCGCATCAATACCCATCGCCTGTAGGTTGGAGACATAGGGACCGACGATACGCTCCAGCGTTGGGCTATCGAGCAGAAATTCGATCTTCAGCAACTCACCCGCCGCGTTTTGGCGCATACCATCGCTATTCACTTCCCAGCCGGCTTCATCCAGCAGCTTCATGGCGCGGCGCAGATTGCGACGATCATTGGGGCGTTTAGGTTTGGAGGCATGAGCCATCACCGGTTCGGTGGACAGGATCGCCGGATCAATTTGATCGCCCAGTGCCGTCAGCACATCCAGCTCGTGTCCCTCTGGCAGGCCTTTGGCCTCCAGATCGCTATCCTGCCAGAATGAACTGCGATGGCGGAACAGCCCATATTGCAGGCTCTCATTGGTCCATTCAAAGTTAAACGCTAGCTGCACCGCCTCGCGCACACGAATGTCCTGAAACTGGGGTCGCAGCAGGTTCATGACAAATCCATTGGCGGCAGGGACATTGCCGTTGGGGATCTCGTCCTTGATCACATCGCCATTGGCAACTGCGTCAAATTCATAGGCCGTTGCCCAGCTCTTGGAGTTGTTTTCAGGCCGCACCGTATAGACGCCGGCCTTAAAACCCTCCATCGCGGCGATGGCATCGCCAAAATACTCCACCCGGATGGCATCGTAGTTGTGGCGACCCATGTTTACATTCAGATCTTTGCCCCAATAGTCGGGGTTGCGACGATAGATGATGCGCTGGTTGATTTCGGCTTTGTCCAGGATATAGGGCCCCGATCCAATTCCCGGATCCAGCCGGGGTTCATCCAGACGGCGATTTTCTGGATCGGCCTCGAACCAGGCCTTAGAAAAGACCGGTGTGCCAGCCACCTGGGTGATCATGGCGCGACGCGGGAAGTCTGGAGAGAAGTAGAACTTCACCTGATGCGGGCCTAGGGCTTCGGCTTTGGGGATACGTTTGCGCACTGCCTCAGCATAGGATTGCAAACCCTGATCCAGCAGGATGTTATGGGAAAACACCACATCATCCGCTGTTACCGGACTGCCATCGGAAAACCGTGCCTCGGGGCGCAGATTGAAAATTACCCAATCCTGGCTTTCGGGATATTCTAGACTTTCTGCAATCAAGCCATAGTAAGACCCTGGCTCATCATAGGACTCCACCATCAGGCTTTCAAAATGCTCTGATGCCAAGGCCCCCGCCCGGCCCTTACGGGTAAAAGGATTCATACTATCAAAGGTCCCCACCGCCGAAATCGACAGCTCGCCGCCCTTAGGGGCTTCTGGGGTCACATAATCGAAATGGGCAAAGCCTGCAGGGTATTTCAGATCACCAAATTCGGCAAAGCCGTGGCTTTTTTCAACAGTCCCCTCCTCGGCCCGCAGGGGCAAGGACCAAAGCAACAACAGGGCAAACCCCATAACAGCCAGGAAAGCCGCACGGAACACCCCTTGGTGATCAGGTTGCACAGCCCGACTCCTGACCTGCCCCTCCCCTGATCTACGCCCCTTGCCTGCCTTGTTACCTGCCAATTGGGATGTCATCTGTCGCAACCTCCTTTGCCTGGCCTTGAACTGACCAAGTTTTCCTGTTTCTCAAGCTAATGGCCGCAGGCGGTACTATTCAAGTTGAGATTGCGCGATCTGCGCCTTCACCGGATCGAAAGAGCGTGATCGCGCCGGATAGCTTGCATAGTCAGGCTTCACCTTGTCACAAAACGCAAAAGGCCGCAGCAAATGCCACGGCCCTTTGTATCTGGCTGTCCTAATCCTTGGATCAGGGTTGGATCAGTCGTCGAGGCTGTCCAAATAGGCGATAAGGTTCACCCGGTCTTTTTCCTTGCGCAGCCCATTAAAGGACATCGAAGTCCCCGAGGCGTAGGCAGAGGGCTTGAGCAGGAAGGCATCAAGCTCTTCCGCCGACCATGTTCCGCCCAGGGCAGTCAAGGCACCGGAATACCCAAACCCAGCAGAAGAAGCCTGCGCGCGGCCCACAATACCGTAAAGCGAAGGACCGGTGGAATTCACCCCGTCTTCGAGCTTGTGGCAAGCGGCACATTTCTTGAAGACCTTGGCGCCTTTGCCAGCATCAGCTGAGGCCATCAGCTCTTCAAAGCTGACCTCAACTACATCTTCAGAAGCAGCGCCCGCATCTGCTACTTCAATTACATAAGATTGCTCACCGTGCGCATCTGACGAATAG
>CAJXIL010000227.1 GCA_913054455.1 uncultured Roseobacter sp.
GGGCTTCACCAAAGCTGACATGCAGGCCTTCGTCGTCAATACGCTCGTAGTTCACGCCGCCAACAAAATTCACGCCCTTCATCTTCAGCGTTGCCCGGTGAATCCAGCCGGTTGTCTTGCCCAACCCCTTGCCATGGGCCTGTTTTTTGCGCTGCAGCAGGGTGACCTCACGCGCCGGGGCTTCGGGCTGTGGCCCCTCGGGCGCCAGGCCCGAGCGATGCTCGGCCGGGTCGGTGACACCCCATTCCTTCATCCAGAGCGGAAGATCCACCGTGGGGCTGGTGCCTTCATGCAGCAGGTATTCGCTGACATCAAAACCGATGCCGCCAGCGCCAATCACAGCAACAGTCTTGCCGACGGGCTTTTTGTGGCGCAGCACGTCAATGTAGCTGAGCACCTCGGGGCGGTCCTGCCCCGGGATCTGGGGGTCACGCGGTGTAACACCGGTGGCAATGATAACCTCGTCATACCCCGTCAGATCATCGGACGAGACCTCGCGCCCCAGCTCCAGTGTGATACCTGCCTCGGCGACCATGGTGCGATACCAATCGACAAAGCCCCAGAACTCTTCCTTGCCAGGCACCTGCTTGGCCATGTTGAGCTGGCCGCCGATCTCATCCGCCCTGTCAAAAACAGTGACCTGGTGCCCCCGTTCGGCTGCCGCAAGCGCGGTGGACAAACCCGCAGGACCCGCCCCAACAATGGCAACAGATTTCACCTGATCTGCCTTGCCCAAAACCAACTCGGTCTCATGGCAGGCCATGGGATTGACCAGGCAAGAGGTGAGCTTGCCGCCAAAGGTATGGTCCAGACAGGCCTGGTTACAGCCGATACAGGGGGCAATCTGCGCCCCCTTTCCGGCCTTGGCCTTTGCCACAAAATGCGCATCCGCCAGCATGGGCCGCGCCATCGAGACCATATCGGCGCAGCCCGTGGCCAAAACTTCCTCGCCGACTTCCGGCGTGTTGATCCGGTTCGAAGTGATCACTGGGATCGAGACCTTGCCCATCAGTTTCTTGGTGACCCAGGCAAAGGCCGCCCGTGGAACCGATGTGGCAATTGTCGGGATGCGCGCTTCGTGCCAGCCAATCCCCGTGTTGATAATGGTGGCCCCCGCCTTCTCGATCTCCTGGGCCAACTGAACCACCTCGTCATGGGTGGAGCCATTGGGCACCAAATCGATCATCGAGAGGCGGTAGATGATGATGAAATCCGTGCCAACGGCCTCGCGGGTGCGGCGCACCACCTCAATGGGCAGACGCATGCGGTTTTCATAAGATCCGCCCCAACGGTCGGTGCGTTTGTTGGTATGGGTAACCAGGAACTGGTTGAGGAAATAGCCCTCGGAGCCCATGATCTCGACCCCGTCATAGCCAGCCTTTTGCGCCAAGGCGGCGGCATTGACGATATCGGCGATCTGTTTCTCAATCCCCGCCTCGTCCAGCTCGTTTGGCGGGAACGGAGAGATCGGGGATTTAACCGGGCTGGGGGCGACACATTTTGGCCCGTAAGAGTAGCGCCCCGCATGCAGGATCTGCATGGCGATCTTACCACCTGCCTCATGCACACGATCGGTGACAATGCGATGGCTGGCGACCTCTTCATCATTGGTCATCATCGACGCGCCAGGCAGAACCGAACCTTCCAGGTTGGGGCCAATTCCGCCGGTCACCATCAGGCCGACATCGCCCCGGGCCCGCTCAGCATAGAACTCTGCCACCCGGTTCCAATCCTTGGTTTCTTCAAGACCGGTGTGCATGGACCCCATCAGCACGCGGTTCTTCAATGTAGTAAATCCGAGATCCAGCGGCGCTAGAAGACTTGGGTACGCAGTCATGACACTCTCCCTTGCAGTTGGTCTCAAAGTTGCCCTGCACGTCAGCGTTTGTCACGCCTCAACGCGGCGTCACCCCCTTGCCTGCCCCGACGACACGAGGTCTAAGGGAGGAATGAGAGTGACTGATTAGATGCTGCGGCTGACCGGCCCCGGGCCGCGCAAGGAGACCAACATGACGCCTGAAGAAATTGCTAAGCTGCCCTACCGTCCCAATGTCGGGATCATGCTGGTGAACTCCGACAACCACGTCTTTGTGGCTCAGCGCAAGGATCGCTTTCAGGATGCCTGGCAAATGCCCCAGGGTGGGATTGACCGGGGTGAGGACGCCCGCGTTGCCGCCCTAAGAGAGCTGGAAGAAGAAACCGGCGTGACGCAAAACTTGGTCGACATCATTGACGAAAGCGATGGCTGGCTTCCATATGATTTACCCCATGATGTGGTGCCTAAATTCTGGGGTGGAAAGTACCGCGGTCAGGAACAAAAGTGGTTCCTGATGCGTTTTCTTGGCCAGGATCATCAGGTTGATATCGAAACCGAACACCCCGAGTTTTCGGATTGGTGCTGGCAGCCCGTAGACCAATTGGTTGAGAAAATCGTCCCGTTCAAACGGGACGTTTATGCCCGTGTGGTTCAGGAGTTTCAGGCACACTTTTAGCGGCTCTCGCCAGTATTTCTGACCCATACGGACCGCGGGACCGGCCCGAAGTGATTGCCGATTTCCAACCGTCATTCGCCTAATCATAGCCAAAATCGCACAAAGCCCCCGGGCCAACCCTGACGTACGCCTTGGTCATTTGTTAGCGGCCCAGCTCTTTCATCTTTCCGAAAATATTCCGGAGCGCGAGGCAGAGCCTCGCAACTTTTCCGCCCTAAACAACAAAAGGGCCTCCCGAGGGAGGCCCTTTCTATCTTTTCACCGGTGTGGCTCTCGGTGATTTTCCCCACTGGGGAAGATCACCTGTCACCACTGTTTCAAAATCACTCTGTGATTTTGGAAACGACGCCGGCGCCAACGGTGCGGCCGCCTTCGCGGATCGCAAAACGCAGGCCGGCTTCCATCGCGATGGGGGCGATCAGTTCAACGTCGAACTTCAGGTTGTCGCCTGGCATAACCATCTCGGTGCCCTCGGGCA
>CAJXIL010000228.1 GCA_913054455.1 uncultured Roseobacter sp.
AGCGCGCCCGGATGTGCTGCTCCAACGCTGCGTCATCCGGCTCTTCTTTGATAAAGAGTTCCTTATGGATATAGCCTGCAAGCGGCTCTGTCTGCATCAGCTGGCGGGTCTTGCGCGCGCCCTTGATCAACACCGCTAGGTCTTCGGGGTCTGACAGGAACTGAGGGTCAATGCGCGGCGCGGCCATCGGATCAGCCGAGCTCAGCCCAACCGAGCCCCGCGATTTTGGCCTGAGCACGCAGACATGACAGCTGAACCCATGGCCCATGTGCAGTTTGCGCGCATGATCATCAACGATCGAGATGACAAAATGCAGCTGGATATCGGCGCGCTCCAGATGGCTTTCGGTCTTGAGGAATGCCGCGCCCTCGGCAAAGGGCGTGGCGATCATGCCCTGCCCCGATTTACGCCAGTTGTTAATATGCTTCAGCAGCGACACACTGCCGGGCAGCGAAATACCAAAGTTGTCACGGTCGCGGCTCTTATAGGCCAGGGTGAAATCCAGATGGTCCTGCAGATTCTGCCCAACACCGGGCAGCTCATGCACCAGCTTGATGCCATAGGGCTCGATATCTTCAGCCCGGCCAACACCCGACAGCTGTAGCAACTGCGGTGAGTTAAACGCCCCGCCGCACAGCACCACTTCGCGCTTTGCCGTGACCTCCTTATCCTGACCGCCCTGACGATAGGCGACACCAGTGGCGCGCTTACCCTCAAACAGCACACGACTTGCGTGAGCCTTGGTCAGCACTGTCAGATTGGGGCGGTCCATCACCGGATGCAGATAGGCCGCCGCCGCCGAGCACCGCTCGCCGTTCTTCTCCTTGGCGTGGAACTGCGTGACCTGATATTCGCCGATGCCTTCGTTATCACCAGCGTTGAAATCAGCAACCTCGCGGATTTGCAGCGCCTGGCCAGCCTCGACAAAGGCGCGCGTTATGGGGCGTGGAGATTTCTGGTTGCTCACCTGCAACGGGCCGCTGCTGCCATGGGCGTCATCACCGCCGCGCTCGTTGTTTTCCGCCCGTTTGAAATAGGGCAGCACCGCCTCCCAGTTCCAACCGTCGCAGCCCAGATCGGCCCATTCGTCATAGTCCTTGGCGTGGCCGCGTACATAGAGCATGGCATTGATGGCGCTGGACCCGCCCAGCGCTTTGCCGCGCGGCTGATAGCCTTTTCGCCCATTCAGCCCCGCTTGCGGCACCGTTTCAAAAGCCCAGTTGTTGATCTTGGGACGTCCTGGAAGCATTGCCACAACCGCAGCAGGGGCACGCACCAGAATGCTGTCGCCCTTGCCGCCGGCCTCAATCAGGCAGACCGTGGTGGTGGAATCCTCGCTCAGGTGTGCGGCCAATGTGGATCCCGCAGAGCCACCCCCGACAATCACATAGTCAAACTGCATTGCTTCCCTCCCCGAAAACCCTGTGGGTTTAAGCAGAGCCAAGGCAACAAGCGCTGTCCAGCCTTACACAGCGTAATTTGACGCTATCACGACAAAGACAGGCCAAGGGACCGCAATCAGTTATTTGCTGCCATTGCGATCCCTCAGTTTAAGCCTGCTAGGCCTTTGCGGCATCGGCCTCTTTTGGCTCACCGCTGTCGGAATCCTGGCCCTCTGGCGAAACAGGTTCGATATCTTCGACATCAACAATATCCTGCACCACCACGGCGTCAGAGGCCGAATCGGCGGCGGCTGTCGCCCCCGTGATCAAAGGCAGCATATGCACACCTGTGGCGCTGGCCACTTCTGGCGTTTCTGGCCGCTGCCAGCTCAGAGTGTCAAAGCTGGTGCAATGTTCACAGACCGGTGCCCATTCCGCATGGATATGGTTGCAATTGGTGCAAAGCCACTGCGGCCCGCGTGGTGCGGTCAGGGCCCGTGCCAGCCAGGCCTGGGTCACCGCATTATCGGCGCCCTCGCCTTTCTCGATTGCCGCCATCAGGGTCAGCGCCCGCGCATCCGGCGCTCGTTCGACCAGATCGCCCAAGGCACGGCGCGCTTCGGGAAAGTCTTCGGCAACGATATGCAGTTCGGCCATGACCAGCCGAGTTTCGTCATCCTGTGGCTTTAGCCGCGCCAGTTGATCAAAGCGTTTCACCCGCTGCGCGGCGGTTTCTTCTGGCTCAACCTCAGCGAAAACATGGGCAAGGTCTGGGTGCGGCTGCGCCTCCCAGGCCTTTTTCAGCACCTTGATGGCATTGCGTTTCTTGCCTTGCTCCAGATAGGCACGGGCCGCCATGGCTGCCGCAGGCACCAGATCAGGCGAAAGCCGGTTGGCCTCGATCGCCTGTTCGCGCTGCTCGATGCTGGCATCTGCGTCAGCAACCCCACGCGAGGCGGACAGCGCCAGAACCGCATCGCGACGTTTGAAAACATCGCGCGGCATTGAGCCCGATTTCAGCTTGGCCGACAGGGTCTTGCGCGCACCCGCCCAATCCTCGGCCTGGGCCTGCAGCTGCAACAGGGTGTCCTGAACCTCTTCGTGCTTGGGACGCAGGGCCAAGGCTTTTTCGGCCAGTTGCAGCGCCGTGTCCTTATCCCCTTCTGAGAGCTTTTGCTTCATGATGCCACGCACCCCAACAAAGCGGGTGGTCTGATCGCTCAGCAAGCGTTTATAGGCCTCAGCCGCCTTATGGGTATCTCCGGCCATCTCTGCGGCCTGCGCTGTCAACAAATCAGTGAGTTGCGGATTATCAAGATAGCGCGCTGCCTTGGAGGCCTTGGTCAGCGCCAAGCGTCCCTCGCCAGAGGCCAGCGCCATCATGCCATCTGACAGCGCCTGATAGCCCTTACGCTCGCGCCCCTTGTCAAAATAGCGCGACATCGCCGTCTCATCGCCGTTGAGGA
>CAJXIL010000229.1 GCA_913054455.1 uncultured Roseobacter sp.
GCTTCCTGGTCGCGGTCGATCAGAACAACCTCGATCCCCGCCTGGGCCGAAACCAGCGCAATGCCTGCGCCCATCATGCCAGCCCCCAGCACGCCGAGCTTTTGCACGCGCTGATCGGGGATATCTTTGGGACGCACCGCGCCTTTTTCCAGCGCCTCCTTGTTGATGAACAGCGAACGGATCATCGCACCAGACGAAGGGTTCATCAGAACGGAGGTAAACCAGCGGGCTTCAATTTTGAGGGCGGTGTCAAAATCAACCAGCGCACCTTCATAGACGGCGCTCAGCAGCGCCTTGGCAGCTGGAAACGCGCCCTGGGTCTTGCCGTGCACCATGGCAGAGGCGCCAACAAAGTTCATGAAGCCAGCGGGGTGGTAAGGCGCGCCACCGGGCATCTTGTATCCCTTTGCATCCCAAGGCTTCACCAGATCTGCACCAGAGGCATTCAGTACCCACTCTTTGGCGGCGGCAACGGGATCGGCGGCAATCTCGTCAACGTAGCCCGCGCCCTTGGCCTTTTTCACATCCAGCATCTTGCCTTCGAGCAGCAGCGGAGCTGCGGCAATGGCGCCAACCTTGCGCACCATGCGGGTGGTGCCACCGGCACCGGGGAAGATGCCAACCATGATTTCCGGCAGGCCATATTTGGCCTTGGGGTTCTCGGCAGCAAAAATCCGGTGGGTCGACAGCGGCAGCTCCATACCAATGCCTGCAGCGGTGCCGGGCAGGGCGGTGGCGATTGGCTTGCCGCCTTTTTTGGTTTTCAGATCCATGCCGGCCAGTTCGATCTTGCGCAGCAGGGCGTGCATTTTCATGGTGCCTTCAAAGACCCCGCGGGCAGGATCGTCGCCGGCCTCTTCCTTCATCACCGCCAGCAGATTCAGGTCCATGCCGCCCGCAAAAGAGCCTTCTTTGCCAGAGGTGATGACCACGCCCTTGATCTCGTCATCTGCCAGGGCCTGATCGATGCAGGCCTCTAGCTGTGACAACCCGTCAAAGGACATCACGTTCATGGTTTTGCCGGGAACATCCCAGGTGATTGTTGCGACGCCGTTCGCGTCCTTGGAAAGCGTAAACTCACTCATGTCTCGTCTCCGATTTGGTCAGCCGTCAGCGGGCTGCCGTCTTTGCGGGTAAAGCTGGCGCCTGTTGCGTCCATTTCTACCTTCATGTCCATATCGCTGTAATAAGCGGTCTCTGTCGGGGTCCGGGTGCCCACCACCAAGAAGGTGGCCGGCGCCTCGGTATTGTTCTTCAGGTGATGACCATTGGTCTCACCGGCTGGAAAGCTGGCGCAATCGCCGGGCAGCATCTCGTGTTTTCCCTGATCGTCGATCAGGGTCAGCGCGCCGCTCAGCATCAGCAGGAATTCATCCTGCTGCATGTGATAATGGCGCAATGAGGACAGCCCGCCGGGCTCAATCCGCACGATATTGATGCCCGATTGGGTTAAACCGCTGGCATCCCCAATGCGCTGAACGAAACGACCGCTCGTCGCCTCGGCCAGTTTGCCAGGATAGCTAGAGCCCCCCTGAAAGGGGATTTGCGACAGATCCAGCTTTGGCATCAGACGCGCTCGATGATGGTGGCAGCACCCATCCCGGAGGCGATGCAGAGTGTAGCCAGGCCCATCTCTTTGTCTTGGCGTTCCAGCTCATCCAGCAGGGTGCCAATGATCATCGCACCAGTTGCGCCCAGCGGGTGGCCCATAGCGATGGAGCCGCCATTGGGGTTGATCACGGCAGGGTCCACATCAAAGGCCTGCTGGAAGCGCATGACAACAGAGGCAAAGGCCTCGTTGACTTCAAACAGATCCAGATCGGAAATCACCATGCCATTGTCAGCCAGGATTTTCTGGGTCACAGGCACGGGGCCGGTCAGCATGATGGTGGGATCTGTGCCGATCTTGGCAGTGGCTTTGATGCGCGCACGCGGCTTCAGCCCATATTGCTCACCAAATTCCTTGTTGCCGATCAGCACAGCAGCCGCACCATCGACGATACCAGAGGAGTTCCCTGCGTGGTGGATATGGTTGATCCGCTCCAGATGTGGGTATTTCAGCATCGCCACCTTGTCAAAGCCAGGCATCTGCTCGCCCATCATCTGGAACGAGGCATTCAGCGCGCCAAGCGACTGCATATCGGTGTTGGGGCGCATGTATTCATCGTGGTCCAGAATGGCTATGCCGTTTTGGTCGCGCACGGTGATCACTGATTTGGCAAACCGGTTGTCATCCCAGGCCGCTTTGGCGCGGCGCTGGCTCTCTACCGCTAGGGCATCAGCCTGCTCGCGGGTGAAACCGTACTCAGTGGCGATAATATCCGCCGAGATACCCTGGGGTACAAAATAGGTCTCCATCGCCAGGCTGGGATCAACCGCAATGGCCGCCCCATCAGAGCCCATGGCAACGCGGCCCATCATCTCAACGCCACCAGCGATATAGGCTTGGCCAGCGCCACCCTTCACTTGGTTGGCCGCCAGGTTCACAGCCTCCATACCGGAGGCGCAGAAGCGGTTAATGGCGAGGCCGGGAATGCTCTGATCCAGATCAGAAGCCAATACGGCAGAGCGTGCCAGACAGCCGCCCTGTTCCATCACCTGGGTGACATTGCCCCAGATCACGTCCTCAACCGCATGGCCTTCAAGGTTGTTACGCTCTTTCATCGCATTCAGCGTCAGCGCAGAAAGGCGCACCGAGGTCACCTCGTGCAAGGACCCGTCCTTGCGGCCCTTGCCACGCGGGGTGCGGATGGCATCGTAAATATAAGCTTCGGTCATGAGTGTCTCCTCAAGCGCGGTCCGACGGATTGCCGGGCATTAGATCATAGGGGTGTTTCCAGCC
>CAJXIL010000230.1 GCA_913054455.1 uncultured Roseobacter sp.
TCTCAAATCTCCTTTGGGAAAAATCAGCTGGGGAAAGGGCATATTATGTCTGACTATAACTTTGCCTATTTGGACGAACAAACCAAGCGGATGATCCGCCGGGCGATCCTAAAAGGTCTGGCGGTGCCGGGCTATCAGGTGCCCTTTGCCAGCCGTGAAATGCCGATGCCCTATGGCTGGGGTACCGGCGGCGTGCAGGTCTCAGCGGCAACGCTGACGCCGGATGATACGCTCAAGGTGATTGACCAGGGCGCGGATGACACCACCAATGCGGTGTCGATCCGTAAGTTCTTTGAGCGCACCGCAGGCGTCGCCACCACCGAGGAAACCACCAAAGCCAGCGTCATTCAAACCCGCCACCGGATCCCCGAGGCGGAGCTGACTGAGGATCAGATCCTAGTCTATCAGGTGCCAATCCCGGAACCGCTGCGCTTTCTCGAGCCACGCGAGACCGAAACCCGCAAGATGCACAGCCTGGAAGAATATGGCCTGATGCATGTGAAATTGTACGAAGACATCAGCCAACACGGCGATATCGCCACCTCCTATGCCTATCCGGTCAAGGTGGAGGACCGATATGTGATGGATCCCTCGCCAATCCCGAAATTCGACAATCCCAAACTCGAGATGGCCGCGATCCAGCTGTTTGGCGCGGGCCGCGAACAGCGTATCTATGCGGTGCCGCCCTACACCAAAGTGGTCAGCCTCGATTTTGAAGACTACCCGTTTGAGGCCACCAAGGCGGACCATCCCTGTGATCTCTGCGGCTCTGAGCACAGCTATCTGGATGAGGTGATCCTGGATGATGCGGGCAACCGGATGTTTGTCTGCTCTGACACCGATTATTGCCGCACGCGGCGTGCCGAAGGCCATGTCGGTCGTTTGGGCGAAAGCGAAGGGGAGGCCGCGTGATGGGGGCTCAAGTGAAAGAACAGGACATGACGCCACTGTTGCAGGTGAACAGCCTGACCAAAATGTACGGCCCCCGCATTGGCTGCAAGGATGTGAGTTTTGACCTCTACCCTGGTGAGGTCATGGGCATCGTTGGCGAAAGCGGATCCGGTAAATCGACGCTGCTGAATGCCATGGCCGGACACCATGCGCCGGATCGTGGCGAGGTGGTCTTTGACACCCGCACCGACGGCCCGGTGGACACATTGACGATGTCCGAACCCGAGCGGCGGATGCTGGGGCGCACGGATTGGGCCTTTGTGCATCAGCACGCCCGCGATGGGCTGCGCATGTCGGTTTCCGCGGGGGGCAACATTGGCGAGCGGCTGATGGCCGTAGGTGGCCGTCATTACGGTGAGATCCGCGAGCAGGCGGCTGATTGGCTGGGCCGGGTAGAGATCTCTGAATCCCGCATTGACGATCGCCCCTCGGCCTTTTCCGGCGGTATGCAGCAGCGTCTGCAGATCGCCCGCAATCTGGTTACGGGCCCGCGTCTGGTCTTCATGGATGAACCCACGGGGGGCTTGGATGTCTCGGTGCAGGCGCGTCTGCTGGATCTACTGCGTAGTCTGGTGCGCGAAATGGGTCTCAGCGCCATAATCGTCACCCATGATCTGGCCGTTGTGCGCCTGCTGGCGGACCGGTTGATGGTGATGAAGGACGGCCATGTGGTCGAAAGTGGTCTCACTGATCAGGTGCTGGACGATCCGCAACATGCCTATACCCAGCTCCTGGTTTCCTCGGTGCTGCAGGTTTGAAGGACAAAGAAGATGATTGAACTTGAAAATGTGAGCAAGAGCTTCACCCTGCACAACCAAGGCAGTGCGGTGATCCCGGTGATGGAGCAGGTTAATCTGCGCGTCAAAGCTGGGCAATGTGTTGGGCTGGTGGGGGCCTCGGGCGCGGGGAAATCCACCTTGATGCGGCTGATCTATGGCAATTACCTGGCCGCCTCTGGCCGGGTCATGGTGGGCGGTCTGGATGTGGCCCAGGCCGAGCCGCGCCAGATCATTGCGTTGCGCCGCGAGACCCTGGGCTATGTCAGCCAGTTTCTGCGGGTGGTACCACGCGTTGCCGCGCTGGACGTGGTGGCCGAGCCTCTGCTGGCGGTTGGCACGGATCAGGCCAAGGCACGTGACAAAGCCGCCAGCCTGCTGGCTGAGCTGAACATCCCGGAGCGGCTCTGGTCGCTGAGCCCGACGACCTTTTCTGGCGGCGAGCAGCAGCGGGTGAATATCGCGCGTGGCTTTGCCTATGACTATCCGGCGCTCTTGCTGGATGAACCCACCGCCAGTCTGGACGCCAAGAACCGCGCCACAGTCTTGCGACTGGTGGAGGGGGCCAAGGCGCGCGGTACGGCCATCATTGGGATCTTCCACGATGAGGCGGCGCGCGATCAGGTCTGCGACAGCTTTGTCGATGTCTCGGCCTTTTCGCCGCAGGTTGCAGCATGAGCGGCAGCGCGAACATCAAGGCGAACAAAGGGCCGGTCATCGCCGTGGTCGGTCCCTCGGGCGTCGGCAAGGATAGTTTGATGGAGGCGCTGGCTGCGACGGATCCCAAACTCTGCCTGATGCGCCGGGTGGTGACCCGCGCGCCAGAGGCAGGCGGCGAAGACTATGATGCGGTCAGCGAAGCAGAGTTTAGCAAACTGGCGGCGGAGGGGCATTTTGCACTGCATTGGCCCGCGCATGGGCTACGATATGGCATTCCGCTGCGGATCGAGGAGTTGCGAGCTGATGGCATGGGCGTGCTGGTCAATCTCTCGCGCGCCGTCTTGCTCCAGGCGCAAGAGACCTTTCAGAACTTCATTGTCCTTTCCGTGATTGCCAGCCCTGAGGTGCTGGCCGAGCGGCTGGCAAAGCGCGGGCGCGAGGACCATGCC
>CAJXIL010000231.1 GCA_913054455.1 uncultured Roseobacter sp.
AGCAGAACAAATGGCAGCGAACACCAGCTGGTCCGCACTTGGCAAAGCCACGGATTTGCGCAATCGCATCTTGTTTACGCTTGGCCTTCTGATCGTCTATCGCCTCGGCACCTTTATTCCGGTTCCAGGCATCGACGCGAACGCCCTACGCAACTTTATGGAAGCGGCGGGGCAGGGCATTGGCGGCATGGTGTCGATGTTCACCGGTGGCGCACTTGGCCGTATGGGCATCTTTGCCCTCGGGATCATGCCCTATATCTCGGCTTCGATCATTGTCCAGTTGCTGACCTCGATGGTTCCGGCGCTTGAGCAACTCAAAAAAGAGGGTGCCCAGGGCCAGAAGAAGATCAACCAGTACACCCGCTACGGCACCGTGGCATTGGCGACAGCCCAGGCCTATGGCCTTGCTGTGTCGCTTGAAGCTGGTGACCTGGCGACCGATCCCGGCATGTATTTCCGCATGGCCTGCATGATCACCCTTGTGGGTGGCACCATGTTCCTGATGTGGTTGGGTGAGCAGATCACGCAGCGCGGTCTCGGCAACGGTATTTCGCTCATTATCTTTGTTGGCATCATTGCTGAGGTTCCAGCCTCCATCGCGCAATTCTTTGCCTCCGGTCGCTCCGGCGCAATCAGTCCTGCTGTGATCATCGGTGTGATCCTGATGGTGATTGCTGTGATCATGTTCGTGGTCTTCATGGAACGCGCCCTGCGCAAGATCCATATCCAGTACCCCCGCCGCCAAGTCGGCATGAAGGTCTATGATGGTGGCTCGTCGCATCTGCCGGTGAAAGTGAACCCAGCGGGCGTTATCCCAGCAATCTTTGCCAGCTCGCTGCTGCTGTTGCCAACCACGATTTCGGCCTTCTCTTCGGGTGCGACCAACGGTCCGGTCATGTCCTGGCTCCTGGCCAACTTTGGCCCCGGTCAGCCGCTGTATCTGTTGTTCTTTGTCTCGATGATCGTGTTCTTCGCCTATTTCTACACCTTCAACGTGGCCTTTAAGCCCGAGGACGTTGCGAATAACCTGAAGAACCAGAACGGCTTTGTCCCCGGCATTCGTCCTGGCAAAAAGACCGCTGAATATATCGAATATGTCGTGAACCGCATCCTGGTTCTGGGCTCGATGTATCTGGCGCTGGTCTGTCTGCTGCCCGAAGTGCTGCGTGGTCAATTTGCCTTCCCGGTCTATTTTGGCGGTACATCGGTGTTGATTGTGGTCTCTGTAACCATGGACACCATCCAGCAGGCTCAAAGCCACCTCTTGGCGCACCAATATGAAGGGCTCATTGAGAAGAGCCAGCTGCGGGGGCGCAACAAGAAACGTGCAAAACGGGGGCCGTCGCGTCGATGACCAACATTATTCTACTTGGACCACCCGGTGCGGGTAAGGGGACCCAGGCACGTCACCTGACAGACAGCCGCGGAATGGTGCAGCTTTCCACCGGTGATATGCTGCGCGAAGCTCAGGCCAATGGCTCTGAGATGGGTAAAAAGGTTGCTGACGTCATCGCGCGCGGTGAGTTGGTTACGGATGAGATCGTTATCGGCCTGATCCGCGAGAAAATTGCAGAAGGCGCTGAAGGTGGTTTCATCTTCGATGGCTTCCCGCGCACGCTCGGCCAGGCAGACGCCCTGGGTGAGTTGCTGGCAGAAATGGGTCTTTCCCTGGATGCGGTGATCGAGATGGCCGTGGACGACGCCGCGCTTGTGGCTCGTATCACCGGGCGCTCGACCTGCGGTAGCTGCGGTGAGGTCTACCACGACGAGACCAAGCCATGGCCCGCAGACGGCAAATGCGCCAATTGCGGCAGCACCGAGGTAAAGCGCCGTGCAGATGACAATGAGGAAAGCCTCAAGACTCGTCTGATGGAGTACTATAAAAAGACCTCCCCGCTGCTGGGCTATTACTACGCCAAAGGCGAACTGACCTCGGTGGATGGTCTGGGGTCGATGGACGCAGTACGTGACGATATTGCCAAGGTGTTGGGATAATCATTGCTGCCGTCAAACGCGTTTGAATTGGGATGGGAGGGCTCTGTGCCCTCCCATTTTTCGTTTTTGGGAGGCAGGGCTTTGTTGCCAGCAAGCAACGGGGCCAGTGGTCTCTTCTAGAAATCCGCCTTTCTGCGGAGGCGTTGGATGTATCTAGATAGAAATCCATATCCAAAGGGGCATTTATGCGCACAGTATTTGCAAGTTTGATCTTTGCCGCATCGGCACAGGCGGCACTGAGTGAAGACATCTACGTCAATGATCTGGAAGGCTGCGCCATGATCGCGGGCAATCCGGACGGGGTGTTCGATTTTGCCAGCGAGGGCGGGATGGTTCTGGATGAAACCGGCTATTCATCCATCGAATACCATTGCAGCTTTGAACCTGCGTTCCGCTTTGATTGGAGCGAGGCTAAGGTCACCACACATGTGGGCTATTGCGAAGAACCAGGTCCCTATATCATGCCACAGCTGTTTTCGATCTTGCTGGATCCCTATAGTCCGGGTGAGGTCGCAATCTTCACGGGCGAGGGCGAGCCGCAACGGTTTTATGCCTGCGGATTGTGAGCTCAATTGCCTGAAAAGCCCATGCTTTGAGGAAAAAGGGCTGGTAAGCTCAATGACGGGTTGACGCTCTGTTGAAATCCTCATACGCAAGCCCATCCCTTCGCGGGATGATTCCATGTGGGCGGATTCTTTTGCTCACATAAACACCTCAAAATGCTGGGCTGAATGGCTGAATGCCAGGGTCAAGCGTTGTGAAAAAAGGTTCTGGGACTACGGAACCGCAACGAAAAGGAAA
>CAJXIL010000232.1 GCA_913054455.1 uncultured Roseobacter sp.
AATCAGGCGCTCTAACCTACTGAGCTAAGGCGGCACTGCGGGCGATTTAGCCTAGGGAAAACCGAAGCGCAAGAGCTTTATAACACAACTTCCCAGCTTTGTTCGATCAAATCCTGCCCAAATGAGTGAACCGGCTTGCTAGAGACCAATTGCCAACCAAAGGCCGCATAAAGTGCACAGGCGGCGTGATGGCTTTCATGGGTCCAAAGCTGCATATCGTGATACCCCGCGCTGCGCGCAAAGGACATGCAATGGTTCAGCAGCTCTTTGCCCAAGCCCTGCCCGCGTGCCTCGGGCGTCAGGAGAAACAGCCTCAGTTTTGCAGTGGTTTCACTCTGGCGCACACAAAAGATCGACCCCAACCGCTGTGTCCCACGATGCGCAATCCATCCTTGTTCACAGGCCGGATCGTGGCTTTCACAAAATTCCTGCAAAATCTCGGCCACCAGAGGGCCAAAGCTGTCATCAAACCCCTCATCGCGCGCATAGAGATCCTGGTGGCGGGCCACCAGCCATTGACAATCTGACGGTTCGAATCGACGCAGTGTTGTCTCTGCCATACCCTATCAAAGCTCAGAGCAGCTTGCCTTTCAAGCCTTCGCGGGATAGCACCGGACACCGGCAATAGAACTGCGGCAGGAGTGCAAAATGGGTATCAATAGCGAACGCGACATCGAAGCAAACATGCAAATCGGTCCCACCGATCAAGGCATGGTGCGGCTGTTCATCGAGGCCGACGGCGTCGAAATCCCGATGGATTTTGATCCGGAAGAAGCCGAAGAAATCGCAGACGAACTGCGCGCCGCCGCCCAGGCTGCCCGTATGGTGACAGGCTAAACAGTCACAGCCTCAGGGCGTCAGACCCGACTGGTGGGATCAGTGAAAAGCGGACCACCCCGACCGAGGCGCGGATCGCACAGGGACTGCAGACGCCGCGCTGCGTCCCTGGCAAATTTCTGGGTCAGCTTCTTACGCCGGGGAGCGGCCAGCTTGTCTTCAGGCGCCATACGGATCACTTCGGCATCATAGCCATCCGCAATGATCAACCCCGTGCCCTTGGGCAGCAGATCAACCGGGAACTCAGTATCGACCGCCCAAAAGTAGCGATCACACCATTCCAAATAGCCCTGCCATTTTTGATCTGACTGGAAATCCGCCCGGCTGGATTTGCATTCGACCACCCATAGCTCCCCCTTGGGCCCCAACCCCAGCACATCTACCCGCAGCCCGCGCGTGGGTACAAATTCCTGCAACGAGGCAAAACCAAGAGCGTGCAAGTGGCGGGACACGCCTCGGGCCAACCTCTGACCTGGCTGCAAATGCCCCTTGGGCGCGGGATTGGATTGGCGAAACGTCTCCATTAAAACAACGTGAACAATAAGAGAACAAAAAGCAAGTCCCTGTGCCATATCCCCCCTCTGCCACCGTCTAAAACCAGATAGCGCGCTGCACCTCTTGCTTTGCCCGCTCCGGGACACTACCTAGAAAGCGTGGCGGGTTCTGCCCCTTCAGTGACCGGAAGCATTCCAGTGGCCTTAAGCAATTCCACGGGAGCTGGCTCTGTTCGGACCCTGGTCCGTTTACCTGGCGCCCACCTGTACATACAGGTCCCCGGGAATCAAAACCGCACGTCTGCGGTGGTCCCGTCACACTTTCCATCCCATCGACGGCGGAACCATAGAAAACCCGCGCTCCTCAGGTCTGAGGGCGCGGGTTTTTCTGTAGTCGCCAGGGAGCCCCTGACACTAGAGCTATGCTGCAGCTTTAACGCCGTTTGTTCAATTGGCGCTTTTGTCCGGCGGGCGCCTCGGCCTTGACCCGAGCCGGTTCAAAATGATGCGCAACCGGCGTGCCGCCGCGCGGGCCCTCATCCTTGCCAGCCATTGCCATAATGACCCAGGCAAACTGCACCCCGGCAAAGACAATACCATTCATGAACCAGAGTAAGAAAACGGCCAGCAACCCATCACTGGATTGACTGACCAGCCCCCAGAGGTTCATCACATTAAACCATAGCAGCATGGCGACAAAACCAGCGGCGATACCAAATCCGATGATCACATTTTTGATGTAGAGTTTTACCAGCTTGGGCATGACGACCTCATCTTTATTGTGCACAAAGAGAGTAGCACCCCGCGCGGGAAGGTCCAGTGATACCCGGGCATGTTGCGGCAGTTTTGCCTGAATATAGTGTCGCACCCAGCGACCAAACTGAATAGCCCTACAAAAAAAGCGCGCCTCAGGGGACGCGCTTTTCAACAGGTCGAATCAGATCCCACTCAGAAAGAGTCCGGCTTTGCCTCCCGCGCCATGTGGTCCAGCACAGCATTGACGAACTTGGCCTCTTTGCCTTCGGGAAAGAAGGCCCGGGCGATGTCGACGAATTCGTTTATCACCACTTTAGGCGGCGTATTGGACTGGGTGAACTCAGCACCAGCTGCGCGGAAGAGCGCCCGCAAGGTGGGATCGATGCGGGCAATTGGCCATTTTGCCACCAGTGCACGATCCGTCATTTGGTCGATAGGCGCCTGAAAGTTCACCGCATCTTTCAACAGCTTACGGAACAGACCGGTGTCTCCCTCGGCCATTTCAGCATCCTCATAAACAGCGCCAAAGCGATGGTTCTCAAATTCAGCAATCACCTTGTCAAAGGTCAAATCGCTGTGCTCCATCTGAAACAGCGCCTGCACCGCATAAAGCCGGGCGGCGGATTTCATCTGGGTCTTGCCATTGCCCTTGGGGGCGCTGTCCGAATGGGTCATGCTGTGCGGGGTCCGTT
>CAJXIL010000233.1 GCA_913054455.1 uncultured Roseobacter sp.
TGCCCTTCAAGGACAATACATTCGACGTCTACACCATCTCCTTTGGCATCCGGAATGTCACACGCCCGCAGGAAGCCTTGAACGAAGCCTACCGGGTGCTCAAGCCCGGTGGCCGCCTGATGGTGCTGGAATTCAGCCAGCTGCCCAATGACGGGATGCAGAAACTCTACGACCTATATAGTTTCAACGTGATCCCGCGTATGGGTAAGCTCATCGCTGATGACTACGACAGCTATCAATATCTGGTGGAATCAATTCGCAATTTCCCGGATCAGGACACCTTTCTCGAGATGGTGAAAACCGCAGGCTTTGCCAATGCCAAGTACCGCAACCTCTCCATGGGTATTGCGGCGCTGCATTCCGGCTGGAAGATCTGATACATGCGTGGCCCCCATAATATCGTCCGCTTGATCCGCACTGGTGCCACAATGGTGCGCACCGGCGCCATGGATGTGGTCCTGGATGCCTTTGACGCGCCCGCGCCCCTACGTGTGCTGGCCTATACTCTTGGCTGGCCTTTTCAATGGCTGGGCTACAAGGGCGACCCCAATATGCCCCCGGCCACCCGGGCGCTGACAGCGCTGGGCCCAGCCTATATCAAGTTCGGTCAGGTGCTCTCGACCCGCCCTGATGTGGTGGGCGATGAAATGGCGCAGCAGCTGCGGGTGTTGCAGGATCAGCTGCCCCCCTTTTCCCGCGCCGAAGCCATGGCAGAGGTCGAACGCGAGCTGGGCCGTCCGCTGGCCGAGGTGTTCTCTGAATTCAGCGAGCCGATCGCCGCCGCCTCCATTGCTCAGGTGCATCGTGCCCGGCTGACCGAAACCGGCGAGGATGTCGCTGTAAAAGTACTGCGCCCAGGCATTGAACGCGCTTTTAACAAAGACGTGGATGCCTTCTACTTTGCCGCCAGAATCGTCGATCTCTTTGCTCCCGGTGCGCGCCGTCTGCGCCCCATGCAGGTGATCGAACACTTCGATGGTGTCGTACAGGGCGAGTTGGACCTGCGCTTGGAAAGCTCAGCCGCCTCGGAATTTGCCGCCAACACGACCGATGATGCCGGCTTTCAGCTGCCGCGCATACGCTGGGAGGCCTCGGCGCGCCGGGTGATGACCCTGGACTGGGCCGATGGGGTCGCGCTAGGCGACAATGCCGCGCTGGATGCGGCCGGCCACGATCGCCATGTTTTGGGCGAACGGGTCCTGTCACTGTTCCTGCGCCATGCGCTGCGCGACGGCTATTTCCACGCCGATATGCACCAGGGGAATCTCAAGGTCGCCGCCAATGGCGACATCATTGCTTATGACTTTGGCATCATGGGCCATATCGACGAATACACCCGCCGGGTCTACGCTGAGATCCTGTTTGGCTTTATTAAGCGCGATTACAAACGCGTGGCCGAAGTGCATTTTGAGGCAGGCTATGTACCTGCAGACCGCGATGTGGATGAATTCGCCCGCGCCATCCGCGCTGTAGGGGAGCCTATCTTTGGCATGGATGCCAGCCATATCTCCATGGGCAACCTGTTGAACTATCTGTTCGAGGTCACCGAACGCTTTGGCATGGAAACCCGCACCGAGCTGATCCTGCTGCAACGCACCATGGTGGTGGTAGAAGGTGTCGCCCGCTCGTTGGATCCCCATATCAACATCTGGGAAGTCGCACAGCCGGTGGTTGAAGACTACATCAAGAAAAGCATCGGCCCCCGTGCCATGGCCTCGGACCTGATGAAAACGGCCAAGGTCTTGGCCCGCTTTGGCCCGCGCCTGCCTGCATTGATGGAACAAGCGCTCATCGCCCAAGCCCAGGACCCGGCATCAGATCACGGCAAAAATTCCTGGAAACGCGCCAGCGCCCTCGGTGCCACAGTCGGCATCCTTATCACGCTGCTCCTTACGCATCTGTTCTGAGGCCCAAAAAAGGCGCAGCCTCCCAGCCGCGCCCTTTCATCTTTCCTAAAATATTCTGGGGTGAATGGCCCTTATGGGCCAGAGGGGCAAAGCCCTTTTCTTATCCCCAAGAGCCCCTCAGTATTAGGACCTCAAAGACGCTCGATCGCCAGAGCAATCCCCTGACCGCCGCCAATACACATGGTGATAAGGCCACGTTTGCCACCGATGCGCTCCAGCTCATACAGAGTCTTCAGCGTGATGATGGCCCCGGTCGCGCCCACTGGATGGCCCAGAGCGATGGCACCGCCATTTGGGTTCACTTTCGCCGGATCCAAGCCCAGCTCCTTATTCACCGCCAGCGCCTGCGAGGCAAAGGCCTCGTTGCTTTCCACAACGTCAAAATCGCTGGCCTTTAGGCCGGTCTTGGCCAGCAGGTTCTGCACTGCTGGCACCGGGCCGATGCCCATGACCTCGGGGCGCACCCCTGCATGGGCATAGCCCAGAACCCGCGCCTTGGGCTTCAGGCCGGCCTTTTCAGCTGCCTCTGCCCGCGCCATGACAAGGGCCGCCGCGCCATCATTGATGCCAGAGGCATTGCCCGCAGTGACGCGGCCGTCCTTCTGGAATACTGCCCGCAGCCCCGCCAAGGCCTCCAATGACGTACCCTTGGGGTGCTCATCCACCTCAAAGGCCACCATGTCGCGCTTTACCTTCACCTCGACCGGGGTGATCTGGCTTTTGAAATAACCAGCCTCGATCGCCGCCGCCGCACGGGTTTGGCTGGCGAGGGCAAACTCGTCCATCTGCGCGCGGGTGATCTCATGCTCATCCGCGACATTCTCTGCCGTCACCCCCATATGGCC
>CAJXIL010000234.1 GCA_913054455.1 uncultured Roseobacter sp.
CACCAGCCGACAGACCAGCAATGGTCAGCGCGCCCAAAATTACGGTATTTTTCATTTTTACCTCTTCCTGATGTTCCACCTATTGCGGTGGTTTTTTTTGCCCGACACAAGCGGTGCCGGAAATGGTGTGAACTGGAGTGAAACCCCAATTCGTACAGGGAGTTTGGGCGCATTCATCAACAAACGTCAAGTGCGTGATCATGAATTTCGATGTCCGGATAGCGAACTCTTTACTATTCGATGTAAAATTTCAGAAAGGGAAACGATCTAGCAATTTGCTGTCTTCTCAACAGATGTCGTAGAAACTCTTGGCGTGTAAAAAGGCTGTCCGCTTCAACCCCGCTGTCTCCTGCGCCTCCTCGTCAACGCCCCATTGCTCCTCCTGCCAGGTTTCGTCCAGGCGCGAAATCTGCCAAATATCATCCGCTGTGCGCCAATTTTGGGCAGTTGCAAAGCCCAAGACCAAAGATCCAGACATTGACACAAGGTCGTGAAAGGCAGCGAGTCGAAAATTGTCCAGCCCGTGAACAGCCTGCCGCAGCACCTTCAGGGCCGCTGGATCTTGGCGGGAATGCAGCAAGCCCTGGCGGGTTTCCAGACGTACACCAAAGACTTCTTCTGCCCAGCTTAAAGCAGGGTCCCATTGTTCAGCCTGACGCGTTACCAGCTCCTGCGGGCTATCGGCGCGGTAGCACAGAAGGTCCGAATCGCCATAATCCGCCAACATGTCTGCGACTTCGGCATGCTGATTCGCGACCTTATCGATGGCGGCATTGGCCGAGCGCGTATAAGGCATAGTCTCAGGGTTGATGCCTTCAGCCTGCGCATCCCATTCCACCGCAATCGCTTTGGCCATTTCAAGACTGGGCAGAGTGAGCGCAACCTTCGCTGGGGTCTTTAACCCGCGACCATCCAGATGAACCGAAAACCCACCCTCAACCTCAACGGGTTTGGCCTCTTTCCAGAACCGCTTTTGCTTCCACTCACTCATGTCTTATGTCTTCCAGATCTGTTGCAATAACGGGGTCAATTGCTCAAAGCGGCTGATGATATGATCCGCCCCCAGCTCGGCCGCAGGGTGGTAACCCCAGTCAACCGCGATGGTGCAAACGCCTGCTGCGCGCCCCATATCAATGTCAAAGCTTGTATCCCCAATCATCACTGCATTGGCAGGCTCCACGCCGGTTTCGGCCAGGGCTGTCAGCACCATAGAGGGATGCGGCTTGGAGGGATGATGATCCGCCACCTGGCGGGTGACAAAACACTCAAGCCCATGGGCGGCAATAAGCGCGTCCAGGCCACGTTGTGATTTACCGGTCGCCACCCCCAGCAAATACTCCGGTACGGCGTGTAACTCAGCGAGTACTTCAGCAGCCCCCGGAAACAGCGGCGAATGCCCCGCTCCCTGCGCCAGGCGTTTGTCCATATAGGCCTGCTTGTAGCCTTCAACCAAATGCGCCCGCACCGCAGTGGACTGATCTGGTGCCAATTGGTCCATGGCCAAAGGCAGCGATAGCCCCACAATCGAGAGTATATCGCCATGGGCAGGAACCTTGAGCCCCTGCCCGTCAAAGGCCCGTTCCATGGCAGAGGCGATGGCATTCTGGCTGTCCGCCAGAGTGCCATCCACGTCAAACAGGATCAGCCGTAGGTCTGCGCTCACATCAGCCCCTCAAAAGGATCATCTGCCGCCAGGTCTTCGGTCCAGCCAAAGGTCTCCCAACTGTCCTTCATATGCGGCGGCAGCTCGGCCATCATCACGATGTCTTTTTTGGTGGTCGGGTGTTCAAACACCAGACGGCGCGCGTGCAGATGCAGCTTTTTACTGATCACTCCGCCCAGCTGGGCGCCCCAGCCATCGCCCAGGTTTTCCTGGCCCGACCCGCCGTATTTACCATCGCCAATGATGGGATGGCCAATCTCGGCCATATGCGCGCGCAGCTGGTGTGTCCGGCCGGTCACCGGCTCCATCGCCACCCAAGAGGCGCGCCCCGCCACCCGGTAGAGCGTGGCGTAATAGGTATGCGCGCGCTTGGCGCCCGGCGTTCTGTCGATCTCGTTTGGGTGCACGGCGATCATTTTTTCGCCTTCCCCGCTAGAACCATGTCCGCCGGCTTTGACCAGCCCCGCTTTGATCTCGCCGAGGTAGGGCGTGGGAACGCCTGCAACCAGCGCCCAATAGACCTTGCGAGTGTTGCGATGGCGGAAGGCCGCCGTCAGCGATTTTGCCGCCAGCCGCGTGCGCGCCAGTACCAGTACGCCAGATGTGTCCTTGTCGAGACGGTGCACCAGACGGGGCTTTTCCTCGGCGTCAAAGCGCAGGGCATCGGCCAGACCATCGACATGTTTGGTGGTGCCGCTGCCCCCTTGCACTGCCAGACCCGCAGGTTTGTTCAGGACGATAACGTCGTCATCCTTGTAGATGACACAGCCCCGGATCATCTTGGCATCCGCCTCTGAAATCCGCGCCACCCGGGGTTCCG
>CAJXIL010000235.1 GCA_913054455.1 uncultured Roseobacter sp.
ATGAGGATCTGATCGCCCAGATCCAGCGCTTAAAGGAAGAATGGGACTATCTGCAAGACAATGCCTATATCCTGGTGCTGCAACTCTTTGCCCTGTGCCTTGTCGGCTTTGCAGCGCCGTTTCGATTGGGGAAATCTGTGGTGGAGTTGCGCCAATCAGGCCGCTAGTCTCCTTTTAAACAGATGCAAAAATGAGGCTGAGATGAGTTCAACTTTAGCGATGACTGTGACTGACGCGCAGGCCCTGTTGGACGAAAACTTTGCCGAATGGGTCCGGGCCTTGGATTTGACGGTGACAGAGTTCTCCCCCCAGTTCGCCCTATTGCATATGCCCTTGGCCCCCCATCTGGCGCGGGTGGGCGGCATTGTATCAGGGCAGGCCCTGGCTGCGCTCGCCGATACCGCGATGGTCCTGGCGGCGGTCGCCCATGCGGGTGAGATGCGGATGTTTGCCACCACGGATCTGCACACACAGTTCCTGCGCCCCGCTGTTGGCTCTGCCATCCTTTGCCGAGCAGAGGTGGTGCGCGCAGGCAAAGCACTGGTTTTCACCCGCGCCGAGATGCGCGAAGAAAGCAGCGACAAACTGGTCGCAACCGCGACTGCGACCTTTTACGCCCCCTAACCTAACCGGACCAAAGTGCCATGCGCAGTTTTGAAGAGATCTTTGACATATCCGCCGACCGTCACGGCGGAGCTGAGGCCCTGGAGGCCTTGCTAGTGCACCCCGACCCTGCGGCCTCGACCCTGGCGGAGGATCGCTGGCTGTCACTGATGACCAAATCTGTCTTTCAGGCTGGATTTAGTTGGACGGTCATAGAGAATAAGTGGCCTGGCTTCGAAGCCGCCTTTGATCAGTTTGATGTGGGCCGCAACGCCTTCATGGATGAGGAAAAACTCGACTCCCTGCTGAAGAACACCGATATCGTCCGCAACGGGGCCAAGATCCAGACGGTGCGTGATAATGCGGTCTTCCTGATGGAGCTGCGCCAAGAGGGCGGCGCGCCGAAGGTGTTTACCGAATGGCCCTCGACGGATTTTATCGGGCTGCTGGACATGTTGAAAAAACGCGGCAGCCGATTGGGAGGAGGCACCGGCCAGATGGTCATGCGTTTTGCCGGGCGCGATGGGTTCGTCCTGTCCAAAGATGTCACTGGGCGACTGATCGCCGAAGGGGTGATTGACAAACCGGCCACCTCAAAAACGGCACTTCGCCAGGTTCAAACCGCCTTTAATCACTGGCACGCGCAGTCTGGCCGTTCCTTGATGGAAATCAGCCGGGTTCTGGCCTTGAGCTGTGGATAGGGTTTAGGGGGAATAAATGTTTAGGATCAGGTGGTTTTACAGCGATCTGCAACAGTCACACCGGGACATCAGATGATCCCGCGTCTTGTTGTGATCTTTTCGTTGCTCGCGGCCTGTGGACGCCCGCTCAGCGATTCCGAACTCAGCTTCCTCTCTGAAATTCACGGCGAGAGCATCGATACCGATCGGGTACGGCTGGTGCGCGGTGCGCCGGTTGCCGCCGTCACCTTTCGGCGCAAACCTCGCCCGCGCGTAACCTGCCGCGAGCGCATTCTGCCCCCCGTCAAGGAAGAGAAGATCGTCACATCTTCCCCGGCGGCTGTCGCCCTGTTTAACCGGATCTTTTTCGTCAAAGACTGGTACACAGAGGACTATATGCCTGCCTACCCGGACCGGCTGTATCTGGTAGAAGCCATGTTGCTGGCCCATGAGATGACCCATGTCTGGCAATGGCAAAACCGGCGCACCACCGGCTATCACCCTCTGCGGGCAGCAGCAGAACACAGCGCCAGCCCCGACCCCTATCTGTTCGCATTGGATGACAGCCCGGATTTTCTTAGCTATGGCTATGAACAACAGGGCACCATCGTCGAAGAATATGTCTGCTGTCGTGCCCTGGCGCCGCAAGCAGCGCGCAGCAAGCGGTTACACAAAATGCTCAAGGCGGTCATGCCTGTCTCGGATTTACCCAAGACCCGGCAAAGTGATGTCTACCTGCCCTGGAAAGACGCCGAGTTGGAAGGGATTTGCGCCTGAGCAGCATGGCTCCTTTCTCCCCTGCCCTGTGGCGAGATCAGCGCTGGATGTCTTCCAGATAGGCCAGTAGTGCAGCCAAGGGACGCGGCGTGGGGGTAAATATTCCATCCACCTCAACAGGGACTAGATCCCCTTCGAGCAAGGCGCCAAATTCAGGCATCTGCTCTTCACCAACGCGA
>CAJXIL010000236.1 GCA_913054455.1 uncultured Roseobacter sp.
ATGAAACCGGTTGCCATCATCAAGAGGTAGATGATCATGCCGATGATCCAGGTGATCTCGCGTGGGGCCTTGTAGGATCCGTAGAAGAGACCGCGGAAAATGTGGATATATACAGCCACAAAGAACAGCGAGGCGCCGTTTGCGTGAATGTAGCGCAGCATGTAGCCGCCATTCACGTCGCGCATGATATGCTCAACGCTCGCAAAGGCCAGGTCAACATGCGGCGTGTAATGCATCACCAGGACGATGCCGGTGACAATTTGCAACACCAGGCAGAACGCCAGAACGATGCCCCAGATCCACCACCAGTTCAGGTTCTTGGGAGTGGGGATCATGATTGTGTCGTAGATCAGGCCGACGATAGGCAGACGGCTATGCAGCCACTTTTCTGCGCCTGTCTTCGGCTCGTAATGGTCGTGCGGAATACCGGACATAGGTACGTCTCCTTATCCCAGCTTGATGGTTGTTGCGTCGGTGAACTCAGCGACGGGCACATGCAGGTTCTGCGGCGCAGGGCCTTTACGGATCCGGCCAGCGGTATCGTAGTGCGACCCGTGGCAGGGGCAGAACCAACCGTTGAATTCGCCTGCACCATCGCCCAGCGGCACACAGCCGAGGTGGGTACAAACGCCCATCATTACCAGCCATTCACCGTTTTCATCCATGGCGCGGTTTTGGTCCGCGGCATCGGTGCCAGGCTTGTTGGGGTTTTCCGAAGCGGTATCAATCAGGCCTGCGACGTCAACCGCGCGGGCTTCGTCGATCTCTGCCTGAGTACGACGGCGGATGAACACGGGTTTCCCCAGGAACATCACACTGATCTGCGTTCCAACTTCTACACCGCTAATATCCACGAGGATCGAGGACAAAGCTTTGACGTCGGCCGAGGGATTCATCTGATTGACCAGGGGCCATACAGCGGCACCCGCAGTCACTGCCCCGGCGCCGGCAGTGGCGTAGTAGAGGAAATCTCTCCGGGTTCCTTCGTGGTCTTCTGCGTGGGACACGAGGTTTTCTCCATTTCCAGCGCCCGTTTAGGGCAAACATGCGCATGCACCACGATAAACGCGGTGACTCATGGCGGGTCATAAACGGGTGAAGCGCTTTCGTCCAGCGGTCAAAGGCGCACATGCCACTCCAGTTTCAAGTTTCTTTGCAACGGCGCTCTGAAAGCCACAGAGGAAAGGCGTCTCCCCCCAGATTCATAAAGGAAAACTTAACCCTCTGGCGGCCGTGTCGCCTGCATCGAGTCGCGCGATTCGAAGGTCTTGAACCAATCCGCCAGGGCCTCATTTCCAACCCGCCAACCTGCATCCGGGTGGCGAAAATCCAGATAGGCCAGTGCGCAGCCCACGGCGATCTGACCCATGTCCAATGGCCCCTGCAAGTGACTCATCCAGCGCGCATTGAGCGCCGAGCAAGCCCCCAGTACCTTACCCAGCTGCGCCTTGATCCAATCAGGCGATTGCTGCGCTTCTGGACGCAGTCGCATCTCATAGGTCATCAAAACGGCCGCTTCCATGATGCCATCGGCCGTGGCCTCCAACACCTTGCTGTCCCAGCCGCCGCCATAAAGATCACTATCGGCGCGCGCGTTCAGGTATTCGCAGATTACCCGGCTGTCATACAGCGCCGGCCCATCCGCGCGTTCGAGCGCCGGGATTTTTGCCAGGGGGTTACTGGCCTGGACATCAGCACTGGGCGCATAGGGGGTGGTTGCGACGTTGTGGAGCTCCACACTGTCCAGCGTTTCGGTCTCGTGCAGCAAGACCATCACTTTGCGCACAAAGGGGGAAGTCGGGGCATAGTGCAGTTTCATCGCGCTCTCCTATTTCAATCTGCTCGCAGCCTAGCCGCTCATGGGCAAATGGAAAGCCCAAGTCGCCTCACATGCCCAAACAAACCTATGTAGCGCCGCGTCAGCCTGTCTTTCCTGTCTTGCACATTTCAGCGCTTCTTGGCAGGGTCGCGCTGTTCTCAGGGCGGGGCGAAATTCCCCACCGGCGGTATGCGGGCTCATCCCCGTAAGCCCGCGAGCGGCTTTTGCTGTGTCCACGATCCAAAAAGTGGGAACCGGTTTTTGGATAAATTGTGGAACACTGGCAAAAGTGTCAGCAGATCTGGTGTGATTCCAGAGCCGACGGTCATAGTCCGGATGG
>CAJXIL010000237.1 GCA_913054455.1 uncultured Roseobacter sp.
GGAAAGTGCAGGTTTCTGTTGCCAGGTACCTGCGAACCCCGCCAGTCGCTGCTAGGCGAAAGGACTTAAGTTTCGGTTTTCCGAACTGCTTACGCAGCCAGGGCTACCGGAGCACGATTGTCATTTGCAATTGTACAGTTTTCGCCGATAACGGTGGCAGACAGCCGAGACAAAGCTAACCCCTTTAGACGTCCGTCGATCCTGTTTCGACCCCATGATGCCCAAATGAAGCATGTTTGGTGGAGTCGCCGGGTACCGCCCCCGGGTCCGATCCGTTTATTACGAGCGCATTTATGTCCATAGTTCCCTAGAGAACAGTGATAACATAAGGGATTGTCGGGTGAATTTGAAGTGGTGAAGTGCCCTTTTTTATCGGGGAATTGCATTTTCTTTGCCAGAGGTTTTGGAGCAGGTATTACGGGGGCAGGCCTCTGCTGGTGCCTGGCATCGGGTCCCCCGGGATTTTGGGGCCATATGAAATCTTCGCGGTTGGCTGGCCGCCTGTTGCTAGGACTTGGCTGCCCGGGTTTCAAAGACCTTTTGGGCGAGGCTAAGTGTTTCCTGTTCAAGAGCCTGCAAGCCATCGGAGGCAGCTGGACCATCGCCTTGGTCAATCGCATCGGCAATTTCACAGTGTAGCGCGACGATGCGGGCGCGGTCGCGTGCGGAAAAGGTGATCATATTCATCAGCGGCTGCATGGCCTCCACGGCGCCCGCCAATTGATAGGACAGCACGGGATTTGCGGCCCCGTCGACAAGGGCGCGATGAAAGGCAACGTCTGAAGCACAAAAGGCCTCATCCGAGAGGTTCGGTTGGCCCTGGCGGAAGATTTCGGCCCGCATGGTGGCCAGTTGGTCGGCATTGCGTCGCAGGGCTGAGAGCGGCGCGCAGGCACGCTCCAGTGCATAGCGCGCCTCGCAGGCGGTTTGAAAGCTGACGTCATTCATGCTCAGCAGCAGGGTGGATGTTGTCACCTGTTGGGCATAGGCGTCCTCAAAGCTGAGCCGGTTGACAAAGGCGCCCCCCGTTGCACCACGCTGAGTGCGTATCAAAGACTGTGCCGCCAGCCGTTTTAGAGCTTCGCGTACAGTGGGGCGAGACACCTCGAAATGATCGGAAAGTTCGGTTTCCGAGGGAAGTCTCTGATCCACAATCAAGTCGCCATTGATGATGGCGGCTTTGATCGACTGAGCGATCTGTGCGGACAGATCGGCTGAACTTGTTGGATCAATTTTCATTTCGGCTCCAATTTCTCCGGGTTGTCGTTTTTATTTGTCTGACATTTAAAAGTCTGACATTTAAATATTTCAGAGCGAGTCGATTCTAGTACTACTTGGAGGCAGCTCTGAAAGCCACCGGTCAGCCGCAATCTGAACCATTGAGGATGAGGGCTACAGGGGGGGAGGGCGGCTCTTTTGGCGAGGGGCCGAAGCAAGACCAAACATATCAGACCGAAGGGCGTGATCCACGCTGAAAGACCTGAACAATGAGCGTTTCCATTAGCTAGGAGGATGAGCTATGGCATTTATTTCCCCATCGCGGCGTTTGCGTAGAACCCCTTTTTCAGAAGGAGTCGAAGCTGCCCATGTTAAGGCCTATACTGTTTACAATCACATGCTGTTACCAACGGTGTTTGAAAGCCCCGAGGCGGACTACCATCACCTAAAAAAGCATGTGCAGATCTGGGATGTCTCCTGTGAGCGTCAGGTGGAACTGCGGGGGCCCGATGCAGGCCGCCTGATGCAGATGCTGACACCGCGTGATCTGCGCGGGATGCTGCCGGGGCAGTGCTATTACGTTCCCATTGTCGACGAAACAGGTGGCATGCTGAATGACCCGGTTGCAGTAAAACTGGCAGAGGATCGTTGGTGGATCTCAATTGCGGACAGTGATCTGCTCTATTGGGTCAAGGGCATTGCCAATGGCTGGCGCTTGGATGTTCTGGTGGATGAGCCGGACGTCTCGCCGCTGGCGATCCAGGGGCCAAAATCCGAAGAGCTTTTGGTGCGGGTCTTTGGCGAGAGTATTCGCTCCATCCGCTTCTTCCGGTTTGGCACCTTTCAGTTTCAGGGGCGGGATCT